>JANOAS010000256.1:0-64789 GCA_031411255.1 bacterium
CCGGCGAAAACACCCGCAAAGCAGTTCCCTCCAGCCCAGCGGAGCCCAGTCAAGCGGCTGGCCGGACGATTGAGCCGGAGCAAAGCGGAACGGTTCCGGAAATCACCCGGTGGTCAAAATTCAAAGTCCGACAGGCTGCTATGGTGTGGCAGCCAACTTTGGACCATACCCTGTGAGTGGCGGCAGCAAAACGATCGTTTTCACCGACACGGCGAATGCCCTGGTGAACACTTCGGTGACGGTTTCGCCCCCTCAGGCAAAAATTATCGGTTTGAAGAACTTCGCCGGTCTTTCGCCCAATGTCCTCACAACGGGTGACCTGCCGCTGGCGTGGAGCTTTGACGAGACCGCCCGGACGGCAACGCTGAACGACGGCGGAGGCACGACGCCGAAGGCGTTTTCAACCAAAATTGTCGACCTGGCCTCGACGAGTGGAGCCGTCCAGTTTTCCATGAGTCTGAGAGCTTTCGAAAACAGCAGTGCGGGAAATTTTGAGGCCACGGACTCGCTCAAAGCGGAGCTTGTCCTGCGCGATGCGGGAGGCGCCGCCACGACCTTGAATCTCGTGACGCCCTTCGACACGGATGGCAACGGATTCATCAACGGCGAGGAGTTCAATCCCGAAGGCGTGGGTGCCGCCGGAAATGTGGATCACACGTTTCAACTGAGTGCGGTCATTCCGGACGCGAGTGCGACGGTCCAGCTGGTCATCAGCGGAAACAACGATTCTCCAACAGAATTTTTTGTTGTGCAGGATTTGAAGTTCGAGGCTTTTGCCAACCTGCGTGTGGCCGGGGTGACGCCTCCGGCAGCGGGCTTTCTAAGCGGGCAAAATGCCGGTTTTTCCTTTGTAGTGCGGAACGATGGCAGCAACCCCACACCCGTGTCTGCATGGAATGACCGCGTCGTCCTTTCCACGAACACCGTTCATGGTGATGCGGACGACATCGAGCTCGGGATATTTCCCCACTCGGGTTCGCTGGCTCCCGGAGCTTCCTATTCCGCGTCCTTTTCCGCCCTGCTTCCAGCCGGGGTCAGCGGGGATTTTTTCCTGATCGTGGAGACGGACAGTGGACGTGCTGTGGCTGAACTGCAAAACGAGGAGGACAACGTGCGGGTTTCTCCCGCCTCATTTCGCATCGATCTGGCGCCTTATGCCGACCTCGTTGTCGAGAATGTCGTTGTGGCCGGTCCGGACCCCGGGGGGACTTATACAGTTGGTTGGGATTCCGCCAACCGGGGCACAGGGGGCGCTGCCGCTTGGAAAGAGCGGATCGTTATCTCGTCTCTCACAGAGGGGCGGGACGTCCTGTCCGTGGAGCGCGACTCCACGGCCTCGCTTGCGGTGAATGCCGTCCGCACCCAGTCACTGGCATTCAAGCCGGACGGGGGCGGGCTTTTTGTGGTTGCGGTCACCATTGACAGCCGGGATGCCGTTTACGAGCACAACGGGGTCAGCCACTCCGCTGCGGAACAGAACAACATCAAGGGGGCGGGCATTTCGGCTTCTCTGGACCTTGTGGTGACGAATCCAGTGGTGGAACCCTCGTCAGGCATTAGGTCGGGCGGGGATGTCATCGTGCGCTGGCAGACCGGGGTCGAGGGCGATCTGCCTGTGTCGGCCGGTTTTGCCGAGCGGGTGGTCGTCCGAAACTTGGGAACTGGCGGCGTGGTTCTCGACCAGCTGGTGCCATACGATCTGGCCGGACCGGGAGCGGGGGTGATCCTCGCAGGTGGAAGCCGGCAGCGTCTGGTGGCGCTGCGGCTCCCCGACGGACCCGCAGGCTCAGGCGATCTTGAAATCCGGATCACGACAGATGCCCAGGCCAGTTTTCGGGAATTCTTCCCGGAGAGAAATGCCGAGGCAAACAACACCGCCGTGCTGCCGGTGAGTTCGGCCCTGGCTGACTACCCGGATTTGGTGGTGTCGGATCTTGTCGTCACGCCCGCCGCTCCGCAGGCAGGCGGCTCGATCACTATCGGCTGGACGGATGGAAATTCGGGCACCGCAGCGGCGGCGGGTTCGTGGAATGACCGTGTGCGGGTGCTGAACACCACCACGGGAAGCGTGGTGTTGGACACGACTGTGTATTACGGAGTCAACCTCGGCGCAATTCCTGCCGGGGGAGGTTCACTGCGGAGCCATACTCTGGCCCTTCCGGAGGGAACGGCGGGGGCCGGCAGTCTGCAGGTGACCGTGACGGTTGACGCAGGCGACTCCGTTTTCGAGTACAATGCCGCTGCCACTTCGGAAACCAACAACGCCAGCAGCGCTTCCATCGTTTCAATTTTGCCGCCCGCGCTGTCATTGAGCCTCGGTGCCTCACTAATGGAAGGCGCCACATTGAGCGGGCAAATCCTGCTCAGTCGTGCAATGACGAGCCCGCTGTCGGTGACACTGGCGTCCTCGCGTCCAGCCCAACTGGACGCCGGGCCTTCTGTGGCCATCCCGGCCGGGCAGACGGTCGTTCCATTCACCATTACCGGCCTTCAGGACATTACCATCGAGCCGGTCACGGAAGTCCGGATCACAGCAACTGCCAGTGGCGTCGCCGGGGCGCAGGCGGTGGTCTCGTTGATCGACGATGACTGGCCGACCCTGACTCTCTCCCTTGACCGCACTTCGGTTTCCGAGGCTGCGGGAGCCAATGCGGCCATCGTGACGGTGACGAGGACGCCGGCGTCGTCCCTGCCGCTCACCGTTTCCCTGGCGAACTCCCTGCCCGCCTCTGTGAGCCTGCCGGCCCTTGCAACAATGGCCGCCGGGCAGGCTTCGGTTTCGTTTCCTCTTTCTGTGGTCGACAACGCGACTGTGGATGGAACAAGGACCGCCGTACTCCGGGCGCAGCTGAGCCTGCCTGGAGATGGCCTCATCAGCGAAAGTCCGCCCGTCACGCTGAGCATCGGTGACGACGAGGGGGCGGCGCTTGAGCTGGACTATGCGGCAGGCTACGTGGCAGAGGGCGGCTCAGGTATTGCCACGCTGCGCCGCCAGCGGGGCGGGGTCGCCGGGCCTTTGACGGTCACTTTGAGTGCCTCCCCGGCGGGTCAACTGACCCTGCCTGCCACTGTTGAGATTCCCGCCGGAGCGGACCAGATTACATTTTCCATCAATGGAGTGGCTGATGGCATCGCAGACGGGAGTGTTCCCGTGCTCGTGTCCGCGTCCGGGCCCGGCTTCAGCCCCGCGCAGGCCCGGGTTTTGGTCACTGACCTGCAGCTGCCGGATCTGCTTGTCCTCGATGCGACGGCTCCTGCCAGTCTGGAAACCGAAGCCAGCTTCTCTGTCGGCTACCGGGTGGAGAATCGGGGTTCGGCCCCGTCATCGGCCCCGTTTGTGCAGCGGGTTCTGCTTTCCACCGATCCCGTTCCGGGGAATGACGTGATCCTGGCGCAGTACCAGTTTTCCGGCATTTTGAACCCGGGAGTCGGCTTTGGCCGTACTGAACCGGTGCGGGCTCCGAGGCAGGCGGGCACTTACTGGCTGCTGGTAACGACGGATGCTGCTTCTGCCGTGGAGGAGCTGCTGGAAACCAACAACACTGTCCTCTTTGCCCAGCCTGTAGTCGTCGGGGCTTCCTATTCAGCGGTGGTGCAGACTGCGGCCGGCCGTGTGCCGGCGAACACTCCCATCGTTTTCACCGGTTCTGCCTCCAGACCGGACGGATCGAAAGTCCCCTCCGTCCTCGTCAACATCCACATCCGCGTCGACGGTACTGAGCGAATCATTGCCGCCATTACGAACTCCGCCGGGGATTTCTCCACCGCCTGGCGTCCGCTGCCAGGAGAGGGGGGGACTACGAGATCGGGGCAAGCCACCCCGGTGTGGCCGAGGCACCGGTGCAGGACGCTTTCGCCATCCTCACCATTAGAAAAGACTTCCCTGCCGCAAGTGTCAGTTTCGATGAGGCCTCTTCAGCCAGCATCACCGGCACGTTTTCAAATCCGACCGCCTATCCGTTGACGGGTCTTTCCCTCACTGCCGTGAACCCGCCAGCCGGCTTGACGGTGAATCCCGCACTGCCCTCGGCCGTGCTCGCGGGGGGCCAGTCCTACCAGGCCGGCGTGGCCTTTACGGCTGCTTCCGGATTTCACGGAAACCACACCATCACCCTGCGATTGTCCAGCAATGAGGGGGTGACCTGCGACTTCCCCATCCAGGTCGAGGTCCGGCCCCTCATGCCGCACTTGGTGGTGAACCCGGAGAGCCTGAAAGCCTCGGTCCTGCGCGGGGAGCAGAAGAGCATATCCTTCACTGTGACGAATGCGGGCGGCCTCACGACCGGGCCGCTGGACGTGCTTCTTCCTGCGCTGCCCTGGCTGCAGCCTGCATCGCCCGGCTCCCTCGCAGCCCTTGAGCCGGGCGCATCCGCCTCGGTGACACTACTGCTTGCCCCTTCTGCGGACGTCGGCCTCACGCTTTACAATGGCTCGCTGGTCATTGATCCGGCTGCGGGGAGTTCCCTCAATGTTCCCTTTGCGTTCCGCGTCGTTTCCGGCCGGACGGGGGACCTCCAGATCGAAGCCGTGGATGAGGCCTACTACTTCACAGCTGCGGCGCCGCGCGTGCAGGGGGCGACGGTCACTCTGCGTGACGCCATCAGCGCTGAACAAGTGCGCACGGCTGACACGGCGGCGGATGGCAGGGTTTCCCTGACGGGAATTCCCGAGGGCTGGTACAGTCTCGAGGTGGACTCCCCGCAGCACACCCGCTGGGCAGGAAATCTCTATGTCAATGCGGGGGAGACCACCTTCCGCCAGATCTTCATCAGCCGGGAATATGTGAGCTACACGTGGAAGGTGGAGGAGGTGGAAATCCAGGACCACTACAAGATCAGCGTCGAAACCACTTTCGAAACGAACGTGCCGGCCCCCGTCGTCACCGTGACCCCTTCGGTGCTCGACGTTGAAGACCTGACCGAACTCGGCCAGACCAAGGTGATCAATTTTACCATTGAGAACCACGGCCTGATCGCCGCCAACAACGGGAACTTTGGTTTCGACAAGCACCCCTTCTACGAAGTCACGCCCCTCATCGAGGATGTGGGCACCATTCCAGCCAAAAGCGCCCTGACCATTCCTGTGACAGTGAAGCGTATCGGCGTCTTTGCCGAGGATGGCTCGATCATCACCCTCGGGCAGACGGCGGCGAAGTCCGGCCGCACGTTTGGTGTGCTTGCCACGCCCGCGCCGGTGTCCTGTTCACTTCAGGGCCATTTTGAGCTGGACTACATTTGCGGGTTTATTCCGGTGCCCAAGTTCGTTGTGGTGCCCGGCAGCGGCGTGCAGGGCAACTGCCGGGGTGGTCCTGGTGAACCCGGAAATCCGGGCGGTCCCGGTGGGGCCGGCGGGGGAACAATCGGGCCTGACGTTTCGTTCACAACTCCCAAGGCTGCCGAGTGTTCGTGTCTCATCCCCCTTTGTGTGGGCGGAAGCGAAAAGGTGAATCTTGGTTCTGTCGGAGATGCCATTGCCGCCGCACTTTCGCGTGCGCTACCTCCCTGGATTCGCATCACGGATGTCGATGTCGAATTGGGGGCTGACGGTGAGCTGTGCATCTGCTGTGAAGATGGGGATTACGGATTGAAAGGGCATGGGTCGGGACATGCCACCATTACGGCCAGCGGCGTCATTGGTTTTGATGGAGGGGGGGAGGTCAGTGTGGACGCGGGGGGCTGGACGAATGTCTCGGCAAACGTCAGTGCGCTGGCTGGGGCGAGGGCTACGGTTACGGGAAGCGTCGAAATAACAATCGACAAGGAGTGCAACGAGGAAGGTTCTGTATGCCTTACAGGCTCACTTGAGCTGGATGCTTTTGCGGGTATTGAGGTTGATGGCGAGGCCTCGGCGACATGGACTGTCCCAAACACCAGCATTGGGGTGGCTTATTCGGGAACGGCCAGAGGCGCCATCGGTATTAACGGATTTGCCCGGGCATCCGTCACCGGGTGCATTGACGGGACTGTAAAATACGAAGCTTGCGCATCGCTCACGCCAGAAGTCACGCTGCAGCTCGACTTAAAGGCGACTGGCTATCCGGACGCGACGTTGGGAGGCAGTTTGAAGCTGCCTGTTTTTGAAGCAGGGGATTGTGCCTCCGAAACCGCACCCGCGGCCGTACGGGCGAAGGTGAGGGCGCTGCCCCGGGCAACCGGCCCGGAGCCAGTTCGATTTGAAGTGCCCGGTAGTAGCTACAGAGTTCCTGATGAGGAAATCATTGCCAGAGCCTTTCAAGGAAATGCTCCGTCCGGGGGAGTTTGCGCCCAGGTCAAGATTCGGCTCGACCAGCAGGCCATCACAACACGCACCGCCTTCCGCGCCAGCTTGGACCTGTCCAACAATCAGGAATCAGCCCCGCTGACCGAGGTTGGATTCGATCTTGATGTACGCAATGCGACCACCGGTGAGCAGGCTGGGGACATGTTCAACGTTCAGGTATCCAAGCTGACGGGGCTCGCAGCCATTGATGGCAGCGGGCAGATCGGGGCTAAAACGACGGGTGCCGCGCAGTGGACCCTCATCCCCCGCGACACCGCAGCGCCGCTGGCGGACACCCGGTACACCATTGGCGGGACGATCCGGTACAACCAGGGGGGCACTCTTTTCAGCATTCCGGTGACTCCGGTCACGATCACGGTGCGACCGGATGCGGCCTTGTATTTGAAATACTTCCACCAGCGTGATGTGTTCAGTGATGATCCGCACACTGATCCCGTGGAGCCGGCGGTGCCTTATGCGCTGGCCGTGATGGTGGAAAACCGGGGTGCCGGAGCGGCGCGCAACCTCACCATTACCTCTGCGGAACCCAAAATCGTGGACAACGAAAAAGGGCTGCTGGTGGATTTTAAAATCGTGGGCACCGAGGTGGCGGGGGAGAACCTGACGCCCTCCCTGACTGCGAATTTTGGGCTTGTGTCCCCGGGGCAGCGCAAGGTTGCGACCTGGCTGATGACCTCAAGCCTTCAGGGGCTTTTCACGGAGTATAAAGCGACGTTCGAGCACCTGGACGGTTTCGGGGATCCGCGCATTTCCCTGATCAAGGAGGTGGAGATTCACGAAATGATCCACATGATCGAGGCCCAGGGCTCCCGGAGTGACGGGAAGCCGGATTTTCTGGTGAATGATGTGGCGGACATCAAGGACAGGCCGGACACCGTTCATCTGAGCGACGGAACCACGGCACCGGTGACCGTGGTCGAGAGTGCGACTCTCTCTGCGGTGCCGACGCTGGCGCAGCCTGTGGTCACACTGACGACCGGGATCGGCCCGGGATGGTCCTACCTGCGCATCCCTGAGCCCTCCAATGGCACGCTGCGCCTCACGCGTGTCCAGCGGTCAGACGGCCTGGAAATCCCGCTCGACAAGAATGTATGGGTCACGGACCGGACGTTCATCGGCCTCGGGCTCCAGCCGATCCGGGAAAACATTCTCCACCTGGCTGATGCGGACAGTACGGGCACCTACACCCTGACGTATGGAGCGGTGGCGGGGCAGGATGTCACGCCGCCGTCGAGCACTGTGGCCTCACTCCCGGCCCAGAGTGGTGCAGACATTTCTGTGCGCTGGAGCGGAACGGACGATTCCGGAATTTCTTCATTTGATGTTTACGTCAGGATTGACAGCGGAGCCTGGCAGCCTTGGCTGACGCGCACGGACCGGACGTCCTCCCTCTACCAGGGGGCCGCCGGAAAGAGTTATGATTTCTACTGTGTGGCGGTGGATCTGGCAGGGAATGCGGAAGTGCAGGCCCCGGGTTCGGAGGCATCAACGGTGGTCTCCCTGATGAATGCAGCACCGTCCGTTGCGGGGGTCGGTGCGCTGACTGTGGCTGAGGGGGGAAGCTTCCGTTACCAGATCGTGGCAACCGATCCGGATGGTGGGGCGGCCGCATTGCGGTACAGCCTGCAGTCGACGGTTCCGGGGGTCGTTATCGACCAAACCGGGCTGGTTCGCTGGGTCACCGGCGAGGCGGACGGCGGGCGGTTTGCCGATGTGGTGGTGACTGTGACTGACGGGGGCTCTCCGGCGGCCTCCTCCCAGCGCAGTTTCCGGATTTCTGTGGACGAGGTCAACACAGCTCCGGTGCTCCAACCAGTGGGCTCTGTCTCGGTGGAAGCTGGCAAAGCCCTGAGCGTGCCCGTAGCGGCGAGCGATTCTGACCTGCCAGTGCAGTCGCTCTCTTTCAGCCTCGGCGCGGCTCCGGCGGGCATGACGATCCATCCGTTGAACGGGCGGCTTGCGTGGACGCCGCCGCTTTCCGAGGCGGGCAAGTCCTTCCGTGTGGAGGTCATCGCCACGGACTCAGGAACCCCTTCCGCGAGCAGCAGTGCGGAGTTTTCCGTCTCGGTCCTCACTCCGCCGGACCGGGCGCCTGTATTTGCCGCCAGTCCGGTCTTCATTTGGTTTGCCGGGGAATCCCGGGCTGCGACGGTGAGCGCCACTGATCCCGATGGCGATCTGGTGAGCCTGGCGGCCAGCCTTGCCACCCTGCCCGGTTCGCCCACGTTTTCCGCAGCCGCCGGCATGGGAACCGGACAGTTCACGTGGGCTGTGCCGTCTGGCACTCGCGGGATCTTCCAGATTCCGCTGACGGCCACGGCCGCTTCGGCGCAGACAGCCGGGGTGCTCACGATCCGGGTTGAGCCGCGCGGGCCTTACTGGGAATGGGCAGCAGAGGTTCTGGCGAACGTCGAAGCGCCGGCGGAGCAGGAGATGCAGGCTGACCCGGACGGGGACGGCCTGGAAAATGTTTTCGAGATGGCCTTTTTACTCGCCCCGCTTGTTCCCGACTTCATTCCGTCGACCATCCGTCTGGACGGACCAGTCGCGGACGGGTGGTATACGGCGAAACTGTCGATCAAGCGCCGGAGGGGTTCGCAGGACCTCGTGACCATCAGACCCCAGTACACGGACAACCTGACTCTCGAGTCCTGGCTGGACATTCCCGTCACCGACTGGGATGTAGTGCTGGATCCTGCCGGGGACTCGGACAACAATCTTTTGACTGAGGAAATTGAGATCAACATTTTGGCTCCGCCGATCATAGGCAGCAGCCAGAAACGACAGTTTTACCGCATCAGAGCCGCGATGCGGCCCGCCGCCCCGTGAAGTCCACCATCAACCAGCGAATGAAACCGATGAAATCCGTGATTTTGGCCTCCCTCCTTCTGTCCTTTTTGGGTGGGGGAGCTGCGCTCTCCTCCGCCTCTGCCGCCACCGTTGTTGTGGACTGGCTGGCGTTTACGGCCGGCCCTGACCGCAGTCATTTTTCCCTCGCGGATGATCGAGGAGCTGCGGTGCTATCCGCGCTGATTGGCCTCAACTCGGGCACGCAGGCACCCACATCGCCTTCGAGTGGTTCTCTCCAGAGCGCCTTCTGGGTGGTTCCTCATGGATTCGAAGACAGCCTGACGGGCAATGCCGCGATGCTGACGACCAAAGTACAGGTGGCTCCGCAGTCGGGGCGGGTGGACTTCCGGCTGGCGCTCGCTGGTGCGAATCTCAATGGAATGATTTTTGCGGTAGGGCAGCTTTTCAGCTCAGGTGGCGCGGGCACGGCGGGTGTGGGCATCTTGGCCAGTACGGCGGGTGGGGGGGCTGTGCCGGTGGATTTCCTTGGGGCGAATGCCTGGGATGATGGTCTGCGCCAATACACGGTGCCACTGGCCTGGAGTGCCTCCACAGGCGTTCTGGCAGCTGCTTCGGGAGCGAGTGGAAACTCCGGGTTCGGGTTTTTTCGATTGCCGGCTGGTGGCGCGCCGGTCACCAGCCTCGTTTTTTCGGTTCCCGAGGGTTACGCCTCAGGCAGTGGCGATGCGCTGGAGTTTGCTTTCGGCAGAGCCCTGCCCGTGCCGGAGCCGGGGTTCACAGGCCTCGTGGCCGCCGGGCTTGCCTGCCTGGCCGGGCGCCGGCAAAGGCGGACTCAGTGAAGAGGGCCGCAGCTGGAAATCCCGTTCGCATTTTCCCCCGGTGGCGCGGAGGGTGGGGCATGCGGATGTTTGTGCTCATCATGTTCATTGTGGCCGCCGTCATGGCGCTCTTCTGGCCGGTGCTGCACCGGCTGGGGCTGGGACGGCTGCCAGGGGACATTGTCATCAACCGGCCGGGGGCGAAGATTTACATCCCGATCACGTCTGCGATGGTTCTCTTCGTCATCATTTCCATCCTGCTGAAAGTGCTGCGGCATTGAGCTGTTTGCCCTCCTCTTTTTCCCTACTCCCCTGCGACGACGGCAGCGGGTTGACGGAACGGGGGAGGGCTCCTAGGGTCGCGACGTTTCTGGCCGGGCGGGACCGGGCCGTTTTTACTGATGAGTAATGAGTTCAGCCGGATGATCTGCCTGGCCGCCGCAGCTTCTGTGGCGGTGGGGCTGGGTGCGTGCCGTGCTCCGGGGGTGGGGGCGTCGGAGAGCTTCGGGGTGGATGACTCAGCGGCGATGGCTGATCTGCCCGCGCGCAGGGCACTGCCCTCGTGGCTGGATGCGGACGGACGGCAGCTGCAGCGCGGGGTGTTTCCGGATGTGGTGTTTGCCCCCGGGCAGGCGCGGCTGAGCCCGGCGGAGGAGCGGAAGCTGGCCCCGGTGGCCGAAAGGCTGAAGTCGGGCGGGGAGAGTCTGCTGCTGGCGGGCTTCACGGGGGATGAAGGCCCGGCGGAGTACAGCCGGGTGCTGGGCGAGGCTCGGGCCTGCGCGGTGCGGGCGGTGCTCATCCGCATGGGGGTCAGCCCGGAGCGGCTGCATACTTTGAGTTTTGGCCAGGACGGACCGGCCTCAGGCGTGGCCTGCCGGTCGTGCGTCCAATTTGGCCTGGTGAAATCTGACGCGCGCGCATGACCCTGGGACGCCTTCTTACAGTGGATCACATCATCCCGAATCTGGACGCGGCCGAGCAGTGGCCGGCCATCGATGAAATGGCGGGCCTGCTTTTCACCCGGGACCTCCTGCCTGCCAGCGACCGCCCGGCGGTGCTGGAGGGGCTGCGCCAGCGGGAGCAGCAGTTCACGACGAACATCGGCTCCGGCGTGGCCATTCCTCATGCGTTTCATCCGGAGTTGCGCGAGGTGCTCGCCGTCTTTGCCCGGTCGCGCACGGGCATTTCGTTTGGGGATGCGGCGCGCTCGCCAGTTCACCTGATCGTGCTTTTCATCCTGCCCCAGCACGACCACCGGCTGCGGCTGGAGACGCTGGCGGCCATCGCGAAAACGGTGGCGCATGGCGAGATGCGGCAGCGCCTGCTGGAGGCCGGATCTGCGGAGGAAATCCTGGCGCTGCTCTCCGGACGGGATGCGCTGCGGGTGTAGCGCTCAGTCTTCCGCCGCAGGGCCGAAGTCCAGCACGTAGCCGCCGCCACCGGAGTGGGGGGCGCCGAGACGGCTGACGAGGTCCATTTCCGGAAAATGGACCGGGCCGGTGGACGAGCGCCAGCGGCGGGCGAGGGCGACAAAGGCGGCTGCGGCGGCCAGAGCACCGGCGGCCCAGCCGAGCCAGGGCGGGAGTTCGGTCGAGCGGGCGGCCACGGGTGCGGTGGCTTGCCGCACCGGTGGCGCGGGGGCGGGAACCTCCGCGACCACAGGCGCTGCGGGTAAAGCGGTGCGGGACAGGCCGTGCAGGCTGAGTGCCAGACGGGTGGTGAACTGGTCGAGCTGCGTGACTGCGCCCGTCCCTCCGGCGGCTTCGGCCCGGCAGGCCGCCTCCACGGGGTCGGTTTCCTGAATGGGGAACCGGTCGCGTGCTTTTTTGGAGAAAATGACCTGCCCCCGCTCCGGCTCGCCCATGAAATAAAGCGCGAACACCGCATCACGATTCGGAAACCAGCGGTCGACGAGGTTCGCCGGATTCACGCCGTCTGGCAGGACCTGCTTCCCGCCAAAGATGAACAGGTGCACAGGAGGTGAGCCCTCCTGGGTTTGCGTGCGGAAGAAGTCCACCAGCTGCCGCCGCTTGTCCTCCGCCAGCACGCGCTGGGGATCGATGAGGGGCGTGGCAGGGGCTTTGGCAAAATAGGCATCGCCCAGACGCCCGGTGATGGACGGGGCGGGGACCACGCCGTCCACCCCCTCGCCCGGTGGCAGCGGATCCGGCATGATGGCCGGCGGACTGGATTTCACCAGGGGCGGGGCGGGCTGGAGGGGAAAAAGCTCGGGCGCGAAGAGCCCTCCGCCCAGGTTCACCGGGCGCTTTCCCTCGTCCAGCTCCCGCTGGTCCGCCGGGGACCATGAGGGCAGCGTCAGCGGATCATCGATGACCTGCTGCGGGTTTGGGTACATGCGGTTGCCCGGGCCCGGGTTCGGCGGCCCGGGCGGCGGTGCGCCCACACCGGAGCCTGCCAGCAGGGCGAGGAAAAGCGGGATGACCGTGCGCGTCCTCATGGTTTCGGTCCGGTGGGGGCAGAGGGCGTGCCTTCGCCGGACTGCAGTTTTTTCAGTGAAAAATCAGCCCCCGCCGTGAGGCGCTGCCGTTGAAATTTGGCCGGATTCTTCGCGGCTTCGCGTGCCTTTTTTACCAGCACCGTGCCCAGGTCCGCCGAGAGCCGGGCCAGGGCGCGGCTGTACTGGCTGGCCGCCAGATCCGGCCCTATGTGCTTGAGCGCGCGCTCCAGTTCCGCCGGCTCCAGGAAATTCTCCACGTAATAGCCCACCGCCAGTCCCGCCTTTTTCGCATTCACGTCCACGACGAGGACCAGTCCGTTTTCATTTGGGCGGGAGAAATCCACCGCCTCCAGCGTCGCGCGGTTCAGCAGCCAGAAGCCGAAAAGCTCCAGGTTGTTCATCGTCGGCAGCGCGCCGAGGTAGACGGCGAAGAAGAGCTGCGGGAAGCGCCGCTCAAAGTCCACCAGCACGTCAGTGATGGCCTCCTTTTCACTCACCTTCAGGCAGTGCGCGGCATCCGTCACCCGGGCCAGCACCACTGTGTCTGCCCCGTACTGGCTGTCCACGGCGGAGATCGAAAAACCGCAGCCCGGACACCTGGGCGTGGCGACTTCGATTTCCTGCCGGCAGCTCGGGCAGTGAAGCGGGGGAAACATGCTGCCGGGAGCTAACTGAGGGAGCGGGGGTTGTCAATCGCGACCGGCTGGCCCGGCAGGCCCATGGCTACGGCGTGTACAGCCCACCATCCTGCATCCTGGTCAGATATTTGCCGTAGGGCACAGCGCCTTCTATGTTCCCGTTGTCGTCTACGCTCCCATTGCGCCGCAGACGAATCGTGGTCCGAACCACCGCACTCACCGCCGTATTCCAGTCGGACTGTTTGTATGGCGGAGAGTTCACAGCGTGGGCGTAGCTGGTGAAGTACAGGTTCCCCCAGCGTGCCGACTCCAGGTCCAGCACGGGCAGAAAGCGCGCCATCTGAACCCTGTAACGCTCGATCACCCGGTCATCGTGTAATCCGCCGCCCACCTTGGCCAGGGCACCCGTGGTATCGTCGCTGGCTGTCACTTCGAAGGCGCGGTGCAGCCGTGCGGAGAAGGCCGCTTTGTAGGCGCTGTAGTTCTTTAGCAAGCCATGAATCTGGGTCGCCCCGCTGCCGTTCAGCGTAGCCCACCGGTAGTTGTCCTTGGTGGTAAGACTGGTGGCTGCCGTGGGGGCCAGTCCCAGCAGGCTGCTGCGGAACAGCATTTCCGAGTCGTCCAGCAGGAACCGGAACTTCATGTCCCCGCTGTGCGAGCGGTACGCTTTCCAGTTTTTCATAGGCCAGTCCCCGTTCAGGGCAAAAGAGTTCAAAATCAGGTAGTCGATGTACTGGTCGACATCCAGCAGGGATGCGACTGTTGCATACTGGCTGGCGGCCTCCACCTCATCCGGGACAGGCAGTGCGAGAGCAGCCGCCACCGCGGCGGCGGCGTTCACCACGTCGGTGTATGGGGCAAGGCGCCCCCCGTCGACAGGATTGGCCACGACCGGGTTGTTGGCCTGCGCCGTCGTTGGGTCGGAAATCGCAGGCGGTTCGATGATGTCGCAGCCGTTGGATACCAGACCGACCTGTTTCAGCCAGTCCTCGTCGATGCGTTCGGTCAATTGGTAGACGCCCCAGTAGAGCCCGTTCAGGTAGAGGTGGACCCAGCGCCATTGCGGCACTTTATAGCCCATGGCGGCAAAGGTGTCGCGTGCCCAGCCCTCATTGCAGTAGGTCGCTCCTGCCAGGCACGAGTCCGAGGCGTTCGCGTACGTTGTGGCCCAGGAGTTGTGCATCGGGTTTTTCAAGCGGAAGGTTTTAAAGCTGCTGCGCTGCGAGCCCGGAAAGAGCTGGAGATTCAGTGCAGCCGGGCCTCCTGCAGCACCAAATTTGACGCGGAAGCTGTGTTTGCGGGTCACGTCCTGCGCCAGTGAGGAATCCCCGGACATTTCAAGCCGCACGTTCACCCCGGACTGCTGAATCGCGCCTGTGGGGTCGATGATTTCAAAGCCCACGGTTCTCTCCCACTCCTTTCCTATCGGGTCCGGCTGGGTGGCGGTCACGCCAGAGTTTGCATAGGCTCCGGCGGTCGTCACGTCGAGCAGCGACGAGACGTCCCCGGACAAGCAGACGCTTGGCAGCGCATCCAGCTGCGTAGAGAGCGCGGCCCGCATCGGCGTTCCTGCCGGGACCGGCTTCGGCAGTATTTTGGTGGCATAGTCCCCGCCACTGATTACGACGGCTCCGGTCGCGCCGCCGAAGACACTGGCATTAATTTCATACCGGAGTGGGATCCTGCGAGCCCCGTTGAGCAGTGTCCAGGTGAAGGAGTTCGTCCAATCTGCTGGAGCCACGGCATCGGTCGCTTCGGGGTAGCCTGCTGGTCTGGCCTGCGCGTCCACAGGCACCGAGCCATCGGCTGCGGTGCCCAGAACGCTGGTCTTGAAAATGTAGCTCCGCGTGGCCACCGGGCTTTTCTCCCAGCCCGCCCGCACAGCAAAGGCCCGGAGAACCGTGGTTTTCTTGAGATGCAGCACCGGCTCGGGCCGCAGGGTGACATTGTCGATTTCCACACCATCGGGCGCTCCCCCAATTACGAAAAAGACGGCCGGTGAGAGCAAATCCTGCAGGTCGAAGTGATAGGTGAATGTCCGCAGAGTGCCGTCCAGTGCCACCCCCGGCTCCCAGCTGCTGCCGGTACTGATGCCCACCCCGATTGTCCGCGGGGCCCCAAGGCTGCGTGCTTGAAACTCCAGAACATAGCCGCCTTGCCCGGCAGCCACGGGCTGTCCCACCACGAGGTGGTAGACCGCCGTTCCCGGGTTTGTGATGGTGAAGATGGCTCGACCGCCTTGGGCCGTCAACTGGCCTTGAGCGGCGGAAAGCGGCACTCCCTCGTTAGTTGTCGTGGCACCACCGAACCAGCCGTTCACCCCCTGGCTGAAGTCGCCATTCGTGACGCAGTTTGCACCGGTTCCACCCACGATCTCGCTGAACTCCGTCGGCTCCGCGCAGTTCGTCGTGTAGAGGATGGTCACGTCGTTGTTTGGATCGGCGTCCCGGTTGAGCGGATGGCTGATCTGCACGCCCAGCCCACCCAGAGGCGGTGCGTCCCGCAGCCCGGCTGCCACCGGCACGGCGGGGTCGCTTCCGGGTACTATAAAATCCGGCTCCAGCAGAGTGTCGAGGTACCCCTCGCTGTTGTGTCGGCCCGGCGTCGGAGCACGCAGCAGCCCGCGCTTCAGCGTGCCGTCCGGGGCAGCGTACACCCCGTAGCTCTCGTCATCCCGGTGGTACATGTCACGCGGGGTCACCACGCTGGCTGGCGGGTTGAATGTTCCGTCCTCGGATCGGCGGGTTTTGATCCAATAGGTCGAAAGCACTTTCGTGTCCGTCAGCGCTTGCGTTACCGGATCAAAGTAGTCCCGCGCCAGCTGGATCACGTCGTCCTTTGCCAAATAAGGTGGCGATGAGTCAAATTCGTCAAAGTCGAAATTTGCATGCAGGAAACCGTTTCCTTCAGCGAGTGGTTGACCGTTGGTTTTATCTGCCATGACGATCAGGAACTGCCGCGGCCCGATTTCGTGAACCTGTTGCCCGCCGTTCGCGTCCATAAACCAATTCCTAAGTTTGTTAAACCGGTCCGTCAGGTAGTAGTCGTGCAGCGCGATGGTGTGGTCTGTCGGGTTGTAGATTTCCACCCAGTCGTCGTCGCTGGTTTCTGTGCCAATTTTTTGCAGCACGCTCGTGTCATTATTGAGCATGAATTCCGTGATAACGAGGTCGTTGAGGCGCACCACAGGGGCTCCGGCGGGATGGCTCCCAGGATTGGAGGGATCGTAGGGAACTGGCTGGGCAGCCAGTTCCTCAACATCAGAGTAGCCGTCCCCGTCACTGTCGAGGTAGGGCGAGAGGATGCCGCCCGGAGGATGGCTTCCAACATTCGCCGCGTCGGTGCCTGCTTGCTTTTCCTCCATGTCAGTGAAGCCATCCCCGTCCATGTCGCCCCCCGCAGGGTCAGGAACACCGTCCAGGTCTTTATACCTGGGGCTGCTTGTCGCGTCGTAGGGGTTTTTGTCTTGTGCGATTTCGCCCGAGTCGGAGTATCCGTCACCATCACTGTCCACATAATAGGGCTCGATTCTCAGGAATGCCCTCTGGGACTCATCCACGTGGCTGCCGAACTGCTGGACGACCGGCGGGGCCACGGGCGGGGCGGGCGGCGCGGCCAGCTTGGCCCGCAAGCCGTCGGGACCGGTGCGGCGGCGCTTGAGGGGTTCCCAGAGCCCCCGCTGGCTGGCCGTGAGAGGTGGCAGCCCTGCGAGGTCGGGCGCCACCTCGTTCTTCATCCAGACAAAAGCAAAGACGCGGAACGGGCCCACCGCAGGCAGTGCTTCGTTCACGTTGGTGGTGGCGGGGTTGTCCGGCACCTCGGGGAGCGCGGGCACGATCCAGTCGAGCATCCGCCCCGGCAGCATGGCGCCACCGGGGGTGTGGTCGGTGCTGCCGTCGGGCAGCAGCGCCGGCGGAGCCAGGCGCAGGTCGAAATCCTGATCCAGAATGATCGCGGGGCCGCTCGAATCATTCCACTTGGCGATGGCCCGTCCGTCCCAGTACGCAGTAATGTCGATGGTGTGCAGCCGCAGGTACGGCAGGAGGGGGTTGGGCACCGGAGCCGGCAGCACCGCGGGAGGCGGGTCGAACATGCGCACGGCCAGTTTGTTCCCCGTGCCGTAGTAGACCTCCGGCAAAAGTGCCTCGCCGGTGGTGAGATCGCGGCCTTTCCGGTAGACTCGGTAGCCCATGCCGGGTGTGGTGTCCCACTCAAGCAGGCCGTCGCTGCCGCCCGCACAGGCCGCAGGTGGCAGAGCCGCCCCAGCGGCAAGGAGGAGGATCAGCACATGTGCCTGCCGAGCACGCTGGCGGCGGGTGAATAAACACGCAAGTCCCACGAGAGCTGCCACCCAAGCCCCAGGCTCCGGCACGTTCACTTTCAGAAAAGTGTTATCGGCCTGCCCACGCCAAATCGCGGTTAACACCACATCCCCGGTAATGGTTCCGGCATAATCAAAGTAAAAAAAATCGCTGTCGGAAAACTTGTTCGGGTAGCTCACGCCGCTCCCACCGTCGAATCCCCCATTTCTTGGTGTGACGTTGAAGAGGTAGCGGCCAGCGGGGATCGTCATACTGCGTACGTTGCAGCCGGCGAAGCCGACCGCGCCGATGCCGTTTGTCGCGAACAGGTCGTCGTACGGGTCCACATAAGTGTAGGCGTGCAGATCGATGCTCGTCCCCCAGTTGCCCCCCGGGCCATTCGTGACGCACCAGTTTATAGTGATGGAAGTGTCATGCGGCACGTCGATCCAGTAAAAGTCGATTGTGACCGTGTTGGACTGGGTGGCCGGATCATATGGATAGATGTGGCCCTGAATGCGGCCACCGAGGCTGATGGTGGCGGCCCCGGCGGTGGGGGCCCCGGCAGCAAGGCAGAACGCTGCCAGAGCGCAGAAAATGGCGGTGAATTTAGTTTTCATGGGAGAGTGGTTGGTGAGAATTTGATTGAGGGTCGCGGGGGAGGCGTTGGTTTAAGCGGCAGGGAAACGGAAGCGCAACAACAGCACCGTGACACCGGAGAGGACGGAGAAGGAGAGTCCCGGTTCAGGCACATTGGTTTTCAAAAACGTGTCACCAGGCTGGCCTTTCCAGATGGCCGTGAGATTCACATCTCCTGTGATTGTCCCCGCGTAGTCGAAATAGGCAAACCCGCTGTCCGACTCCGTCAGCGGCGTGACCCCACCATCGCCGTCAAAACCAGCCCGCGTAGCAACACTGAAGACGTACCGTCCCGCGGGCAGACTAAACGAGTTCAGGCGGCAGCCTAGTCCACCCGCAGCGCCCGCGCCGGCAAACTGGGAAAGGTCGGCAAAAGGGTCTGTGTACGGAAACCCATCCAGGTCCAAGCTCGTCCGCAGGTCGTCACCTGGTCCGCTGGTCACGCACCAGGTGACACTGACAGACGCGGGATGCGCCAACTCAACGAAGTAAAAATCCATTGTGCACACGTTGCCGTGTTCGTAGTCCGCGTTGATGCGGCCTTGAATGCGGCCTGAAATGGAAATCGTGGCGGCGCGGGCGTCTGGCGAGCCTGCGGCGAGCAAGAGAAGACCGCACAAGGCGGCCAGAATGGGTTTAGGAGCAAGTTTCATATTGTGAGCTTGGAGGAAAGTCAGGTTATAACGGGTTATCAAACTCGAGGTCAATCAATTTTTTCCCGCAAGAAAATCGACTGACCTGTCGTTGAATAGCCTGCTGCCGCCCGCAGGTGCCCGCCAAGACTCCCGGAACCGTGCCCCGGTGCCACGATGCGGGAGGCGGGTGCCGGGCTGGGGCCTTCCGATGGGCCGGTTTCGCTTCGGGCGGACTCGAAAGATTTTTTTGGAAAAGATGCATTTTTCGATAAGAACGCCGCGTTTCGTGCGTTTTGACGCTTGGCGGTCGCGGCAGGCGGCCGCGCGAGTGCCCAAACCAAGCAAGTTTCCAGAATCATGACCTCGACAGGTCCCAGAACCCTTGATTTCCGAAAAAACGCCGGTGGAGCCGGTGGGCGGGTGGTTTTTCCCACGGACGGGGCCGAAATGGCCTTCCGGGGCCTGATTTTCCCGAAGAGCGGTGGTGGAGAGAGGTTTGCCGGTGCCGCCGAGCCGTTCACCGGCGTCGCCAAGCTCCTCACCGGCGCCGTCAAGCTCCTCACCGGCGTCGCCAAGCTCCTCACCGGCGCCGGCAAGCTCCTCACCGGCGCCGGCAAGCGCCTCACCGGTGCCGGCAAGCGCCTCACCGGCGCCGGCAAGCTCCTCGCCGGCGCCGGCAAGCTCCTCGCCGGTGCCGGCAAGCTCCTCACCGGCGTCGCCAAGCCGCTCACCGGTGCCGGCGAGCCGTTCGCGGGAGCCGGTGAGCCGTTCGCGGGGGCCGGTGGACGGCTCCGGGGTGCCGGGAGGGAGAAAAATTTGAGCGGATTGGCGGGGCAAGGTGTCTATCGCTTGCGGGGCGCGCGGCCCGCTGGTTTTTCTCTGCCGCTGCGGCGGCATTTTCAAAACATGAATCACTCGAAATGCCATGAAAATTTTGACTTGGGGAGCCATCGACCCAGCTACGGGAACCCCGTATCGCTGGGGAAATCCGAATTTAAGATGGGGATCCCCGTCATTCGTGCTTGAACCTGGCGACCCCGGCTACACGCCGGTGGGGCCGCCGGTTTCGGAAACCAAAACAACAAAACCACCAAAAAAAATGAAACGATTCGACTTCTACCCGACGAACGCGGCAGCGCAGATCATCTGGCTGGAGAACTTCCGCAACAAGCTGACCGGACACGCGCTCACGCTGGGCCTCACGATGGCGGTGTGCGCGGCGCGCATCGCGGATGCACGCTGGCTGATTTACGTGCTGGGCTCCTGGCTGCCGGCGGCGCGGGCGTGGGTGAAAGCCTGCACGGAGGCGGCCCGGCTGGCGCAAACGCCGGACGGCCCGGAGCTGATGGCGCTGCCGGTTTTCGCCCCGCCGCCGCTGCC
This sequence comes from bacterium, assembly GCA_031411255.1. GTDB lineage: Bacteria > Verrucomicrobiota > Verrucomicrobiia > Verrucomicrobiales > V1-33 > JANOAS01. The sequence continues at coordinate 19,960 of JANOAS010000256.1, forward strand.
CGCCGCCGTGGTGGGTGGGGACCCGGCCGTGGTGCCGGTGGCGGAGGGGGCGCTGGACCGCATCATGGCCGTGGTGCAGACGCTCAAGGATGCGGATGGCTTTGACCAGGTGATAGGCGCGGATCTGGGCGTGGTGGGCGCTGCGGCGTCCGGCCCGGACATGACCACACTGCAACCCACGCTGAAGCTGACCCTGACGGCCGCCGGTGTGCAGGTGGGCTGGACGTGGGAGGGCTACGCGCGCTGGCTGGACCTGTGCGAGCTGCAGGTGGACCACGGCCAGGGCTGGGAGCCGCTGGCCTTTGATCCGACGCCGGGCTACCTGGACACGACGCCACTGCCCGCCACGGTGACGAAGTGGAAATACCGCGCCATCTTCCGCGTGGGTGATGGCCGTGTCGGCCAGTGGAGCGCGGTGGTGGAGGTGGCCGTGGGCGGCTGATAGCCCCGGCTGAGAGCCGTGGCCGGGCCACGGGAGACTGACGAACAGGCCACCCTGTCCTGCTGGTGCAGGGCGGGGTGGCTTTTTTCTGGCCGTCTGCTGCCGGGCTCTGTGGCCCGGTCTCTTCCCCTACTTCGCCGGAATGTTGTTCAGCGTGTAGTAAGCCGCGTCGTGGATGAGGGGCTGGCCGGCGGTGTCTTTCACTCCGGTGAGGTGGAACTCGTGGATGTGGCCCTTGGTCAGCTTGTCCAGATGGACGCGGGCGGATTTGCCGTCTGGGGCGACGTCGACTGAGGTGACGACGGGGGTGACGGGGTCGACCTCGGGGCTGCCGTAGTCGGCGCGGTAGATGTAGCAGAAGGCATTCACCTTCCAAGACGCGATGTTTGCCAGGGTGGCCGGGTCCGCAGGCTGGGTGAAGGTGAACTCGAAGCCGTCTGGTTTGGCGTGCATTTCATGAACCTCGAAGGGGACCTTGCCCGTCCAGTTCACACGCTCCAGGCAGAAGTCCTTCCCGCCGCGTGCACCCCAGCCGCGGGCGGTGCCGCCGTACCAGAGGGTGCCGTCCGGGGCCATGCGCAGGGGGACGCAGCCGCTCTTAAACCCCCAGCGGAAGGGGAACACGGCTCCTTGTTTCAACCCGCCCACGGTCTCCAGGTAAACCCGGGAGACGTTCGAGAACGACTGGTCCGCCACGAAGAGCTGCTTCTGGAAGACGCCGAATTTCCCGCCCGTCGTGTCACACGCGATGCCGCTGGACGAGTGGCCCAGCTTGTCATGCGGGAGGATGCAGGCGGGGGGGACAAATTCCTTCACGCGCTCGCGCTCGGTCACGATGCGGCTGTTCGTCGCGGGAACGACCGGGGTCTCGCCCAGGCCGCTTTCGGGATACCACTTGAAGCTGTCGGGATGCCCCTGGAAGGAGCCGGGCTTCAGCCACTTCAGGCTGCTGGAGCCGTTCCACGGACCCTGGTTGTCGGTGTAGTACATTTCCCCGTCCGCGTCCTCGCCGATGCCGCCGGGGCTGCGGATGCCGCTGCACGTCGGGATCATGCGGCCGTCCGGGGCCACGCGCACGCACCAGCCGCGCCAGGGCGAGCTGGAGTTGAAGGAACCCGTCAGGCAGAGGACCACCCAGCGGTTCCCCTCCTTGTCAGGCCGGGAGCCAAAGGCGTACTCGTGGTAGTCGCCATTGATGCCCCACTTGTCGCAGACTGTTTCAAAAATGTCCGCCTTGCCGTCACCATCGCTGTCCTTCACCCGGGACATCTCAGGCCGGTGGGAGACGTAGAACCACCCGTCCTGCCAGCTCAGGCCGAGGATCTCGTGCAGGCCGCTGGCGAACTTTGTCCACTTCGGCTGGGGCGGGTTTTCATACGCACCCTCGACGATCCAGATGTCCCCGCGCCGCGTGCCCACGGCCAGCTTTTTCCCGTCCAGCAGCTCGATGCCGCCGGGCTCCACCACCGCACCGTCGGGTGTGGCGATGGTGGTGATGGGGTAGAACTCGTCTTCGCGCGGTGACTGCAGGGAGTCCGCCGCCATGGCCAGTCCGGCCGTGCCCAGGAGGGCTAAAAGTGTCTTCTTCATTTTCAGGAGTGGGCTGGGTGGTTTACTGCCAGGTGTAGGTGACGGTGAGGGTGGCGGTGCCGTTTTCAAACTTCACCGGGACGAGGAGTTCCTGTCCGCGAATGACGGGGCGCTCGGCAGACTCGATGCGCAGCGTGAGGCCGCCGTCCACCTTGTAGCTGCCGTCCGGCTGCGCGGTGACCGGGTGGCCGCCCGTTGCGCGGAAATAGAGGAGCCCGGGAGCCTGCGCTGCCTTCAGGGTGAGTGTGCGCTTGATCGCCTCGGTTCCCTTGTCCAGAGCGCCGGCAGGTTCCGGCCGGTCTGTCACCTGCACGCCGGAGGCACCCCCGGTGGTGTAGGTGAAAGTGGGGTAGCCGTTTTTGTCCAGCGCGTAGCCGCGGAAGGTGGAGGCGGTCGCCCGTCCGTCCTTCGGCGCGGGCCACGGGGCGGCGGCGTCCGCCAGCACGGCGAAGTTCTCGCCCAGCGTCAGTGGCTGCACCGCGTAGCCCTCCGGCCCCTGATTGCCTGCGCCGCGACCGATCCAGTGGCGGCCGGCGTCAAAGAATTTCCCCTTCCACAGCAGCCCGAGGCGCAGCTGGTCCTGGTCAAAGGCAGCGTTCAGTCCGCCCGGCCACCCGACGGCGATCATCCGGTGGCTGCCCTCCGCCTTGTCCATGAATCCGCGGTAAATGACCGCCTCCGTGGCCGTGGGGGCGAGCAGGATCTCCTCAAACTGCTCCCCGCGGTTCTTCTCGCGCTTTTCCTTGCTCAGGTTCTTGTCCTTGAACCCCGGGCCGGACCACGCCAGCGTCATTGAGGTCTGCCCGCCGCCGTCGAAATAAGCCGCCTTGAAGACATGGGGGCCCTTCGCCAGTTTCACCTTTCCGGATTTCTCCGTGTGCGGGTGAATGCCGTCCACCTCGACGATCACCTTGTCATCGATCCACACCCTCGACCCGTCGTCCGAGCCCAGATTGAACGTGTAGTCCCCGTCCACAGGCACGTTCAGACGCCCGTCAAAGACCATGCCGAAACCGTTCGTCAGCTTTGCTGCGTGGATGTCGATCAGGTTGTCATTCAGTTCATCCGTGGCCGTGCCCGCCTTTTCCAGAGTGGAGAAGTCCGGGAGCTTTGACCACCCGCCCTTGTAGGCAATGTAGGTGAGGTTGTCCAAGCCGGGCTCCGGGGCGTTTGAGACGTGCAGCTTGCCATTCATCACCATCGCGTGGCCGGGAAAGGTGCAGACAAAGTCCACATCCCCCTCCTGCGCCGGTGCGGTGAACCAGACGCTCGTCGTCTGTCCGGGATCCGCCATCTTCGTCCCCGCGATCACCCGGTCATCCTCAGGGATCCAGTTTTTCGCCGGCCCCTCCGTGCCCAGCGCCCAGGCCTTCTCCGCCACCTTCAGGTAGATGCCCTTTTCTTTCAGCACCACCAGATTGTGCGGGAGCTGGTCCTCGTTCTTCAGGTTGATCCGCACCTTCTGGCCCGGTCTCACCATCAGATCCGCCTGGTCATACTTCATCTGCCCGGCCATCGTCTTGATGACAAAAACGCGGTCCGGCTTTCCAAATCCGGCAGGCGGCGTGTCCGCAGAAAACGCAGTGCCCGCCGTCAGCAGACTGGCGAGGGTGATGGGAATGATGGGCTTCTTCATGGGCCGCGCACTCAACCCCGCCCCCGCTCCGGCGCAAACCGCCCCGCGCCTGACATGGGGGGCGGGTTTTTCCCCATCGGCGGGCTGAGTGGGGATGCTTTCTCCTTTCCACGAATCACCTGGCGTCCTTTCATTCCCCGGCTGAAGATGCGGGTGATGCGTCAAGCCTTGAATCGATTGAACCCAGGATCACCCGGCCGGAGGCTGGCGGACTGCCATGCATAAGGCCATGCGGCATGCTGCGCGGCAGCGGCGGAAGGCGGGGGCGCCGCCTCATGCGGTGGCGCACCACCACCGGGGCATCGGGTTCAGGTTTGCGCAGATGCTGGCCTCCGGGCGGGGCGCGTGGGTGGCATTTTTGGCGGTGCTGGGGCCGGGGCTGCTGGCGGGGCTGTCGGATGATGATCCGGCGGGCATCACGACGTACTCGGTGCTGGGGGCGGACTTTGGCTACCGGCTGCTGTGGATCATCCCGGCCTCGACGATTTTGCTGGTGCAGTTTCACCTGATGGCGGTGCGGCTGGGGGCGGCGACGGGGAAGGGGTTCGTGGGCATCATCCGCGAAAAGTGGGGACGTGGGGCTGGCTACTTCGCAGTCGGCGGGCTGCTCTTTGCGAACTTCGGAACGATCTGTGCCGAGTATGCGGGCATCTCCGCAGCAGGCGGGCTGGTGGGCCTTCCCTCATGGATCAGCGCGCCCGTGGCGGGGCTGCTCATTTGCCTGGTGGTGGTGCTCGGTTCATTTCATCGGGTGGAAAAGGTGCTGCTGGTCATCTCGTCAACGCTGGCGCTGTACATCATCGACGGGCTGCTGGCCGGGCCGGAGTGGGGCGCGGTGTGGCACAATTCCGTCATCCCGCACATGCCGGAGAACGCGGGCGGCTGGATCGCCATCGCTGCGGCGCTGGGAACGACGCTGGCTCCGTGGGGGCTGGCTTTCATCCAGTCCTATGCGGTGGACAAAAAGATCTCCGTGGAAAAACTGCGCTGGGCCCGGGTGGATGTGGTGATCGGCTCCGTGCTGACGGGGGTGATCGGGCTGGCCATCGCCGTGGCTTGTGCGGCCACGCTGAACAAGGCGGGTGTGCACATTCAGGACGCCGGGGATGCGGCGGCGGCGCTGCGTCCGCTGGCCGGGCGCTTTGCCACGGTGCTCTTCGGCGTGGGTCTGCTGGGTGCCTCGCTGCTGGCGGCGGCCATCGTGCCGATCGCGACGGCGTACTCCATCGCAGAGGGCGTGGGGGAACCCGCCTCGCTGGATCTGGATTCGCACCACTTCCAGTGGTTCTACGCGGCCTTTGTCGGGCTGAGCGTCGCTGCGGTGAGCGTGGTCTCGCTGCCCGGGCTGCCGCTCATTCCGCTCATCTACAGCAGCCAGGTGGTGAATGCCGTGCTGCTGCCGCTGCATGCCATCGCCCTGCAGCTGCTGGCGGGTGATGCCTCGATCATGGGAGTCTCTCGGTCCGGCCCGTGGTCGCGGGTGGCGGGCTGGGGCAGCATCGCGCTCATCCTGGCGTGTGTGGCTGCGCTCGGGTGGAGCTGGCTGCATTGATGGCGCGGCGGCCATGGCGCTGCCTTTCACACCCCGGCCTGTAGGGGAATCCCCGCTCTGGCGGGCATTGGAGCGAATTGTGTCGAGCCTCGCCTGCCAGTTGGAATAGGGCATGAGGGAGCCCCTGCCAGAGCGGGTGCAGCAGTTGCTTGCTTTTCCGCGCGACGCCGCAGGTGCTCTGCCGTGCTGGGATGAAGACAGTCGGTGATCAACCAGGACTTCAGAAAAAGCATGAAAACGAATTCTCTTTCCTCCACGCGTCCACGGGCGATTCCATCCGCCAGTCCCTGGCTCAGCCGTGCCTGGCGCACCACCCTTGGGCTGGCCTGCCTTTTGCCTGCGGCGCAGGCGGACACCTATTCCGGCACGCCCGCGCGGTTCAAGCCGGACACCGGACAGCCGATCTTCCCGGCGGGAAACATCAATGTCTTCAAGCAATACGCGCTGGACTGGAATCTGAAGCAGACGGTCGGGGGACATGAGCACATCTTTTTGCTGGGGGACTTCGGCGCCTCCCTGACGGCGAAGCTGGACATGGCCTTCGGTCTGGAGATGGGGTTGTGCTTTGGCGGGAATGCCGACTTTGACCTGGGCTTCCAGCCCACCGTCACGCTGCCGGACCGCTACCCGACCGAGGTGCCCATCCCTCTGACCATCAATCAAGGGCTTTTGGACGATTCCAAGTTTACGACCACTTTCCCCCCGCTGGGTAAAGCGTACGCCGACCTCATTTTTAATGCTGAGGCCGGGGTCCAGGCGCAGGCGTGCGTGTTCGGCTGCGCAGACTTCGGGTTTAATTTTTCGACCTGCGACATCCCGGCGCTGCCCAGCGGGGACAAGCTTTTCAAGAAGTCTGTGCGGTGCGACCCGACGCGGACGGAAAAGGCTTACTGCGCCATCGAGCTGGCTTCGTTCAACAGGGGTGATGACAACAAGGCGAGGATGCTGAACGTCACGGCGAAGAATTTTTCCGAGTTTCTGGCCAAGCCGTACAAGGTTTTCCAGTTTCCTGAAAGCAGCGACAAGCGCACGGTGACGGTGGATCCGGCGACGGACATTTTCTCCGTCTCGGGAGGCTTCGCGCCGCTCTACGGCGGGGCTCCGGTGAAGATATCCTCCTCCGGCACGCTGCCGCCGCCACTGGACAAGAACAAGACGTACTACGTGATCTACCCGCAGGGCAGCACCTTCAAACTGGGGCTGCGTCCGGGCAACACAGCGGTGAACATCACAAGCGCCGGCACGGGCACGCACAAGATCATGCTCAATGAGCCCAAGGCGCCGGACAAGCCGGAGAAGGGCAGCTACGGCACGGTCTCCGTCGCCTCCCCCACGGTGAACACGGACTCCGACGATTCGAAAAGGTACAACACCGCCCAGGTGCTCAAAAGCACGGGGGCGGAGGACATTCTCTCCATCACCCTGGATGCGGCCAAGCTGGCAACCGACCTCGTTCTGCAGCCGCAGCCGCCGCTTTTCCCACTCTCCAAGTCGGACAGCATCGGTCCGCTGAATTACAACTACAACATCGCCTCGCTGGATCTGGGGCCCTCCGTGCAGCTCCAGACGGACTTTGAAATGACGTGGGAACTCCTTGTGACGGAGATGGCCTTCACTGTGCCCGGCTCCAGCCCCCCTGTGACGCGGGACGTGAAGATCAACGGTCTTCGGGTGAACAAGCTCACCCAGGTGACGCCGGCCAAGATCTACCACCTGACAAGCTGCGGCCCGTATGCGCTGCCGGCCATCGAGCTGATCACGGTGGACTACCCTGGCGCGCAGCTGCCGGTGCAGGTGACCATCACCTACGTGGCAAAACCGAAGCTGAAGACGAAGGTCTCCACGCCCTTTTACGGAAATCTGAAATACAGCGCCCTCGGAGCCGGGGTGGCTGTGGATTACGTGGGCAGCCTTTCCATTGGTCCGCTGCTGGAGGGGGAGCACAAGTTCAAATTTGGCGAGTTCACGGTTTTTGACGGAAGGCCCAGCCCGATCTCCGCCGGCCCGTCGCAGGTGGGCACGGTAGCCTTCCAAATGCTGGCCTCCGGGCCGCCAAGTTTCTCGTGGACACCCAAACCCCCCGCCTCGAATCCCGGTTACAGCTTTGACTGGGCGGATCTGGTGGGCGGACTGACAAACTGGATCGAGACGACCGGCAGCACTCCGCTGAACACCAGTTTTCCCGGCATGAGTGGGAACACGGGCAGCGATGTGAAAATCGACGCGAGTCCCTACCCGAGCCTGTACAGCTCCCGCACCGTGGCCACCATGCACGTGAAGCCGGCGCGGCGGCTGGACATCCTTTCGAAGGCGGGTGATCCCCCCGTTCTTACGGTGGGCGGCGGACTGATTGAGAATTCAGGCACCATCAATGTGTCCGGCCCTGCGGCAGGGACGGCGCTGAAGATGAACAGCAGGAATTCCGTCCTCTGCGGCACGGGGGTTCTCCAGTTGCGGGGCATGGCGATGACGGGATACGGGGGCGTGGAACCTTCGACATTTACGAACTATAACACGATCACCGGCACCGGCAGCGCGATGGATTTGTTCGGCTCGCCCGGGGCAACCACGCTGACCAACATGGGGACGATTTCTGCGGACGGTGCGCTGGGCACCTGCAATGCTCTCACGCTCACTCTGCACTTTGACAACTATCCCGAGGAGACGAGCTGGCAAATCCTGGGGGCGGGAGATGTGGTGGTGGCCACTTCCAACGGGCGGGTCTACGGCAGCCAGCCGCATGCGTCCACGCTGGTGATTCCGGTCAGCCTCCCGGCGGACAGCGGCTACCGGCTTCAAATTTACGACTTGGGCAATGACGGCATCAATTCGGCCGCCTATGGCCGGGGCGACTACGCACTGCGCAACAGCCTCGGCGTGGTGCTTGCCTCAGGCGGGGCCTTCACCACGCTGGATCAAAAGTATTTTGATGCCAACTGCAATGACAAGGGGTTGCTGATCACCAGCGCAGGCACGCTGGTCAATGAAAACGTCATCGAGGGCCTTCCGGGTGCAGACGGGGACATCTACGGCGACAAGCTGGTGACCCGGGTGGGCAGCAAGATACGCGCCTCGGGTTACGGAGCGGGCCAGTACGCCTCCTTCCACACCGCCCAGCATGCCGGGCTCGTCCTCGCAGAGAACGGCGGGCAGGTTTTCCTGGGGGCATTCAATGCGCTGCGGGCAGAGTGGAATGCCGGACAGTCAACCGAGAATGACGTGGGATTCTTCCGCTCGACGGGCATGGACAGCAACCTGCAACTGCTTAGCACGAACATGACGGGGGGATGTTTCGAGATCAACAGCGGCGGGGGCATGACTGCGGAGGATTCGAATTTCACGGGGTCTGTCTTTCACATCGGTGACTATGATGCGGCCCAGGTGAACATGAACTCAGGGCGGCTCACCCTGACTGGTGCGGCCCAAATTTTCACGGGCGTGTGCCTGAGCAACTACGGAACGGTGACGGTGAATGGATCGGCGAATTTTTCAGACAATGAACTGTTCTCCAACAACGGCACCATCGCCATCCCGGCCGTCGCCACCCTGCGCATTCGGGAAAACACTCTGAAGACCGCTGCGCCGGGCGCGCCACCGGAGACGAGGGTCCAGCCCGGCCTGGCCAACGCGACGGCCACGACCCTGATCGGCGGCACTTGGGACATAACCGGGACGCTGCTGATCGACGGGGCAGCCTTCACCGCCATCGGCGGGAATGCAGCGAGGGCCAGCACGGCCAGCGAATCTGTGGATGGCAGCGGGGTGGTGATCGACAATGACGAGAGCGGCGCGAGCCGGGTGCTCTCGCTGGGCGAAGCCGGCAAGGTGAGGCTGCACGGGGCGAACTGGTCCTTCCCGGCGCTCACGAGCCTGCGTGAAAATCGCGGCAGCCTCTGCCTATCCGACGGGGCCGAGTTTCCCCGGGTTCCGTCCAGCACGCCTGGAGATTTCACCAACAGAGGGCTGGTCCGTGTGGAGGCGAACGGCCGGCTGGACGTGGGAGGGGCGTACATTCAGAAGGGCCTGCACAAGCAGGGTCCGGTTGGGCTGGAGTCGCCCTTCCAGGGTGGCGTCACGGAAATCGTGGACGGCACCATCGCGAGTTCGACGGACAATTTTCAAATCCTCGGCGGCACGGTGAATGCGACTGCCGCTTCGACTTTCATGAACCGGATTGGCACCTACATCGCCCCGGGAACCACGATCCGGGTCGGATCGCCAATGATCGACACGAACGAACTCGACGCCTTCGGCCAGCGGGTCTATGTGCAGGAAAAGGTCATCGTAAATCTGGGCTCGGGCGTGGCCATCAACACCATTCCAGCGGGCGCGGACGTCACCCTGCACGGGGCTGCGGTGCAGTTCACCGCGCTGACGAACAACCTTAGGAGCAATGCGGGAACCTTCACGGTGAGCGGTGACGGCATCGACAACCACGCGAGCATCTCGCTCGGCTTTTCCGGGAATGCCTTCGTCAACACGGGACGCGTCAACATCATCGGAGCGGTCTCAAACCTCTACACGGACGACTACCTGCAGAACGCCTCTGCCGCAGTCACCCACATCGGCGGCGAGGCGAAGCTGATCAGCAACAACGTCACCATCGACAGCGGAAAGATGATCGTGGACATCGCGTCCCGGCCGCTGGGAAATCAATACGGCGTGATCAAGGGAGGAAACGTCACGCTGGGCAACAACCTGGTGATTGATTTCAACGGGCGGCTCGCCCAGCCCTCTGCGGGTGTGGACCTGGGTGACATGTGGGAAATCGTGCCGCGCGACTTGAATGCCACGGTGGGAACGCCGACGTACAAGTTCAACGGTGGCGCAATGCCCTCCGATTTTCTCCCCGCCGGTTCCCGGCTGGAGGTGGTCCAGTGGAACGGGAGGGGGCTGGGAATCAGGGTGGTGCCGAATGCCGGATTCCTGACCTATGACGCGTGGGCCACAAGCAAGGGGATGCCGAATGACTACCGCCGGGATCCCTACCTGGACTATGACAGCAACGGCCGGACGAACGGCCAGGAGTTTCTCTTCGGCCCCGCCGGTGCGTCCAACCCGGCCAACGGCACGGTGCGGGAAGTGGTCGGGACGGACGGCAAGACCTACCGCGAGTTTGTCTACGTGCGCGCTGCGGGTTACCATGATGCGATCTACATGCCCTATGCCAGCACGGACAATGTGAACTGGCAGCGGGCGCCGATGGGAGTGATGGACGTGAGCGCCATCGCGGGAACCACGCTGGAACAGGTGACGCTGAGGTCGACGTTTCCCGCCACGGGCGAAAGGGTCTACTACCGCATCGAGGCGGACTTCAACCCGGACAACTTCGCCTTCGACAGCGGGAGGATCCCCTCGCGGAGCATCAGCGGTGCGGGCGGGCTGGAAAACTTGGGCTACCTGCCCGGGCAGATTCTCTTCTTCAATGTCAACGCACCCAATGCCGGGAACTACAACTCCATCTGGGGATCGAACACCACCTTTTACCGGGACTGGTCGGACCTGCCCACCGCGGCGCTGCACGCCCGCGTCATTGGCGACGTTCTGCCGCTCGAAACACACGGCATCGTGAAGGTGACGTTCTACGGCCACCAGACCTCGTACGTGGGGGTGGCGGGTGGATCAAACTCCGGCTCCGTTGTCACCAGCCAGCCATGGTCCGTCGCCCAGTCTGCTGCGGAGCCCACGCGCTACAGCTACCGGATCGCGCTGGCGGCAAGTCCGCCGTTTGTGAATTTCGTTTCGTCGAACAACAACCTCGCCTCACTCATCCCGAATACCGGAACGCTGGCACCGGTTTTTTCGCCCACGGCGACCTCGTATGCCATCAGCGTGCCAAATGCGACGACCGCCATCACGCTGAAGGCGGCTCCGGCCGACGGCACGTGCTCGATGCTGCTCAATGGCGTCCTGCCGCTGGCTCCCAATGTGGTCAGCAATGCGCTGCCGCTCAATGCCGGGCCGACAACCTTCACAATCTCGGTGACGGCGCAGAGCGGCGCGGTAAAGACGAACACAGTCACCGTGACCCGGCTGGCTTCGGACTACACCGTCACGACAACGGCCGGGGCGATTGTTGTCACGGACATTGCCGGATTTGGCGACACGCTGGAGGTCACCGAACCGGCGGCGGGCAGCATTCAATTTTCCTCGCCAGGCCGGACCTTTCAGGTGAATGGCGGGGCGGTGCGTTCCGAGGATTCGGGCAGCATCAGCCGGACTGGTGCGACAAGCGTCACCGTCAATGCAGGGGCGGGTGCGGATTTCATCAACGTTGGGCCTTTCACCGGCACCCTGCCCGCCCTCACGATCAATGGAGGGATCGGGGACGACACGATCTATTCCTACGGCGACGTCACCCTGGCGGCCAATGCGAGCCTGAACGTGGACCTGCAAGACGACAATGCCGTGCCCGGGGACGACACCTTCCTGATGGCGCAGGAGGCAAACATCCTCACCTCTGGCACGGGCTCGATAACGGTGAAGGTCAGCCGCACCGCAGCGCTGTATGCCGGATCCAGCCTGGAAACGGTGAATGGCGGGATCACGGTGGAGGCGGCACTGCCTTCCCCGCTGGGCGGAGACTTTAACGCAGTCCAGCTGCACCTGGGAATGCTGAAGAGCACTGGTACTGGCGGCATCACGCTTGTCGCTGACAGCATGATCCTCGAAGGGCCGATCTCCCGGGTGGCGGCCAGCCCGGTGGTGCTCCGGCAGAAAACGGCCACCACCGGCATTGACCTCGGAGGAGCTGACACCAGCGGCACTCTGGGCCTCACGGATGCCGAGCTGGACCAGATCACGGCCGGCAGTCTGACCATCGGGGACACGGCGACTCCTTCGCTCAACATCAGCGTGCCAGTCACCCGGTCAGCAGGCACCGCTCTCACGCTGGTGACTGCCACCAGTGGTGCCGCGGCGGTCAATCCTTCCGCCTCTGGAACCGATCTTGACCTCGGCACCGGCGGCGTGCTCACGCTCGGTGGTCCGGGGGCGGGTCTCACCTTCCCCATTTCCGGGCTGACCCTGGACACTCAGTATGCACAGCTGAAAGTGACGGGCGGAGTGAATTTGAACAATGCCCGTCTGATCCTGAGCCCGTCGCTGGCGGGAGCGGCGGGCAATGCCTTCCGCCTTGTGGAAAACGACGGCACGGATGCCGTGGTGGGCACTTTTTCCGGCTACCCGCAGGGGAGTTTGGTGCCATGGCCTGGCTCGACCACACTGGTCGGCCGCATCAGCTACACGGGCGGCACGGGAAATGACGTGGTGCTCACCCTGGAGAGCGGGACACTGAGCGGCTACGCTGCCTGGGCTTCAGCCAACATTCCCGCCGGGAAGGACTCGACCTTCGGCGGCGACTGGAATGTGGACGGCATCATGAACGGAGCGTCCTACGTTTTCCGCACCACCAAGGTCATTACGCCAGGCAAGGGGCGCATCACTGCGCCGGCGTCGATTCCGACAGACGTGAACGTTTATCTGGACCGGAGCGTCAGCATGTCGACCGGGGCGTGGACCCCCGTGGCGAGCTGGGTGAACGGAGCCGCGCCGGTGCTCGTGAGCGGCGTCACGATTGTCTCCGGCGAGGTGCGCGACACCTTCGCGGTGAGGAAAGTGTTCTACCGTTACCGGGTGGTGAAACGCTAGCAGCCCGGCGGTCTGAGGCGGTCGAGCTTTGGCTGGAACCAGCCTTCATGACGGATGGAGGTGACCTCCAGCAGTGGCACGCCGGACTTTGGCGCGTCGCCCGGGAATTTCAGATCCAGGGTGATGCGGCGGGCGCTGCCCGGTGCGGCCTGACCGCTGGGGGACACGGCAGCGAACCCGTCCGGCAGGGCGCTGGCGGCCTCGCTGTCGCGGCGCAGGTAGGTCCATGCGGTCTGGCTTTTGGCGGGGTCCTGGACCTTCAGGCAAATCCATTTGACCGGGTCCGAGAAGGGGCCGGTGAACAGGGTGTCCGGCACGGCGGAGACGCAGAGGGTGACGGGCTGCTGCGGGCGGGCGGCGAGGAATTCACCCCAGTCCGTGCCAGTCCATCCGGTGAGGGCCTGCCAGTCGAGCAGGCAGCCCTCGGGTGTCAGCTCCACGGTGAACTGGCGCCGCGATCCGTCCGCCAAATGGCAGAGTCCGTAGACCAGGCAGCGGCCCTCGGTGTCGACCCAGTTGAGAGAATTCTGATCCATGGCTGCGAAGGCCGGTTCTGCGGGGTGGGTGGAGTAGTAGCGCTTGAGTTCCGGGAGCAGGGTGGCCCCGCTGCGGATGAAGCAGGCCTTGGATTCCGGCTGCTGCGCGTCGTGAAATTTGCGAAGCGTGCCCTCGATGGCGGCGCGGGACTGGAAGACCTCGCGTCCAGTTTGCTCCATGGAGGAAAGCACCGGAGCCGGGGTCACCTTCGGCGGCGGCGGGGTGGCTTTTTTTCCCGGGAAAAAGGCGATGACACCCGCGCCAATGGAAACGGCTGCGATGAGGGCGGCGGGAGTGGTGACCCAGCCGAGCCGCGCCGTGGTGCTGCCTGGCGCGGTGGCGCGCTCCCAGAGCTGGCTGGCGAGGCTTTCACGCGGCTTTGGTGCATCCGTCCGGCGGTAGGGCACCGGAGCCACCTCCCGGCTGGCCGGCAGGCTGGCGCGGATGATGGGAGCAGGGGGCGTGGAAATGCGGCGCTTGTCAGCTGCCGGCACGTCGCGGAAACGCAGAGCCCCGCGTGCGGGCTCGTCCGGGTTGGCTGGGCTGGCTGGCGGAGCCTGAGGCGGCTGTGGTGCCGGCTTTGACTTGTGTGGGCGGGGCTCCGCAGCGGGGGCACGCCCCCGGGCAGCGACGAGGCCCTCGAAAAGGGTGATCTCCAGGTCGAGATCGCCGTTTTCCTTCTCGTGTGGTGGTGCCGGTTCTGGTGCTGCGGAGTGGGCCTGCGGGTGAGGTTCCATGCGGGCAGGGTGCTCCAGCGGGAGGTCTGGTCAAGCTTGCGCTGGAAACCGGAGGCTCCAGCGGTCTGCGGGGAATGCGTGGTGTGGTGAATCGCAAATGGCTCGAAGGAAATGAGATGCGATTCGCTGTAAGCGGACATTTTTGGCATGGGGCTTCCGAAATTGTCACCCCGCTCCGCGCACAGGCGCATCCAAATGTCACGTTTCGTCACCTTACTTCACCCCGTCGCGCCAGCCCGGCTTGAGCGGCTCGGGGTCCATCACGTCGGGAAAAAAGTCGCCGTCGGTGTCTTTCATGAGCGGCAGGGTGAGGCTGTAGGCGTCGTTGAGATTTGTGAGCGCGAAGGAGGTGACGGGCTGGCCTTGGGGATTGGTGACGGGGCCTTCGATGCGGCCGGGGGTGCGGAAGAGCCACTCGGGGTTGAGCCGCTCCGTGCCGGTGTCCTGCCCTGCCACGGAAAAGTGCTGGCTGATTTTTCCGTCGCCGTCCAGGTCGCACGGGAGCTGGTCGGTCTGGTAGAGGACGAGGCGCTCGAGAAAGGCGGTGACCTCGGCGCGCTGCGGCTGGGGCAGGGCGGCGAAGGCGTCGCGGGCCGGTGCGGCCTCGCCGCCGTGGCGGAGGATGACGTCCTGAAGTGAGAGGCTGGCGCCATCGTGCCCGTAGGGTGCGGTGGATCCCGCGCCCCAGAGTGGGGTGGTGCGCCAGCGGCGGATGACGGTGCCGTCGAACTGCTGCTGGGCAAAGCCGTCGCCCATGTCGTGGTAGCGGAGGTCGCTGAAGAGGCCGCGCACATCGTGGGAGCCGCCGCGGGGCAGGGTGTGGCCGTCCTTTTTCTCCGCCAGGCTGACGAGGCGGCCCTCCAGGCGGGAGGATGTGGGATTCCATGCAGTCTGGAGGTCAAAGAACCGGCGGTCCTTTTCCACCCGCCAGTCTGCGGTGTGGCACTGGGCGCAGCCGATGCTGTGGAAGCGGGCCTCGCCAGCGGTGGCGGCGGAGGAGGGCTCGCCACGGGCGGGGGCGGGATGGTTCAGGTGATACCACTCGACCATGTCCATCTCGCCCTCGGAGATCTCGTGGCAGTAGCCGTCGCGGTCGGGATCATCGCGGCTGATGCCCGTGGCTGTCTCCGCCGCGCCGCGGTCCCGGCCAGCCTGGGTCATGGGCTGCGGGCAGCCTGCATTCGTGGGGGCGGTGAATCCGGTGCCATCCCGGTCGACGAGGCAGCTGGGATCATACGGCACCATGCCCTGGTGGAGGTCGAACGTGTTTCCGGCGAATGTGCGCACGGTGGAAGCGAGCGGCGGCCGGTGCGGCAGGTGGAGGTGTCCGTAGCCGAAGACCTGCACGTCCAGTCGGTAGCCGGCCACGCCGGGCGTCTTCAGGCTGGCGGCGGCGGGCATGCGGCGGCCCTCCTCGTCCACGTAGATGGGCCAGGCGATGTCGTTGAGGTCCGGCTTGCCATCACCGTTCACGTCATCGTAGCGGCCAAAGTCGAGAGGTTCGGCACCGGGTGCGGGGCGGATGCTGGCCGTGCGCCCGGCGGCTTCGGCCAGGGAGATCCAGCCGTCGTGGTTCTTGTCCGCCCCTGCGATGAGGGCGTCACGCATCTGCGTGCCGAGCATTTCCAGCAGCCCTGCGCCAAAGAGGTGGGGCGTGTTTCGCCCGGTGCCGCCGTTCTTCGCGATGGTCGATCCCGCCCCGGCATCGCGGTAGGGCGAGCTGTGGCAGACGGCGCAGGAGTTCACATGGGAGCGGGAGGCGATCTTCGTCGCGCCGTCGCCGAGCCTCATGCCCTCGATCTTGCCCGAGTCGCCGTAGACGCCGTCGCGCTCGCGGAACTCCCGCTGGAAAAGATGCCGTCCCCACTGCCACGCCAGCCACGGGTCGCGCTGCTGGAGCCACATCGAGCCGCCCTCCAGCGCCGGGTCCGTCGTGTGGATGATCTTCACACGCGGTTCCTTGATCGAGAGTCCGGAGAGGTCGCGCGGGCTGTCAATGGGATTGTCCGCCATGCCGCCGGGCCGCTCCGAGAGCTGGGCGCAGGCGGTGGCGGCGGCGAGGAGGGAACCCAGGAGGGCCGTGAGTTTCATAAGCGGCTCCCGGGTTTACGGGGGAGAGGTGGGCAGAATGGAGAAGTACTCGATGGGATCGGCCGCGTGGTTGAACCCGGCGCGGGTGATCTCAAGATCGTCGGACATCTCCCCCTTGCGGAAGACCTTCCGGATCTTCGTGACGAACTGTCCCTCGGCCAGGTGGCCCTGGAGGCAGCGCATCTTTCCCACGTCCTCGGCGGGCGCGTCGCGGTCGTATTTCACAGAGCCCGTCATCATGCCGAGATCCTTTGGCGTGAGTTTTTTCGCCCACTCCAGCGTGGCCGGGTGAAAGCCGTCGCTCTTCAGCTTCGAGATGTACTCGTAGGCATTTTGCAGCTGGGGCTTCGAGGTTTCGATCCACGTCTTCTCCGTGGCCGTGATGAGGGTGGGCTCCGCCATGTCCATGGCCTGGTGGAACATGGGCTGCCAGCCGTGCTGGTAGGAGGCCGGCGCGGTGGTGAAGTCCGTCTTCCACGGCGCCTGAATGTAGAAGAGGGCCTCCGTTTCCTCCTTCACGGAAATCTGCGTGATGCGCAGCGGGTAGACCGGTTTCTCCGAGGTGAAGGTGAAGCGCGTCGGTGTGATCTCGCCCGCATAGTTTGCACCGCTCTTTCCCTCGCGCATCTGGCTGGGGTCGATCTTCATGACCGTGAAGAGCCACTTTTTGTCGATGTAAAACTTCAGCGTGCCCTCGTCGCCACCGTAGCTGTAGCCATTGTCCTTCAGCCACTGGAAGAGGTCTTCCGAGGCCTCCGCCTCGATGATCTTGTAGTCCAGATTCCCCACCACGCCGGCTTCGAGGACGGTGACTTTCTTTTTGTATTCCCTGGGCATCCCTGCTGCCGCCGGCATCGGGACCGCTGATTTCGACAACGTCCGGAGCCGGTTTTTCTGCGAAAACTTTTTCTCATCCATCGGCTCCAGGATGGTGAAGACGGCGAGGCTTTTGAAAAAGTCGCGCGGCATCTCGTCGAGCTTTGGCCGGGCGGGCACGGGGATGACCATGCCGAAGTCCTTTGCATTGCCCTCGAACTTTGGCTGGACGGTGAAGGTCTCCTTTTTCGTGTCAGGCTGCCAGGTGATGAAGACCTTTTGCGAGGGCTGCTGGATGTCCTTGTCCTTGGCGGCAAAGTAGCAGCACGCGCCGTGCAGTGGCGCCGAGAATCCGGCCAGGGAAAGAAGGAGCGCGGCATGAAGGGGTGTTTTCACGAGAGTGGGTGGGTGCAGGGTTTTGCTAAAATGAATCGTTTCACGCCGAGTATACGGGGTGCTGGCCGGATTCTTAGCAAAAAAAGCTGGTACCAGCAGCGGGCCTACCAGATGTTCCGGTCGAGGGTGCGGTAGCTGATGGCTTCGAAGAGGTGATCCGAGGTGATTTTTTCCTCGCCGGCGAGGTCCGCGATGGTGCGGGCGACTTTGAGGATGCGGTCGTGGGCGCGGGCGCTGAGGTTTTGCTGGGTCATGACGTCCTCGATCTGCTGGCGGCTCGCGTCGTCGAGGGAGCAGTGGGTTTTCATGAGGCGGGAGGACATGGCCGCATTGCTGGTGATGCCGGAGGCGCGGGTGAAACGGCGCTGCTGGATTTCCCGGGCGGTCTCCACACGGGCGCGGATGGCGGCGCTGGGCTCGCCGGCCTCGGCGCGGGAGAGGTCGCGGAATTCGATGAGGGGGACCTCGACATGGATGTCGATGCGGTCGAGGAGGGGGCCGGAAATGCGCTGGCGGTAGCGGGTGACGATGTTGGGATTGCACCGGCACTGGCGCTTGAGGTCGCCGAAGTAGCCGCAGGGGCAGGGGTTCATGGCGGCGACGAGCTGGAAGCGGGCCGGGTAGGTGACCGTGGCGGCGGCGCGGGAAATGGTGACGCGGCCGTCCTCGAGGGGCTGGCGCATGACCTCGAGGGTGGAGCGGCGGAATTCGGGCAGCTCGTCAAGAAAGAGGACGCCATTGTGCGCGAGGCTGACTTCGCCCGGCATGGGATTGCTGGAGCCGCCGAGCAGGCCGGCGTCCGAAATGGTGTGGTGCGGGCTGCGGAAGGGCCGGGTGGCGAGGAACTGGTGCCGGGAATCGAGCAGGCCGGCGATGCTGTGGATCTTCGTGGTGTCGATGGCCTCGTCCTCCGTCATGGCGGGCATGATGGTGGGCAGGCGCTTGGCGAGCATGGATTTCCCCGTGCCGGGCGGGCCGACCATGAGGATGTTGTGGTTTCCAGCCACGGCCACCTCGATGGCGCGCTTCACGCTTTGCTGGCCTTTCACATCGGCGAAGTCGATTTCCGAGACCTGGCTCTCGCGAAACTGGTCGAGCGAACGTCGCGGCTGCGGCTTGATCTTTCCGTCGCCCATGATGACGGAGAATGCGTCGCGCAGGGAGGCGACGCCGTAGACCTGGAGCCCGTCGACGACGCTGGCCTCGGGCGCATTGTCCATGGGGACGATGAGTTTGGTGCGCCCGCGTTTGCGAGCCTCCAAGGCGAGGGAGATGACGCCGCGCACGGGGCGCAGGGCTCCGTCGAGGGCCATCTCGCCTACCATCATGAAGGGCTCCATGACTTCACGCGGCACCTCCAGGGAGACGGCGACGATGCCGACGGCGATGGGGAGGTCAAAACTGGAGCCCTCTTTTTTCAGGTCGGCGGGGGCGAGATTGACGGTATTCCGCCCCTCGATGGCCTTGAATCCGCTGTTGGCAATGCCAGTCCAGACGCGGTCATTGGCCTCGCGCACGGCCATGTCGGGCAGGCCCACGATGACCAGGCGCGGGTCTCCGCCTCCCTGGTTGACTTCGATCTCGACTTCGATCGCCTCAACGCCGTGGAGTGCCGCGGAAAATACCTTCGTGAACCTGGCCTTCATCGCGCGGCATTTATGGGCCGGGGTGGGGTGGGGGACAAGGGGGATTTCTCCGGGAGGGTGCCGGGGGAAAGATTTCATGGCGCGGGATGATTGAATGGTTTAGCGTTCACGGTGTCAGACACACTATGAAAGACGACCGCAATGCCCTTTACTTCCTCGGGCTCGCCCTGCTGGCGGGAGTCGGCGGTCTGGCGTACCTTTTTTCCTCGATGGGTGGGGCCGGGAAATGGACGCTGGCGCAACGTGCTGAGGAAAAATCCGGAGTGAGCCGTCCGGTGGTGCCCAAGGGCGGAGGCAGGGTACTGGAGAAGGCGGCTGAACCCGAGATCGACCCGGAGGCGGAGGCCCGTGCCGCGCTGGAGGCGGAGCTGGATGCGAAGCTGGAAAAGATGCTGCACGACAGGGTGCAGGATGTGACGGCCATCGAGAACCAGGCTGTCTTGAAATTTAAAGACCAGGCGGCGTATGAGGCGTTTCTGAAGAGGGCGGAGGCTGCGGGCCTGCACGTGCTTCGCCAGCTGCGTGCGATCCGCACGGCGTCTGTTTCCTATGACGATCTGAAGGCGTTGAAAAACGACATGCTGAAGCACCCGAAGGACTATGAAAACGTCGGGTCGAACTACCTGGCCAAGATCCCCGGAGTGCCCGACCCGGAGACCCGGCCGGATGCGACAGCGGGCGTGCCGTTCAGCAACAGTCTGATGGCATTTCTGGAACTGAACGGCGTGGACCGGTCGGTCTGGGGGCGCGGGGTGCTGGTGGGGGTGGTGGACTCTGGAGTGGCGGATCACCCGACCTTTCGCGCCGGGCAGGTCAGCTCGGTGGATCTGGTCAACGATGGCACGGCCCCGGCCGGACATGGAACAGCGATGGCGAGTTTGATTGGCGGATCGGACCGGACCTTTGGCGGGATCGCGCCGGGGTCGGACATTCTGAGCATCCGCATCACCGACCAGTACGGTGACAGTTCGAGCGACATGATCGCGGAGGGCATCCTGACTGCGGTGCAAAAGGGGGCGAAGGTGGTGAATGTGAGCATGGGCTCGTACGGCGACAGCCAGGCGGTGAGGGATGCGCTGGACATAGCGAAACAATACAACGTGCTGGTGGTGGCGGCGGCGGGCAACGAAACCGGGAAGCAGCCGGCGTATCCGGCACGGTATGCGGGCACGAGCTACTGGAATGTAATCTCCGTCGGTGCGGTGGATGCGACCGGGAAGCAGGCGTATTTTTCCAACTCTGGCGACACGCTCAGCATCAGCGCGCCGGGGATTTCCATCCCGGCGGCCTGGCCGGAGGATCTGAAAACCGGGATCTCAGCGGGTGAGGGTGTGGCGATGGATGGCACGTCGCCGGCGACGGCGCTGGTGTCGGGGCAGGCGGCGAGGCTGATTGCGGAGGGCATTTTCCCGCAGAATGTGCCGAACATGATCAAGAGCGCGGCGGTGGACGTGGGGACGCCCGGCTGGGACCGCCAGACCGGGGCGGGGGTGCTGAACCCCTCCGGCAACGGGGTGCGGCTGCAGCCGGCGAACTGAGGGCGGGCGCGAAAAGGTGAGCTGATGCGCGTCAACGGACAACCCTACCGCACCGTGTGGCAGACGGCGGACGAGCCCGGAGTGGTGCGCGTGATCGACCAGCGGAGGCTGCCGTGGAGTTTTGAGATCGAAGCCCTGCGCACGGTGGAGGAGGTGGCGGAGGCGATCCGGGACATGCATGTGCGTGGCGCGGGGTGCATCGGCGCGACGGCGGCGTTCGGCATGTGGCTGGCGCGGCTTGGCGGGCGGGATTTGTTTGGCGCGGCGCGGCTGCTGAAGTCGACGCGGCCCACGGCGGTGAATCTGGCCTGGGCGGTGGACCGGATGATGGTGGCGGAGTGTGCGCAGGAGGAGGCGCAGGCGATTGCGAATGAGGACGCCCGGTTTTGCCGGCGGATCGGCGAACACGGGTTCGCGCTGATCGAGGAAATCGCGAAGCGTCGGGCCGGGCCGGTGAATGTGCTGACGCACTGCAATGCGGGATGGCTGGCGTTCGTGGATCACGGCTCGGCTACTTCTCCGATTTACGCCGCGCACGACGCCGGGGTGCCGGTGCATGTGTGGGTGGATGAAACCCGGCCGCGCAACCAGGGGGCGAGGTTGACGGCGTGGGAGCTGGGGCAGCACGGCGTGCCGCACACGGTAATCGCGGACAACGCGGGCGGGCACCTGATGCAGCAGGGAAAGGTGGACCTCGTGATCGTGGGGGCGGACCGGGTGACGCGCGGTGGAGACGTGGCGAACAAGATCGGCACCTACCTGAAGGCGCTGGCGGCGAAGGACAACGGGGTGCCTTTCTACGTGGCCCTGCCGTCGAGCACCATCGACTGGAGTCTGGTGGACGGCGTGCGGGACATCCCCATCGAAAACCGGAGCGACGATGAAGTGATCTGGATGGACGGCCCGGACCGTGAAGGCCGGCTGCACGAGGTGCGGCTGGTGGCGGAGGGGAGCCTGGCGGGGAATCCCGCGTTTGACGTGACGCCGGCCCGGCTCATCACCGGGCTGATCACGGAGCGCGGGGTGTGCGGGGCCGGCGAGGCGGAGCTGCGGCGGTTATTTCCGCCAGAGCCAGCGCAGTGAGTCAGGCAGGATGCTGCCGCCGTGCTTTCCACTGTGAACACCGTCGCCGAATTCGAACTTGTAGTCGTATTTTTTGAAGGCGAGTGAGTTGGCCATCTGCTGGTTGGCGAGCGGCCAGTTGCCGAACTGGTTGTTGAGGTCGTTTTTTCCGTCTTGAAGGAAGACGCGCAGGGGCCTCACCGGCTCGGTTTTCCGGATGACGGCGGGGTAAATGTAGCCGCCGCGGATGTCGGTGAAGCTGCCGACGTGGCTCATGACCTTCCGGAAAAGATCCGGTCGCTCCCAGGCGGCGGTGAAGGCGCAGATGCCACCGCTGCTGATCCCGCAGATGGCGCGCTGGTCCGGATCCGTGGTGATTTTCCACTTCTTCGAAACCTCGGGCAGGATTTCGGTTTCGAGGAATTTGACGTAGTCGGCGCTGGGCGTGTCGTACTCGACGGAGCGGTTGCTCTTGAATTTCTTGAGCGTTTCCCAGTCGGTTTTTTCCGGGATCTCCTCTGAAAAGACGCCGGGGTCGATGAAGACGCCGATGGTGACCGGCATTTCGCCTCTGGCAATCAGGGTGTCGAAAACGGTGGGTGTCTTGAACTGGCCCTTGCGGTCGGCGTAGGAGTGGCCGTCCTGAAAAACCATGAGGGCAGCCGGGGTTTTCCCGTCGTACTGTTTGGGCACGTAGACCTGGTAGTTCCGGATGGTGCCCTTGAAGACGCCGGTGCTCTTCCAGACAAAACGCTCCATGGTTCCCTCCGGCACCCCGGGCTGCTGCACAGCCTCGGGCGGGACGGGGTAGTCGGGATCCTTGGGGGCGTCCGCCGCCCGCAGGGTGGCGAGACCGAGGGCGGGGAGGAGGGAAACAAGAAGGATAAGGCGGGATTTCATGCCGCCCAGCCTGGCACGACGCCCTGCCGTGCCAAGCCGAAAGTGTGTCGGGAGCCGCCTGATCAGATGTGACGGACGGTGACCTGGAGGCGGAAGTATTTCTTCACCGAGGGGGTGAGGTCTGTGACGGTGGCCCGGCTGGATGGGGGATCGGTGGGGGGCGTGACGACGACTTCACCGGCGCTGTATTTGCCAACCTGGCCAGTCACGACGGACACCGGATTGCCATTGGCGCTGACGGCGATGGGGGTCCAGTTGACAAGGTCCGTGGATACCTGCACTTCGTAGGTGACCTCACTGCGGGAGGGGATGCGGGTGAAGCTGATGGTGAGCGGATTCGTTCCGGTCAGCGGTCCCTTGCTGGAGGGGTCGGCCACAGTGGGGATCAGGCCGAGGGCGTATTCCATGGCGTTGGTGAATCCGTCCCCGTCCGGGTCGAGGTTGTCCCCGCGGTTGGCGGCGGTGAGGCCAGCCTTGTCCGCCCAGCTGATGTAGGGGTCCTCCACGGTGATCCGCATGAATTTCGTGTCGCTGCCCAGGACGTTGGAGGCGACCACGGTCACATCATACACGCCCGGAACCGTCGGGATGCCGGAGATGGTGCGACTCGCGGGATATTCTCCGCCGGGAAAGGGAGTGTAGGGGGCAAGGCTCAGACCAGGAGGCAGGCCCGTCACCTTGAAGACAGTGGGTCGCTGATTGATCGCTGCGTTCGCGATTATGGACTGAGCAAAAGTACGCCCAACCACCGCTGTTCGGAGCGGGTCGGGAGCTGCCGCTGTCCCAGAGGGAGTAGTCAGTGCGGGCCTGAAAGACGGGTTGATATAGCCGCAAATGTGGAGGCGGACGAGGGGATTCTGCGGATCGACGGCGACGTCATCGGGGGCGGGATTAATGACGGCCGTTCCAGTGTCTGTAGCGGGTTCACCGTTGGGTGCGCTTGACAGGTCGGCAACGTAGACGGTCCAGTTACCGTTGGGATCCTCACCCCAGAAACGACGGCTGGTGTAGGTCCACTGAACGTCTTCGGAAGCGTCTGCGTGAATGTCGTGGACCACGGAGACAGTGCCGCCCGGGGAGACAATGGTGATGCGGAGGTCACCGCGGGAAGTGGTCTTGACGCGGTCAAACTGGAGGCAGACATGCTCGGTGCGCCAGTTGGTCAGGGAGACGGGGAGGCTGATGGAGGTGCCGCTGGCGGGGTTGGAGAGCCCGCTGGCAGATGCCACGTTGGCACGGGCGCCGTTCGTTACCGTAAACATCTGCTGCCCTGCGAAGGCCTTCAGGCCGGGCTGGGACATGGCGCTGGCGGCACCACTGCCGCGCGGAGCGAGGAAGACGGGACCGGAGATGTCGTCCTTAAGGTCCTTGTAGCTGTCGATGATGAGAGTTTGGAGAGTATCAAACGCCACGGGCAGATTGATCCAGTTTTGCGCGAGGTAGCAGGCAGCCGACGCGTCGACCAAGCCAAATCCGTACTTCTTGTTGAACCAGAGACCGTTTGAAGTGGGTGCGGTCTTAAATCCGGGGGGCATGCTAAGCAGGGGCCTTGCCCTGTTCAATTTCCAGTCCTTGTCGGGATCCGGATCCAGAACCGGATCGTCCGAGTCGAGGATGTAATTGCCATTTGGCTCATACCGGGCGATGAGGAGAGGGTCCGCAAAAGTGTGACCGAGGTGGTTCTTGGCGCTGCGCTGGAGGATGTCCTGAACATCGCGCCAGCTGAGGGTG
Organism: bacterium; assembly: GCA_031411255.1. Taxonomy (GTDB): domain Bacteria; phylum Verrucomicrobiota; class Verrucomicrobiia; order Verrucomicrobiales; family V1-33; genus JANOAS01. The sequence continues at coordinate 44,284 of JANOAS010000256.1, forward strand.
GGATTGGCCTCGAGCATGAGGGCAACAACGCCGGCAACGCATGGGGCTGCAGCCGAGGTTCCGTTCATGGAGTTGGTGTAGTCCCAGTCGGCGTAGTCAGGTGCTGCGCCAGCATTATGCACCCCGCCTTGGCCGTCATTGAATCCCGCATCCCAGATCGCGGCTCCGCCAATGTTCCGGTTGAAGAGCCAGGAGCCGTCCGTGGTCGTGATGGAGGCGCAGGTTTTGCTGACGCCGGGCTGGGTTTGCAGACCGCGTGGAGTTTTACTCTGCCACCAGGTGGTGCCGCCCGGAGCAATGACGCTCAGACATTCTCCCCAGTTGCTGTAGTCGGTGATGTGATCGCGGGTGGGAAGTAGCGGTGGGGCAACATCGCCCATGGCGCCGACTGTGACGACGTAGCGAGAATTGCTGAAATCCTCGTAGTTGGCATCCCCGAGTTGAAGGCGGTCGTTGCCGGCAGATTTCACCGAGATGAGGCCAAGTCCATTCCGGGCCTCCCGCGTTGACTTCGCCAGGGCTGCATGGAAATATGGGGAGCGTGTGACCTGGAAGGCGGAATTCCCCCAGCTGTTGTTCTTCACGTGAACGGGGCTGAAGGACGTGTCACTGGCTTCCAGCATGAGCTTGGCTGGAATTTTTGCCGAGAACTGGTCGGCAAAAGGGAAGCGCAGGGAGATGAGCTTGGCGGCCGGGGCGACCCCGGCGACCCCGGCGCGGTTGTTGGTTTCGGCAGCGACGATGCCGGCGACTGCGGTGCCGTGGGCTTCACCGGGATCGTTGGCCGGCACCGGATCGCCAAGCGGGTCGGAGACAGGGTCCGAGGTGTCTGAGAGCGGGTCGGCACGGTGATACGAGATGCCGCTGCTGATGAGCTTGCTGCGGAGGTCGGGATTGTTGCTGTCGATGCCGGAATCCACGATGCCGACGAGGACTCCGCGTCCGCGGATTCCGTCGTTGGCCAAGGCAAAATTTCCCCAGATGGGGGACACGTTTACGTCCCCGTTGGGTACGCCGCCCTCCTGGCCGCTGTTGCGCAGGTGCCACTGTTTCCCGACCAGGGTGTCGTTGGGGATGGCCTGAGTGGTGTAGCGTGGGAGGATGACGGGGTCGGCGAAGCGCACGCGGGCGTCCTTTTTGAGAGCCTCCACGGCGGCGAGAGCGTCGGCGTCTTTGGCGCAGCCAAACGCCATTGTGCCGACGACGGTGTCGCCTTTGCCAATGAATTTCAACCCATGGTCGTGGGCGATTTGCCTGGGGTCAACGCCTTCGGCGAGGGCGACTTCCAGTTCGCCGGTGATGAACATTTGGTTCGCCCAGGTGTGTTTTGCCCCTTTCTGGTAGACGACGGGGCGGACGGGCTTGCCGGCCTTGGCGGAGAGGTTCTTGGCGGCGTCACGCAGCTCTTTTCCGCTCTTCGTGGCGCGGAGGTTTTTGGCCTGCCACTCACCGCCTTCAATCACGGCGACTTCGTCGAGAGCGATCTCGAATTTTCCGGAGGAATGCCGGATGATGGTGTCAGCCGGGGGGGCGGCTGTCTGGGCGCGCGCCAAGAGGGGAAGGCCGAAGGCGCACGCGGCGAAGAAGATGCCGGTGGTGCTGGCGGGGCGGAAAAGGGGGGATGAGGAGCGCATGATGGAGGGGTGGATGAATCTACAATGTAAATATGCGACGTTCCGGCAAATGCCGCAATACAATTTTAACGCAACTTTCCACGAATCCCTGGGAAAAACACGTGGGGGCAGGCGAAAAATGAGGCGTGGATGGACAGGCGGGGCGAGGCCGGTAGAATGGAAGCATGAAGGCAGCCTACGTCAAGACGCCGGGACCGGCGGAATCGATTATTTATGGGGAACTACCAGTGCCCGAGCCGGGTGCGGGGCAGGTGCGGGTGAAAACCGGAGCGGTGGCGGTGAACCCGGTGGACACGTATGTGAGGGCGGGGATGGTGGCCTTTGAGCTGCCGAACCCCTTTATAGTGGGGTGTGATGTGGCGGGCGTGGTGGAGGCGGTGGGCCCGGGGGTGACCCGGCACCGGGTGGGGGACAGGGTGTGGGGGTCGAACCAAGGGCTGCTGGGGCGCCAGGGGACGTTTGCCGAATTTTCCGTGATCGGGGAGGAATGGCTGCACCGGACGCCCGACGGGGTGAGTGACGAGGCGGCGGCGGCGCTGTCGCTGGTGGGGATCACGGCGCACCTGGGGCTGGTCGGGCGCGGGAAGTTGCAGCCGGGCGAGACGATTTTCGTGATGGGGGGGACGGGCGGTGTGGGGTCCACGGTGGTGCAACTGGCGAAGGCGCTGGGGGCAAGGGTGGCGGCGTGCTGCGGGACGGATGAAAAAGTGGCCGAGTGCCGGGCGCTGGGGGCGGACTTTGTGGTGAACTACAAGACGGAGGACGTGGCAGCACGGCTGAGGGAGTTTGCCCCGGAGGGGGTGGATCTTTTCTGGGAGACGCGCCGGGTGCCGGACTTTGACGCGGCGGTGCCGATGATGCGGCGCAACGGGCGTTTCATCCTGATGGCGGGCCGGGACGCCCGGCCGCAGTTTCCCGTGGGGCCGTTCTACGTGAAGGGGCTGTCGCTGCATGGATTTGTGATGTTCATGGAGCCCGCTGTGGTGCAGGAGGCGTGTGCGGCGGATTTGAACCGCTGGATGGCCTCCGGGCAGGTCCGGGCCCGCATTGACCGGGTGCTGCCGCTTTCTGAAACCAGGCAGGCGCATGAAATCCAGGAGGCGGCCACGATTGGCGGGAGTGGCACGCTGGCGGGAAAAATTGTCCTGAAACCCTGAATTCCGCGTTGAGTATGCAAAGATTTCTCAACAAACACGCCGTGGTGACGGGAGCGGGGAGCGGCATCGGGCAGGCGATCGCGCTGCGGCTGGCGGCGGAGGGGGCGACGGTGTGGGTGCTGGACCGTGACGAGGAGGCGGGGCTCCGGGTGGTGGGGGAAATCACCGAAGCGGGCGGGGTGGCGGAGTTCGCGGTGTGCGACGTCGCGTCCGAGGCTGCGGTGAACGCTGCGCTGGCTCGTCCGGTGCAGGTGGACGTGCTGGTGAACAATGCAGGCATTGCCCACATCGGGAATGTGGAGCAGACGACGCCGGAGGACATGGACCGGATTTACTCTGTGAATGTGAAGGGCGTGCACCACTGCCTGCGGGCGGGGGTGGGCCGGATGATGGCGCAGGGCGGCGGGGTCATCCTGAACATGGCGAGCGTGGCGGCAAAGGTGGGCATCGCGGACCGGTTCGCCTACTCGATGAGCAAGGGCGCGGTGCTGGCGATGACGCTGTCGGTGGCGAAGGATTACGCCACCAAGGGGATCCGCTGCAACTGCCTGTGTCCGGCGCGGGTTCACACGCCGTTTGTCGACGGCTACCTGGCTGCGCATTACCCCGGGAGTGAGGAGGAAATGTTCAGCAAACTGAGCGCATGGCAGCCGGTGGGCCGGATGGCGCAGCCGGAGGAGATCGCAGCGGCGGCGGCTTGGCTGTGCTCGGACGAGGCGGCCTTCGTGACCGGGAGTGCGGTGGACATCGACGGAGGAGTGACGCGCCTGCGTTAAGGAAATCCCCCATTTATAAGGGACGGGGAATCTGCCAGGGTTGGCCCAATCCCAAATCACATGCGACCCCAACTTTCCCTCCTTCTCGCCCTGGCTGCGGCTCCGCTTTGCGGCCGCGCGGCCCCCGTCACCTTCACCGCCTTCGGCTGCGGGCCGTACACGGCTCCCGACGAGGGGGCGGCGAAATTTTACCTCCAGCTGGAAAACAAGGAGAAGGGCTCTGTGTTTCAAGTCCATCTGGGGGACATCACCCACTGGCTGCCGCCCAAGGGGGCTGAACCGGCCGGCGGCGGGAAAAAACCGGCTGCAAAAAAAGGGCCGGGGGATCCCGTGCCGCCTGAGGCCGAGTACGCGAAGGTGGCCGCCATTCTGACGACCGGGAACAGCCTGCCGACCTACGTGCTGCCCGGCGACAACGAGTGGAACGACACGAATGACCCGGCGGCGGCGTGGGCGCTGTGGGCGAAGCATTTTTTAAAGTTCGAGGAGAAGTTCAAGCCGGCGTGGAAAACGGAGCGTCAGCTGGAGCAGCCGGCGAATTTTGCCTTCGTAAAGGACGGAGTCATCTTCATCGGGCTGAATCTGCCCGGTGGTCGCATTCACGACGAGGCGGAGTGGGCAAAACGGCTGCCGGCAGATGCGGCGTGGGTCTCCCAGCAGCTCGCGGCTCATGCCGGCCAGGTGAGGGCGGCCGTGGTCATGGCGCAGGCAAATCCATTCATGCTCTCAAAAACCGAGGTGCAGACCAAGTTTGTCCCGTTTCTGGAGCCGTTCCGGAAGGCGGCGGACACGTTTAAAAAGCCAGTCCTGTTTCTGCATGCGGACGGGCACCGGTGGCTGGACGACCAGCCGTGGCCGGAGAAAAACATCCGCCGCGTGCAGCTGGACAAGTGGGACACGAAGTACCCGAGCGTGCAGATCACGGTGGCGGAAAGCGGGGACGTGAAGTCTCTCTTCAAGTTTGAACGCCGCCTGGAAAAGCCCGAGTGGAAGTACCCGGTGCCGTCGACAGGCGCGAAGCCGTAGCCTGACTTCACTGGCCGGCAGGCACGGCGAGGGGAACTCCGGGGAAAGTCTTCTGGAGTTTGCCATCCGCTGCGTCGTAGAAGCGGATCTGGCCGTCACTGCCGGCGGTGGCCAGCCGGTTTTCCACGGGGTGGAAGGCGAGGGCAAAAACCGGGCCGCCAGCCTGCGGGAGGGTGGCTTTGCGCTGGCCGTTGTCGGTTTGAAAAATGCGGACCTCGCCGCTGGCGCCACCGCAGGCGAGGCGCGAGCCGTCTGCGCTGAAGGCGACGGCGTGCAGAGTGGTGGACATGTGCTCGAATTCGCGCACGGCGCTTTCCTCCTTGTCGTCGCCCTCCTTGAGCCGGCCTCCGCGCGGGGCCATGCGGTGGAGCCGGACCTTGCCTTCATTTCCCGTGAAGGCGACGAGGTCGTCCTTCGGGTGCCGGGCGAGGGCGAGCACGGGATCGCGCGGGCGCGCGGCGTCGTCGATGAGGTGGCCGCTGGCGACGTCGATCAGTTTCACGCCCTTGTCCCGGCTGATGGAGACGAGCTTAGAGCCGTCGTGGACAAAGGCGGTGCCGAAGACCCAGTCGAGATGATTGTCGCACTGCATGACGGGAGCGCCTGTCGCTGCGTCGAAGGCGCGCACGAGTTTGTCCGAACTCCCGACGGCGAGGCGGGTGCCGTCGTCCGACCAGGAGACGCCGTAGAGCGTGTCCGTCCCGGCGCGGATGGACCGCGTGAGGGTGCCTGCACCAACGTCCCAAATCTGGATTTCCCCAAACTCCGAGGGCGCACCGCCGCAGGCCGCGAGGAACTTTCCATCCCGGGAAAAAGCGAGCGATTCGAGGCGCGGCGAGTCCCCGCTCCAGCGGCCTGCGATCCCGCTGCCATCCCCGCGGTGGAGGATGATCTCGTGGTGCCCGGCCACGGCGAGCAGCGCGCCGTCCGGTGAAAAGGCCAGCGCCGGCACCGCGGGCAGGGAGCGGTAAACTGGCAGCTCCGCCGGGCGGCGTGTGCCAAGGCCGGACGCAGGCGTGTCATCCACGGCTCCGCCGGTCACCCATCGCGACAGCAGGGCCGCCTCGGCTGCGGTCAGGCGTTCGCCCTCGGGCGGCATTTCAGGTTCGTCACCGCTGACGGCTGTGACGAGCGGGCTTTCACCAGGGGCTCCGGTTTTCACGACCGGGCCGTGCTTGCCGCCCTTCAGCAGAGCCGGCATGGTGGTGAGGTCCAGCCCGCCCTTGAGCTTGCCGGGGCGGTGGCAGGAGACGCAGTTTGCCCGCAGGACGGGCCAGACGTCCTTTGCATAACTGGCCTTCTCCGGTGTCGCGGAGGCCGCGGCAGCCGGGAGCGTGGCCTCCAGCCGGTAGGAGTGCCATTCGCTCCCGAAATCCAGGGCATCCTGCAGCACGAAGAAGACGGGGCCGTCAGCCGCCGGCGTTACGTCCAGCACGGCATCGCGGGCTGCCTTTGCCGTGTCGTCCACGGTGCCCAGCTGGCGGCCCTGGGCGTCGTTTGCAGTGAGCAGGGGGTCGAGCAGGGAGGCCACGCCATTTGCCGTCACGGAAACACGGAGCCGCTGCCCGGCTTTGCCCGCCAGCTCGAAAACGTCCACATCCCGCTGCCCGTTGATCAGGCCCGTCACGGTCCGGCCCGGCTCGATTTTCATCGCGGCGGCGAATCCATTGTTGGGCTCTTTTTCCTCCACCAGCGTGGAGGCGGGCAGCACCTGGAGCACGACGGGCGCGGCGGACTTGTCGCCTGCCACGACCACCAGGGGCAGCGGTCCGGCGGGGAAATCGGCGGGCATTTCCAGATCGATCACGACCTCGCCTTCACCCAGAGGCTCCTTCTCCATGCCGGACGGAGCCCCGGCGTCCTTTTTTTCCTTGATGGCGATTTTCGAGGGCTTCGCCGGTGCGTCAGCGCGGACCTCCGTGGCGTCCTTCATCTTGAATCCCCGCAGGCGGACGGTGCCCTTGAACCCCTGCGGCACCGCCAGCGGAACGAGGGCGGTGACCTTGGGCTCCGGTGCGGGCTTGTCCGCCGCGGTGAGCGGACCGGCCAGGGCAACCACGAGGGCGGCGGTGGTGGTGTGGAGGCGTTGCATCAGGCGAACAATTCCTGCACGACCGCACCCTCCGCGAGGATCGAGACGGGCCGGCCCTCGGGTGTGATGATTTCCTTCGCCGGGTCGATGCCGAGGGCGTCGTAGATCGTCCAAGCCACGTCGGCCGGGCGGACGGGGCGGTCAGTGACGAAGGCTCCGTTTTTGTCCGATGAGCCGAGGACGAGGCCGCGGTGCACGCCAGCCCCGGCGAAGATGAGGCTGCCGGCCCGGCCCCAGTGGTCGCGGCCGCCCTTGTCGTTCACCTTGGGCGTGCGGCCAAATTCACCAAAACAGGCCACCAGCGTGTCCTTGAGCAGACCGCGCTGGTCCATGTCCCGGATGAGGGCGGAGAAGCCCTGGTCGAACTCGGGCAGCTTTTTGTCGAGGCCTTTGAAAATGTCCGCGTGGTGGTCCCAGCCGCCGTAGTTCACGGTGACGAAGCGGACTCCATTTTCCACCAGCCTGCGGGCCATGAGGCAGCTCTGGCCGAACTCGTGGCGTCCGTAGTCGTCGCGCGTGGCCGGGGATTCCTTGTCGATGCCGAAGGCCTGCTGCGCCTGGGGCGAGAGCACCATCTCGGCGGCCTTCTGGCCAAATTCATCGTAGGTGGCGATCTGGTCGCTGCCTTTCACGCGGGCGCCCAGCTGGTCGATGGCCTGCAGGAGGGAGCGGCGGCGCTCCAGCGAGGCCGGCGTCTGGCCACTGCCGGCGGAGAGGTCGCGCACCTTGAAATTTGCATCGTTGGGATTCCCGCATTTAAAGGACTCGCACCGGCCGCCCAGCCACGCGCTTTTTCCCAACTCCCAAGTGAAGGAAGGGTTCTTCGGCACGGCGACGTACGGCGGGACGAGGCCGGTGAATCCGGTCTCGTGCGCGACGATGGCGCCCATGGCGGGATGGTCGCCAAAGGGCGTGCCAAAGCGGCCGCTGAGCACCCAGTTGGTCGCGGTCTCGTGGTGGTCATTCTCATGCGTGCCCGAGCGGACGAGGGTCACGCGGTCCATGACTTGCGCGATTTTTGGCAGCAGCTCGCCGACTTGCAGGCCGGGCACGGTGGTCGGGATGCCCTTGTATTTGCCGCGGATTTCCTCCACGGCGTCGGGCTTCAGGTCAAAGGTGTCGTGGTGCGAGATGCCTCCGCCAAGGAAGACGAGGAGGACGGATTTCGCCCGTGCGGCCGGGGCCCCGGCCACGGCGCGCGCCTTCTCCGCAGCCAAGAGCGTGGGCAGCGAGAGCCCGAGCGGGGCCAGGGCTCCGAGCCGGAGGAAATCCCGCCGGGACTGGCCGGAGCAAAGACGGGAGCTGCGCGAGGCGAGGTTGACTGAGAGCATGGCGGATCAGTGATTGAAGGTGAATTCTTTTGAATTGAGCAGGGCCCAGAAGAGGTCGCGGAAGACGGCCTCGCGCGTGTCCGCCGCCAGCGCGGTGGTGACGAGCGAGCGCTCCGCCTCAGAGGGCGGTCGGGCCAGTGTGTTCAGGTAGAGGGCGCTGGTGACTGCTGCGTCGTCCGGGTTTTTCAGGAGTGCCGGGAGGCGCCCGCCGGCCTCGGTGAGCTGGCGCTGCACTTCGTCCCCATTCCGGAGGTTGAGCAGCTGGGGCAGGGTCACCTCGCCCCGCCGTTCGCACGCGCAGGCGGTGACGCGGTCGGACCGGCCGAAGAGGGTGAGAAAATACGAGGCCACACCGGTCTCCGGCAGCTGCACCGCCCGCAGACCGAGCGGGTAGCCGGGGAAGTCATTGGGCACGCCGGTGGCGGAGGAGATGGCGTCCAGCATGACCTCGGCAGGCAGGCGGCGGGCGTAGTAGTGGGAGAAAAAGCGGTGGTCCACCTCGTTTTCCGCCCGTGTGGTCGAGCTGAGCTGGTAGGTGCGCGAGGTGAGGATGAGGCGCATGAGGTGCTTCAGGTCGAAGCCATGGCCGCGGAATTCCGCACCCAGCAGCTGCCACAGCTCCGGGTTTGACGGCGGGTTGCTCGTGCGCAGGTCATCCACGGACTCCACCAGGCCGACAGAGAAAAAGTGGTGCCAGAGGCGGTTGACCATCGCGCCGGAAAACTCCGGGCTGGCAACCACCCAGTCGGCCAGGCTGGCGCGCGGGTCGGCATCCTTCGCGAAGACGGGCGTGGTGCGGTCCAGCGGCTGCGCGATGACCGGGCGGTTCGTGCGGGGCTGGTTCACCTGCGGCGGACGGGACTGCAGCTCGGCGAGGCGCTTCTCCTGTTCGGTGAGCTGGCGCCGGGCGTCGTCGCGCTCGTTCTGCGGCTTGCCGGCGGCTTCCGTATCCTGGAGTTTTTTCGAGGCTTCCGCCACGCGCTTCACTTGCTCGGTTTCCTCCCGCGATTGCGTCACCAGCCGGGTCCCTCCGACTTGCGGGTTCTCACGGTCCAGCCCGGTCTTCGCAAAAAAGGCGGCGAAGTGGTAGAAGTCGTCCTGCGTGTAGCGCTCCAGCGGGTGGTTGTGGCAGCGGGCGCAGCCGATGCGAGTGCCGAGAAATGACTGTGCCACGGCATCGGGCAGCTCGGACTTTTCCACCTCCCGGTTTTCGCCGATGACGGTGATGAAATACCCTACTTCAGGATGCTCGCGGACATCACCTGAAGAGGTCAGGATTTCCCGGGAGATGCGGTCCCAGCCCGCGCCTGCCGCCAGGCGTCCGCGCAGCCAGGTGTGGAAGGCGCGCACGCCCTTCACGCCGCGAACGTCGTGGTCGCGCTCGCGCCGGTTCTGCAGGACGTCGGCCAGCTGGAGCGTCCAGTAGTCCAGCCACTCCGGCCGGGCGAGCAGGCGGTCCGCCAAGGCGGCGCGCTTGTCCGGCGAGGCGTCAGCGGTGAAGGCGGCGGTCTCCTCCGCAGTGGGCAGCACGCCGATGGTGTCGAGAAAGGCCCGGCGGATGAACTCCGCATCCCCGCAGTCGTCCGCCGGCGGCAGGTGCAGCGACTGAAGCTTGGCAAAAACCGGCCCGTCAATGGCATTGCGGCGGGCCGCAAAGGCGTCGGGCTTCACCTCGTTCGCAAACGGGATTGTCCCGCGCACCACCTGGACGAGGTTTAAAAAATGCACGCGGACCGAGGCTTCGCCCGGGCTGCGGGCCGTCACCACGCCGGATGGCGTCACTTTCAGCACGGCTTCGTCGTTGGAGAAAAACTGCGCCAGCCACGTCACGTCCGTCGTTTTTCCGTCGGCCTCGCGGGCCAGCACTTGGAGCGTGCGCTTCTCACCGGGTTTCAGGATCGAATCCGCCGGCGTCACCTCAAGGGCGACAGGCATGGGCTCGTCCGCGACCGGCCCGGGTGTGCGCGCGGAGATCCAGTCCACCAGCGTCTGCCACGCGCGGGAGCCCTTACGGAAGCGGGTGCCGCCCTCGTGCATGACGCCGCCGGAGGCCTTCTGCACGAGCAGGCTATCTGCGGGAAAGGCGTAATCAATCCGGCGGCCGTTGACCTCCTTTGTGATCCAGTCGTAGTCCCACTCCGGTGCATAGCCGCGCAGGCTGAGGCGAAAGCCGTTCTGCCCGGCCAGCTTGCCGTGGCACCCGCCCAGGTTGCAGCCGGCCTTCGTCAGCACAGGCACCACCTCGCGCTGAAATGAGGGCGCAGGCGATTCTCCGGCCGCCCAGGCAGACGCCGCCCCTGCCAGCACCAGGAGGGGCAGGAAAAGAAAAATCCGCAGGCTGCGGGATGTGGAGCTGAATCGCACGACGGGAGATGCCTTGCAGGCAGCTCCCAGCCTCGTTTGCAGCCAGCACTCCGTCAAAACGGTTCTCCCCGCCAGCCCCACCGTTGTCGCGTAGGGCGGGCGCTGAGGGGAGGGGGGGAGCACGAGATTGATCTCGCCCCGGATACCCGGACCGGAATCCGGCTCAATGACGTCGCCGAAGAAGGACAATCAGGCCGGCCAGCCCCAGAATGGCGGCGGACGGTTCGGGCACGGCGGTGAAGGAAAAATTATCAATGGCGAGAGCGTGGTCGTTGCCGGAGTCGTTGAGCTCGACCCAGCGCACCCACATCGTGCTGCCTGGCGCCCAGGTGAGGCCGGAGACGGTGCCTCCGATGCCGGCCACCTTCCCGGCGACGTTGCCGTTGACGGCGGCTGCGGGGCTGGCGGTGGCCACGGGGCCGGTGAAGTTGAAGGCACTGCCACCGGCTGTCCAAGTGGTGACTCCCGAAAAAGTCGAACCGAATCCATACTCCAGGATCATGGTCTGGGCTGTGGCATTGCCGTTGTTTCGCCACTGCTCTCCGTCATAGGAAATGGTGACGGTGTCGAGGATGCCCGGGGTGTCGTTCGTCAGCGCGACGGCCATGTAGCCCGCCACCGTGTTGGTGGCCGGACTGGCGAAGTAGGTGCCCCCGGAGCCCAGTCCGCCCAGCGCACGGTCAGTGGCGGAGATGGTTCCGAAACTGTAAAAACTTCCTGCCGTGCCGGCGCCGTCGCTGATGACGATGGCGGTGATGGCTGCCGGAGTCTTGTTGAAAAGACTCCAGCCGGCGAGCGTTGAGTCGTTGGCCCACGCGGTGCTGCCCCCCGTGGTCGGGAGCGAGTCGAAACTGGTCGAGTAGGTGCCTCCAGCGCTGGACAAGGAGACAACGGCCTGGGCGGCGGAGGTGCCCAAGGCGAGAGAGATGAGGATGGGAAGCTGGATTTTCATGGGAGGAATGGAATGTGTGGTGTAGCTGTGGTGGCGGGCAGGGGGGGCACTCAGCACTCCAGATTAAGCAGGTCCTGTTCCATTCTGGCCATCATTTTCGTGTGACGGTTTCTCCCTGATGCCGAGCGCTTCTCCGTCACAAACGGAACGGACGGGTGGTTCCTGGCTTCCGTTCAGACCGCGGACGGGTCTACATGCACCCGGAGCGTCTGCAGGGTGGTGCCTGCGGTCCTGGCGTGGACGGCGAACTCCGGGGAGAGCTGCGGGTCGCCGGCGATTCTTTCCCAGAAGAGTGCGGCCCAGACGGCCGCCTCCAGCCACGGGGCGCGGTCCGCAGGCAGTGGCGGGGCCGGGGCGAGGCGGCGCTCCATGATTTCCCCCTGCACGCCCGGAGCCCAGAGCATGGGCAGCATGTCGTATGCCGGAGCGATGCGGAAGGGCAGGGCGTCGTCCATGCGGAAGGCGAGGTTGCCAAAGTGCATGTCCGTGTTCCCGATGAGTTCGCCAAAGGCATGGAGCCGCTGCGCCGTGGAGACTGCGGCTTCATCGACCAGCCCGGCCTGCTGGAGTTCCCGCACCGCCGTGGGCCAGTGGCCGGGGTTGAAGCCCACCGCCGCCGCCTGGAGCGAGGCCAGCGACACCACGCCACGCCGCCCCCCGGCCCCGGCGCGGTCAAAGCGCGGCACCTCCAGAAAACGGCGTCCGCCGGCATCCAGCAGACGCGCTCCGGGCAGGGTCAGGCCGTGCTGCGCCAGCACCTCGTGGGCGTGCCATTCGCAGAGCAAAAGGTCCGCCCAGCGCCGGCCGACCGGCTGGTCCATGGGCGGGGAGAATTTCACCAGCACGGGGTGAAACCCGCCCGCGCCGTCATCGAGCGTGGTGAGAAATTTTGGCTGCTCGCCGCCGGCAGAGGTGCCCGGCAGCGCGCTCGCGGCATCCTGCGCCAGCGCCGGGTAGCGCTCCAGCCGGGCGGCTTCCGGGATCATGTTTTCCCCCTGGCCAAAGACCGGCCGCGCCAGCGCCCGGCGCAGGCAGTCATCCCCCACCACCAGGGAGCCCGGCAGGTCCTCTCCGGCGGCCTGCAGGAAAATGAGCGTGTGGTCGTCACTCCAGCCACGCGGATCCTCCGGCACGCCCAGCGGCCGCGCCACCTGCCGTGCGATGGCCCGCCCGAGGAAACCCTGCGGCTGTGCCTCTCCCAGGAAAAACGGGAACCCCTGCCACAGCCCCTCCCGGTCGCAAAAATGGAGAGCCCAGGCCGGGGAAGTCTCCGCCCAGGTGATGCGCCAGTGGCGCTCGTGCAGGGCCTCCATCGTGCACCACAGCCGCGCCCGCCCGTCGTCGTCCATCACGTAGACGGGCCACCGGTTGCCGGCGTTCTGGACGTTTCGCCGCAGCGCGTAGCGCGTGCTCCGCGTCGCCCCCATGGTCACGAGTTCATCCCCGAAATCCGCCAGCGCCCGCACGATGGTCGTGCGGTTCACCCGCAGCGCGGCGGCCAGATCCGTCGCGGAAATGGGGGCGCGCAACCAGAGCAGGGGTGCCAGGTTTTGCCGGGTGATCTGGGCGGGTCGGGCCATGAACACCCTTATTATGCATCAAAAAATCGCCAATTCAACTTTTTTCTCCACCTTCGCATCAAATGCTTTATGTGATTTGAGTAGTGAATTGGTGCGTCGAAAAATGATGAAATGGCTGAGCGGCTTTTTTGGCTGCTGCTGACGACCGACCGGGCTCAAGCGGGCAGCTGATCCGCGATTTCCTCCGCCGGGTAGGTCCAGATTTCGCTCAGGGTGGGGTGGTAGTGGGGGATGGTCATGAAGTCGCGCACGGTGGCGCGGAAGTGCATGGCCACGACGAGTTCGTGGATGAGTTCCGTCGCCTCCGGCCCGGCCACGGCCGCGCCGAGGATCTCGCCGGTGGCGGCGTCGGCGATCATTTTGACGAAGCCGTGCATCTCGCCCATGACCATGGATTTCCCGTGGTCGTTGAAGGGGTAACTGGCCGTCAGCACGGCGCGGCCCTCACGCGCGGCGGCGATCTCCGTCAGCCCCACTTGGGCGGCCTGCGGCTGGGTGAAGACGCCAAAGAGGGCGAGCCGGTAGTCCATTTTCTCCCCCGGTTCGCGGCCGGCGAGGAGGGCGGCGGCATTGCGCGCGGCGGTTTCACCCTGCTGGATGGCGGTGTGCACCACGTCCAGCGGACCGCAGACGTCCCCGGCGGCGAAGATGTGGGGCTGGCTGGTCTGCTGGGTGGCGGCGGCCCGGACGCGACCGGCCTCGTGGACGACGTTCGCCGCGTGCAGGTCCAGCGTGTCCGTGGCGGGCTGGCGGCCGAGGGCGAGCAGGATCTCCGCTGCCTCCGCGACGTGCTCGCCGGTGGCATCGGAAAAATGGACGCGCTTCCGGTTTCCGGCCGTCTCCACGCGCAGCAGCTTCGTCCCGGTGCGGACCTCCATGCGTGTGCTCAGGCCCGCCTGCACGGCGTCTGCGATGTCATAGTCCATGCCCGTGAGCAGGTGCGGGCTGCGCTGGAGCACCGTCACGCGCCGCCCGATGCCCTCCAGAAAGTGCGCCATCTCCAGCGCGATGGCCCCGCCGCCCAGCACGACGAAGTTCTCCGGGATTTCCGCCGCATCCAGCACTGTGTCCGACGTCCAGCAGCCCGCCTCCCGCAGACCGGGCACGTCCGGCGTGGAAATGGTGGACCCGGTGGCGATGAGGGCCGCCTTCATTTTTACGATCACCTCGTCCCCGTCGCGCTTCGTCACGACGAGCGTGTGTGCATCACCAAAGCGCGCGTGGCCGCGGATCAGCTCGAATTTCCCCGCCTGCAGCTGCCCCTGGCGGTAGCCGGCGAAGTCCGCGATGAGCGCCCGCTTCCTTTCCCGCAGTGCTGCGGTGTCCACGCGGTGAAAGGCGGCGTCGATGCCGAACTCCGCCCCGTGGCGCACCACCAGGGCGCGGTTGGCCGTTTCGATGAGCGTCTTGCTCGGCATGCAGCCGCGCAGGATGCAGAGCCCGCCCAGCTCCTCCGCACCGTCGATGACGACCGTGCGGAGACCGAGGCTGACAGCAGTGCGGGCGGCAGCATATCCGGCGCTGCCGCCGCCGAGGATGGCGAAGTCGTATGTCATGAGCGTGATGAGGGAAAGGCGGGTGAAAGTGGTTCGGTGCCGAACACGACTGACCATGGATTGCCCCTGGCATCAACCGGGAAGAGTCGAAATGACCGGGATGGCGCCGGTTCGGGGATCACGCCCGGCCTTGCCCTTCACGTCTACCCGGCTTATCTTCGCGACATGAACGCCAGCCCCTCACTCCTCGCCGCCGTCATGCAGTTGCCGGATGCGGACCGCTTTGAGATCGCCATGACCATCCTCGACCAGGCGTCACCTTCCGCCATGGACGAGGAGGCCATCCTCGCGGAAGCCGTCCGGCGCCAGGATGAGTTGGAGAGCGGAGCCGTGGTGCCTCTCAGCTTCGACGAGCTGGTCAGCGGCCTCAAGCATCCCCCGCGCCGGCTGGCCAGATGAACCTGCGGTTTCACCCGGCGGTGCAGAGTGACATTGATGAATGTGTCCCCAACTGCCAGGCTGGGTGCTCATTTTCCCGCGTGGCGGCGTCGCACAGGCCCGGAGGGCCGCCGGAAATTAGCCGGTGGCGCGAGCCACCGGTTCGCTGGCTCGGGGTTTCGGAGCCCCGGGAGGGGCTGAGGAGCCGGGCGTTTCACACGTCCGCACGCCGCATTTCCACCGCCCGCCGGTACCCCTCCAGCACCCGGGTGCGATAGTGCTCCCAGGTGAAATGCTCTGCCACGCGTGCCCGGGAGGCTGCGCCCATCGGCGCCAGTTTTTCCGGGTGGCGGTGCAGGTGCTCGATGGCTCCGGCCAGGGCCGCCACATTGTTCGGCGGGATGATGAGCCCCGTCTCGCCGTCCACGCAGGCGTCGCCGGATTCCGCCGTGGTGATGAGCGGCAGTCCGCACGCCGCAGCCTCCAGCGTCACCTTGGCGAAGCCCTCGCACTCGCTCGGAAAGACGAACGCACTCGCCTGCCGCAGCTGGTCCTCCAGCCTGCCGGAAAAGCCCGTCACCTTCACACTGTCGCTGCCGTATTCACGCAGCGCCGGCTGGATTTCCTCGTGCACCGCCCCCGTCAGCACCAGCTCGGCATCTTTCAGGTTCAGGGACCGCCAGGCCTCCAGCAAATGGTGGACGCCCTTGCGCTTGATGAGCGCCCCGGCGAAGACGAGGCGGAATAGCGGCGGCGGTGCATCCGCCGGCCGGTAGCGCGAGAGGTCCGCCCCGCGGCCCACGTAGTGCAGCTTCTCCGCCGGGACGCCCGCCGCCAGGAACGTCTGCGCGGAGAAGCGCGAGGGCGTCAGGATCACATCCGCCAGCGCATACTCCAGCAGCACGTGCTGGCGGCTGGGCGGCAGCTGGGCCAGCCTCGCCCGCAGCCCGCGCGCGGCACGCAGCTGGCGCTCGGTCTTTGTCTCAAAGGGTTTCGCGTGGCCCTTGTTCCGGTGCCACGTCGGGATGTCCAGCACCGAGGGCACGCCCAGCTGCCGCGCCGTCAGCAGCGTGCGCAGCGCATCCCCGGACCACCCGTGGAAGAGATCATACCCGCCCCGCCCCAGAGCCAGCGAGGCCACCCAGTCCACGTACCGCTTTTTCGCCCCGTAGTAGCGCTGGCTGCCCAGGCCGCTGAGCAGGCGCACCGGGTGCCAGGCCAGGCTGGTCAGCCGCTCCGCAGGCAAATCCGGAGCGCCATTCCCGTAGGAGATGCCCCGCCGCAGTATCCCCGCGCGCACCGAAGCCCGCAGCCCCTCCACCGCCGTCAGATCCAGCCCCGTGCCGCCGAAGCGCGCACTGGTGGCGTAGAGGACGGCCTGGGGGAGGTCTGGCATGGCTCAGGGATTGCCCGGCAGATCAGCCGATCGCCAGCCCCTCCGTCTCCGGGAAACCAAAGACCAGATTAAAGCTCTGCACCGCCTGCCCGGACGCACCCTTGATCACATTGTCCTCCGCACTCATGAGGATGATGCGCCCCGTGCGCGGGTCCCGGGCCCAGCCCAGGTCCAGGAAATTCGTCCCCACCACGTTCTTCGTGTCCGGGCAGCCGCCCGCGCCCAGCAGGCGGACAAACGGGGCTCCCGCGTACGCCTTCTCATACGCCGCCGCGATCCGCTCGTCCGTCGCCCCCGCCGCCAGCGTGGCGTGCGTCGTCGTGCAGATGCCCTGGTTCACCGGCACCAGGTGCGTGGAGAAAGAAATGACCACCCGCTGTCCCGCCGCCCGGCTCAGCTCCTGCTCGATCTCGCTCAGGTGCCGGTGCTTCGGCACGCTGTAGGCCCGCAGGCTCTCATTGCACTCGCAGAAGAGCAGCGGCACCGACGGCTTCTTCCCCGCCCCGCTCACCCCGCTCATGCTGAAGGTGTGGATGCTCCCCGGATCGATCAGTCCCTCCCGCAGCAGCGGCACCAGCGGCAGGATGATGCTCGTCGGGTAGCACCCTGGCGAGGCGATCAGCCGCGCCTCCTTGATCCGCGCCCCGTGCACCTCCGGCAGTCCGTAAACAGCCGTCCTCAGCAGCTCCGGCGCCGGGTGGTCATGGTCGTAGAATTCCCGGTACACCGCCGCATCCTCCAGCCGGAAGTCCGCACTCAGGTCGATCACCCGCAGCCCCGCCCCCAGCAGCGGCACCGCGAATTCCGACGCCACCCCGTGCGGCACCGCCAGAAACGCCACCTCAGCCCCCGTCGCCGCGATGTCCTCCGTCGCCGGGTCGATGAACACCAGCCCGTCCGCCCCCGCCCAGCCGCGAAACCTCGGCATCACACTCGTCAGCGACTGTCCTGCGCTCTGACGCGAGGTCAGGCACACCAGCTCCACCCCCGGGTGCCTCAGGAGGATTCGCATCAGCTGCTCCCCTGAATACCCGCTTGCTCCGACCACCGCCGTCTTGATCCGTTTCATCAGCACCCAACGTGCGGGCCACACGCCCCAGGGCAAGCGGATTTTACACCCCTCTGCAGGGTCGGCCCCGGGTGTGCGGGCGTGGGGGTCTGCGGGTGAGCCGACCTGCCAGGAGCCCCGGAGGCCTCTGCGTCGGGCCAGGGCACACGCGCTGCCGGCCCGGAGGGCCGTGGGAAATTAGCCGGTGGCGCGAGCCACCGGTCGCGCGTCGGGATTTGGGGAAGCCCCGGCAGGGGCGTGGGAACCGGGTCGGCCACGGCACCCCCGTGCCCCCCGTTTCCGACGCCCCTGCCGGGGCTCATCCCTCTGCCTGCCGCCAACCGGTGGCTCGCGCCACCGGCTCATTTCCCAGGGACCTCCGGGCCTCCACCGGGGCGAGGGACGGAGCACTCCACCGCCGCCCGTCCCCCGGGGCCCTCTTGACACCCGCCCCTCCCGCCCTGTAATCTCCCGCCCATGAAGCCCCTCCACGCCCTCCTTTGCCTCGCCCTCGCTGCTGCCGGGTGGACGGCCGGGCGGCGCTGGCACCCGGGGGCCGCCGTGCCCGCCCCCGTGGGAAACACCGAGCCGGTGTCAGCCCCGCTCCCGGCCTCGTCAAGCCCCGCGCCCCGCGGCACTCCGGGCCTGGCGGAGAAACTCAAAGAGCTGGCGGCGTTGCCCAGCACTCCGGACACCATCAAGGAAGCCACCGACTTCCTGCAGGACTTCCCCCCGGCCGACCTCCCGGTCGTGCAAGCGTGGTACGCCGGGCTGCCAAAGGGTGAGCTGAAGGACGCGGTGCTCGCCCAGCTTCTGCCCGTGCTCGCCCGCCACCGTTTCCCCGACGCCTGCGCCCTCGTGAACGCCCTACCCGCAGACAACTGGGGAGCCCCCAGAAGCCGCACGGAGTTTCAGCTCCGCCTCGTCGAGGAGTTCGGCGCAGACCAGACCCCGGCCTCCCGCGAAAGCCGCCTCGCCTCCTTCCCCGCCGCCGACCAACCGGCACTGCGCGCCGCCTTTCAGCTGTCGCGCTTCGGGGAGCTGGCCTGGGTCGATCCCGTGCAGGCATTCAGTCAGCTCGCCTCGTTGCCGGAGGAGAGCAGGGCTCCAGCAGTCTGGGGGCTCTTCGTGAGTTGGGTGCACTCAGATCCGGCCGGGGCTGCACCCCATCTGCTTCAACTGCCACCTGAACTCCAAGACGAAGTCCTCCCCCTGTTCACCAGGGAGTGGGGGCAGCTGGCTCCGCGCCAGGTTGCCGCGTGGGTGGACAGCTTCCCGGAGGGGCCACGGAAACAGGCCGCAATCGTCGGCCTCGTCCATGGCCTCTCCGAGGGGCACCCGGTCGACGCGGTGGCCTGGGCCGCCCGGCTGGCTGATCCGGAAGCCAGAGCCGAAGCTCTCAAGACCGCGTGGTTAGGTACCGGCCCCTATTTTCCTGAGGCAGTCCGCGCGGCAGTCGTCGCCCTCCCTCTCCCCCCGAAGGAAAAGGCCCCCCTCCTGCAGTCGCCATCTCTGGAGGATACCGCCAAGTGAAACTCCCCCTCCTACCCTGCCTGCTTTCCCTTGTCTGCGGCCTGGCCGCCGCGTGGATCACGCCCCCGGCCCCGCCCCCGCAGGTCGCTCCGCCGGTGGCCCGTCCCGTCCGGCCCCTGCCACTGGTGAAATCCGGAGCCGTGCCCCTGCGGGCGGATCACGCAGACACCTTCGCCCGCCTCTTTCCCGAGGGAGACTGGAAACCCGAGGCCGAAGCCTGGGCGGCGGACGACCCCGTCGGCTTTTACGCCTGGCTGCTGGCGCGCGGCACTCCACCCGGTGCGGACATTCTGAAGGTACTTTTCGACGCCTGGGGCGAGCGCAACCCACTGGCGGCCCTCAGTGCCGTCGAAAATCTGCCCGCCGGATGGGTTCCCATCCGGGCTAGTTTGTATGGAGCCGCTGTGAGGCAATTGCTCCGGCTGCCGGGCGGGCTGGAGGCTGCGTTGCCGTGGATGTCCTGCGTGAGTTCGGACGATATCTGGGAGGTTCCGGAGGCAACCGAATGGCTGTCCTCCCTGCCCCCGGACCAGATGGGGGCCTTTCTCGTCTCCCACAGCCAGCCGGGTTCGGCCTACCAGTTCCTGGTCGAGAGCTTCGCCAGATTCTGGGCCGCACAGGACCCTGCTGCCGCCCTCCAGTGGGCCGGCTCCCTCGAGCCGTACCTGCGGCGCACCGCTTTGCGGCAGGTTGTGGAAGGCTGGGCAGAGGGGGACCCGCGCGGGGCGCTCAACTGGGTCTCCAGCCAGCCCCCCGGTCCCTTGGCATGGATGGCCGACGCCCCCTTGCAAGCTCTGGCCCGGACCGACCCGCATGCGGCCATGGACTGGGCGCTGCAAGACTGGAACCGGCAGCAATTCGAAGCCACAGGCAAACCGTATGACACTTGGGTCGCGAATGATCCTTCTGCCGCTCTCGAGTATGCGCTCTCAGTGGGGGAGCCGGAACTGCGCGAGCGCTGCCTCTCGATGTATGCAAGCTGGCGCTCAGAGGCGGAACTTGGGGCACTCTTGCCCACCCTCCCCACGCTGGCAGACCGGGAGGCGGTGCTCCGCGCTGTCCACACCATCACAGACCCGTTTGCCCCGGCCCCTACGCCAGATTCCTCCGAGCCTTCGCCCGCGGGTGGACCGGCCGGAGAGGCCTTTGCCAGAGTGTGCGGGGAAATTGCCCAGAAGGACGCCCCCCATGCCTTCGACCTCGCCACGAACCTTCCCGAGGCCCACCGCCCCGCCGCCCTCGCCGCCGTCCTCACCCAGTGGACCGGACCCGAGGGCGCGGCCGCCGTCGAGCGCATGAACGACAGCCCAGCCAAGGAATCCGCCCGCGCCTTCCTCAAGGCCCACGGCCGCTAGCCCCCAGCAGAGCCTCCCGGCCAAGGAAACCCGCGCCCCCAGCAATCCGCCCCACGCCCCCGAGGGCAACACCACGCGCCCCCAAGGGCAACCCCGCACGCCCCCGAGGGCACCGCCACGCGCCCCCGAGGGCACCGCCCCGCGCCCCCGAGGGCACCGCCCCGCCCCCCTCAGGGCAACGCCACGTGCCCCCGAGGGCAACGCCCCGCGCCCCCGGGGGCAACGCCCCGCGCCCCCGAGGGCAACGCCACACGCCCCCGAGGGCAACGCCACACGCCCCCGAGGGCAACGCCCCGCGCCCCCGAGGGCAACACCACGCGCCCCCGAG
>JANOAS010000257.1:0-65347 GCA_031411255.1 bacterium
CTCCTGTGACAAGGCCGGTGTCGAAGTCAAAGTGAAAGCCGCCGCCGAAGACGCCAAGGACGCTGCCAAGAGTGCCGCCGGCAGTGCCAAGGACGCCGCCAAGAGCGCTGCCGACAGTGCCAAAGACGCCGCCAAGAAGGCCGCCGATGCCGCCGCTAATGGCACCAAGAGCGCCACTGACGCCACCAAGGACGCCGTTGACGCTGCCAAGGCCGCGGGTCAAAAGGCCGCTGATGCGACCAAGGACGCGGCCAAAAACGCCGTTGATGCCACCAAGGACGCCGCCGCCGAAGTCAAGGATGCCGTGAAAGACGCCGCCGCCGGCGCCCAGGACGCCGCCAAGAACGCTGCCGACGCAGCCAAGGGTGCCGCCGACGCAGCCAAGGACGCCGTGAAAGACGCGACCAAGTAAACTGAAGCATTCCCGCGCAGGCCGCCTCCTCACCGGGGGCGGCCTGTTTTTTTGCAGGCGCTCAGGTTTCGCGAAAAATGTACAACGCGGCCGTCAGCGCAATGCCGATCCCCCACAGCAGCCAGGCTCCATCCACAAAATAGGGGTAAAGCATGAGCCCGACCCCGATGACCATGGGCCGCCACTGCCCCATGTTTTTCCCGTAGCGCCAGGCGCCAAATCCGATGGAGCCAAAAATGATCGCTGCGAAGACGACGGAGGGAGGCGGCATGGCGGGGGAGTGGGGAAGCGAGGCGGGATCCCCTTCCCATCGCCCGTGATCGCAGGGTTTCAAGCAATGATGAGGACCTCCACACCGGGAAGCTGCGATCAGGGAAGCAGAAATATTTTTCCGGTGTACGGGCAGCGGACTTTCGCGCCCTTTGGCAGGCCGCTGACGTCGACAAAGCCGGCGTCCTGTTTGAAGGGGCTGTAGACCATGTCCGGCTTCCCCGGCACCGGGATGCCCCAGAAGAGCGTCTCGGCTGGCGGAGACGCGGTGGAACTGGCGGTCGCGGAGTCCGCTGGCTTCGGGCCGGGAGCAGCAGCCGGCCCTGGCGGGGCAGGGGCGACGGCGGGAACGGGAGAAACGCGGGGAAGCTCCCTTTCCACGGAGGGCGTGCCGGGGCTTGAGGCTGCGAGGGGCGCGGGCTCCGGATTTCCCGACCACGGGTGGGTCCACAGTACGATGGCTGCCGCCGCTGCGGCAGCCGTTCCAATCACGGCCAGTTTGCTTGTGCTCATATAAATGGCGGCCACTCCTCCCGTGGCGGGCAGGCTGGCGGAGACGAGCGCGGCCAGTCCCGCCGGAGCAGCCACGCCGGCCTCCCCGCTCAGGAGGGCGGCCAGTCCGGCCACGGTGGCCCCGCCTTTCCACCGCCTGAACCACCCGGCCAGCCCCTCCACGCCGCGCTCCACTCGTTTCCGCGCCGCCTCCTCGGTGGTGCCCAGCACGCCGGCTATTTCCCGGTGGGTTTTTCCCTGCATGTAGCGCAGGAGCACCGCCTCCCGCTCCAGATCCCGCAGGGAAAGCAGCGCCTCGTCCAGCTCCGGTCTCCGAGAATCCGCCGCGCCCTCCACACCACCCGCCAGCGCCTCGCGTTCGCGGGCCCAGACCAGCTCGCGTTTCCGTCGCGCTCCCTCGGATTTCAGCATCACGCCCGCCTCCAGCACCGTCGCCCGGTGCAGCCAGCCCGCCAGCGGCCAGTCATCCGGCAGTCGTGCGGCCTTCCTCGCCAGCCTGATGAACACCCGCTGCGCCAGGTCCTCCGCCAGGGCCGGGTCGCCCAGTTTTCTCAGCCCCGTGGCGTAAACCAGCCGCTCATACCGCCCCACCAGCTCCCCGAACGCCCGTTCGGAGCGCCGCTTCACCCAGTTTTCAATAAGCTGCCGGTCTTCCATCTCGTCCCCTTGTACGTGAGTCGTGCCGGGGAATCGTACAGAAAATTTTCGTGCGGCGGTTTTGGCCTATCGCTTCGACTCCGCGAGGACCATTTCCAGGTAGCGGCGGTAGTCCGGGTTCCGGGTTTCGCCGATGAGCTTCTCCAGCTGCGTGGCGTCGATGAAGCCCCGGTTGAAAGCGACCTCCTCCAGGCAGGCGATCTTGTAGTTTTGCTGGCGCTCGACGGTGGCGATGTAGTTCCCCGCCTCCAAGAGGCTGGCCGGGGTGCCAGTGTCCAGCCAGGCGATGCCGCGGCCGAGCAGACGCACGGCGAGCTTGCCTTGATTCAGGTAGCTCACGTTCAGATCCGTGATTTCCAACTCGCCCCGGGCGGAGGGTTTCATCGCCTTCGTTCGCTCCACGACGGTCTCATCATAAACATAGAGCCCGGGCACCGCGTAGGAGCTTTTCGGGTGCTTGGGTTTTTCTTCCAGGCTGAGGACACGGCCGCTTTTGTCAAACTCGACAACGCCGAAGCGCTCCGGGTCGCGCACGTGGTAGCCGAAGACGGTGGCCCCGCTCTCCTGCTCCAGGGCGCGGCGGAAAAAGTCGAGCTTCCCGTAAAAAATGTTGTCGCCCAGGATGAGGACGGCACCGGAGGAGTCGAGAAACGTCTCGCCGATGAGGAAGGCCTGCGCGATGCCGTTCGGAGCAGGCTGGGCCTCGTAGCTGAGGTTGATCCCGAGCCGGGAGCCGTCGCCCAGCAGGTCGCGGAACATGGGCAGGTCCTTCGGTGTGGTGATGATGAGGATGTCCCGCAGCCCGCCCAGCATGAGGGTGGCCAGCGGGTAGTAGATCATCGGCTTGTCATAAATGGGCAGGAGCTGCTTGCACGCAATGCGGGTGAGCGGGTCCAGACGGGTGCCGGCCCCGCCGGCGAGGATGATGCCTTTCTTTGGCTGTGAACTCATATCGCAGCCACCATAGCACGGAGGTCAAACCCGGAGATCTCCCATTTGGCGGCGGGCAATCGCCAATCCACCCGAACGGGGCCCCCTGCTCCCGGGCCGGATCTCCCCGAAAAATTTTCCCCTTCCGGCATTCGCTTTGATTCGCGCACATTCGCGGTTGAACCGCCGCCCCGGGCCCGTGCACCAAGGCCGAACACGCCCGGGCTTGCGTAGAGGGATTCCGTCGTCCACTCTGGCGGCCCGATCCCATGCTGCACATCCCCACCACCCGGAAGGACCTCCTTTCCCCGGCCAACCCGGCCGGGGGGCCCGTCATCGAGCGCTGCGGCATCGCCCTCGGCTCGAATGTCGGGGACCGTCTCGGCTGGCTGAAAAAGGCGGCCAAGGCGCTGGAGGTGATCGCGGATTTCAGCCAGCCCGTCCTCCGTGCCCCGGTGTACGAGACCGAGCCGGAAGGCTGCGCCCCGGGCACGCCCTCGTTTTACAACACAGTGGTGGAAATAGGATTCTACGGCGGGGCACTTCTGCTGCTGGAGCGGCTCCAGCGGATCGAGCAGGCGTTCGGGCGGCCGGCGGAGCGGGAAAAAAACGAGCCGCGCACGCTGGACCTCGACCTCCTTTACGCCGGACGCACCGTGCTCCACACGCCCGAGCTGGAGCTGCCCCACCCGCGCCTGGCCAGCCGCCGCTTTGTCCTCCAGCCTCTGGCGGAGATCGCCCCCGCTCTTGTCCTCCCCGGCCAGTCCCTCAGCATCGCCGCCCTGCGGGATGCCCTGCCCGCCGCCTCCGCCCCGCTCACCCTCGTCACTTCCTCATGGTAACCCTGCGCGACCGCTTCACCGCCCTGAAAAAATCCGGCCGGAAGGCCGCCTGGCTCACCGTCTGCGACTACCCGACCTCCCGCCTGCTCGACGAGGCCGGGCTGGACTGCCTGCTCGTGGGTGATTCCCTGGGCATGGTCGCGCTCGGCTACCCGGACACCACGCTCGTCACCCTGGCGGACATGCTTCACCACACCCGCGTCTGCCGCCGCGCCATCACACGGACGCCCCTGGCCGCCGACCTGCCCTACCGCACCTACGAGACACGCGCCCAGGCACTCGAGACCGCCAACGCCCTGGCCGGAGCCGGAGCGGAAGCGGTGAAATTCGAAGGCGGCCGCGCATTTTCCGCCCAAGCCCGGGCCATCACCGGGGCGGGGCTGGACCTCGTGGGCCACATCGGCATGCTGCCGCAGAGCGTGCGCGAGGACGGCGGCTACAAGAAAAAAGGCAAGACCCGCGAGCAGGCCAGCGCGCTCATCGACGACGCCCGATCCCTCGACGAGGCCGGGGCCTGCGCCATCGTGCTGGAGGGCATCATGCCGGACGTGGCCGCTGAAATCACTGCCGCCGTGAGCATTCCCACCATCGGCATCGGTTCCGGCACCGCGTGCGACGGTCAGATCCTTGTCACCCACGACCTCACCGGCGCCTTCCCCTGGTTCCGCCCCCCCTTTGCGAAAGTGCGCGGCGACGTCGCCGGGGAAATCCGCAAAGCCGCCGCCGCCTACGCCGCCGACGTCCGCGGGACTGGAGCCTGACCGCTTCCCAGCTACGCCGATTTTGGCACCGGCTCCGCAGAGCCCGTCCGCATCCCCCGCAGGATGTGGTTGGCGCAGGTTTCAAACCCGGCCATCACACTTTCCGCCGTCACGCCATGCGGCAGCGCGGCATCCGCCGCCACCGGCTTGACGCAGAGCTGCTCAAAGAAAAGAACCACCTCCGTCAGGCTGGAAAAAAGCTGCTTTTCCTGCTCAGCCTCCGGCAGCAGCGCAAAGGCCAGGTTCAGCAGCCAGCGTCCATCCTTCTGCAGGATGAAGTGCTCCGGCTTCGGGTTTGTACCGCCCGGCGGGTGGCCCTCCTGCCGGACGAGGTACGGACCGTGCCCGCCCGGCAAGTAGGCGAGATTCAACACCTCGCACCGGTCAGGGTCATTGCACAGCGCAGGCATCAGGTGAAAAGAATGTGCGATCCGGCCCCGGCGGCCTCCTCGTAGAACTGCCCCACCGTCAGCACCCCGTCCAACCGGTCCCAGAGGTCCTCCTTCTTCAGCTTGAACATGTCCATCGCCAGCTTGCAGGCGTAGATTTTCCCGCCGGAGTCGGAGATCAGCTCCAAGAACTCGCCCACGGGCGGAATGTCCAGCTTCTCCATTTCCTTGTTCATCAGTCCGGTGGCGAAGGCGCTCACCCCGGGGATGGCACCCATCCAGGTGGGAAAGGGCATGGTGATGGGCATGTTGAGCATGGGCATGGCCATGTTCAGCGCGGCATTGCCCACCGTGGCCACCTTCATGTGGTCCATCGTCTTTTTCACCAGCCCGTTCAGGCCGAAAAAGGTGAAGAACAGGGAGGCCTCGATGCCCTCCATGCGGGCTCCATTGGCCATGATCAGCGCCGGGTAGATGCCATCCAGCGAGCCGCGGCTCACAATGATGCAGACCTTCTTCACCGGCTGTTTGTCGTCGTTTGTGTTCATGTTGAGCAGGGGGTGAAATTAAATGCAGCCGACCGGCTTCGGGATTCCGGCGATCTTGGACGATTTTTTGAGCGGCCCGCCGGGGAACAGATCGTAAAGCTCCTTGGTGGTCACCACGCCGCTTTTGCCCAGGCTGCGGATGGTGAGGGCCGCGCCCTTCGCCTGCTGCTCGCGCAGGTGGAGGATCACCTTCAGGTGCGCCGGGGTAAGCGCGCCGATTCCCTCCTCCTCCGCGATGACTGCGGCGATCTGTTCATTCCATTGTGCCATGTTCGTGAGGTAGCCCTCTTCGTTCACATCAATGCTGTGTCCTGCGATTTCTCGATTCATAATAGTTTGGTTGGGAAAGAATTTTAGTATTCAGCTGGCTTCTTTTTCCGGCGGCTGATGCCCGGCATCGGCCACGCCCGGAGCAGGACGTTCCAATACACGTACCGGAAGGCCAGTTTGCCCCAGTGGTTCAGGCGGCTTTCTTCCAGCAGCTTCATCGGGCCAAAGGCGAACGGGAAATTTCCCTCGTGGGGCTCGTATTCGTAATTGAAGTCGATGAGCAGCGCCTTCCCGTTTCCGGACTCGATGAAGCAGTTCGAGTGTCCGTCGAACTCCTCCTTCAGCGGCTCCCCGGCGATGTGCCGCATGACATTGTCCGCCAGCGTTTCGCTTTCAAAATGGGCCACGGATCCGGCTTTCGAGGCGGGCAGGTTTGTCGCATCCCCGATGACGAAGACGTCCGGGAAATTCAGCGACTGC
Source organism: bacterium (assembly GCA_031411255.1). Classification (GTDB taxonomy): domain Bacteria; phylum Verrucomicrobiota; class Verrucomicrobiia; order Verrucomicrobiales; family V1-33; genus JANOAS01. The sequence continues at coordinate 6,073 of JANOAS010000257.1, forward strand.
AGGGTCGTCTTGTTGGTCGGGATGTAGTCCAGGTCATCCCCGAGGCCCGACCGCTGCACGGCACCGTCGCCCATGTTCGTCGGGGTGGTGATGAGCAGGTCGTAGGCCACCTCGCGCCCGTCAAAGCACACCAGCTTGTCATTTTCCTGGTCCACCCGCTCCGCCACGAAGTCGGTCACCAGATTGATCGACTTGTCCGTCAGGAGATGGCTCAGCTTCTTCGAGGCCTTCGGTTTCGTGAAGGCGCCGGACAGCGGCGTCACGTAGGTCAGCTCCACCTTGTCCCGCAGACCGCGTTCCCGGAAATACGTGTCGGCCAGAAAAGTGAATTCCAGCGGCGCCACCGGGCACTTGATGGGCATTTCATTCACATGCACCACCACGCGCCCTCCCTTGAAGCCGGCCAGCTTTTCCCGCAGCGCCCGCGCCCCGTCCAGGGTGTAGAAATCATGCACATTCACCCTCCACTTGGGCCCCAGCATGCCCTCCGTTTCCTCCGGAGCCGTGCGGCAGCCGGTGGCGATGACCAGGATGTCGTACTTCAGCACCCGCCCGTCCGCCAGAGTCACCTCATGCACGCCCGGCGAGATTTTTCCGACTTCCGCCTGAACAAATTCGGCCTTCTTTGGCAGGAAATCCCGCGTCTCGCGGATGATGTCGTGCTCCTCATACAGCCCGAACGGCAGAAAAAGAAACCCTGGCTGGTAGAGGTGCTTTTCAGACCGGTCCACGACCGTCATGCGCCAGTCCGAGGCTGGCAGCCGCCGCCTCAGGTGGTTGGCCATCATGGTTCCGGCTGTGCCGGCTCCGAGGATGAGAAGATGTTTGCTCATGGTGTTGCGGTTTGGTCGGCGGAAAAAATAACGCTGTCAGAAACCCGCCAGCCCATCCCCTCAAGAATTGGGATCCGATTCCTGCCGGGGAAATATCGTATCGCTATATAGGAATATAGCAAGAAAATCTTTGCACTGCCGTCGATTCCATGGTTAAAGTCCACCCCGGATCTGCATTTTCTTCTTATCTGTTGTGGAAAATCATAGTTTGCGTGGTATTTCATTCAATTCCGGGAAAAAACCCACGCCCATCGGAGAAAATCCCCGCGTTTTCGTAATAGATTCCGATTTCTGGCACGTATATGACTTGCCGCTCTCTCCCACATCCTACCCAACCCAACGCATGAAAATCTTCTGCAGCTTCCTCGTCGTCTTCCTTGCTCTCGTTCTTTTCCTCCTCAGCACTAGCCACGCCAATCCGGTGGAGGTGGGCAATGAGGCCCCGAAAATCAAATCCGTGGATGAAGAAGGCAAGGAAGTTGACCTGGCCGCCATCTACAAAAAGGGGTTCACCCTGGTCTATTTCTACCCGAAGGCCGACACCCCCGGCTGCACAAAGGAAGCCTGCAGCCTGCGCGATTCCTTCACCGAACTCGTCGGCAAGGGCGTGACCGTCATTGGCGTCAGCATGGACAAGGCCGCCGACCAGAAGGCGTTCAAGGAAAAGTACAAGCTCCCCTTCACCCTCCTGGGGGACGAGAAGGGCGAAGTGGTCAAGGCCTTCGGTGTCCCCACCATGCGCATCGGTTTCCCCTCCCGCCAGTCATTCCTCGTGAACAAGGACGGCAAGATCGTCTGGCGCGACCTGAAAGCCTCCACCGACCAGCAGGCTGCAGACGTGCTCAAGGCTCTTGAGACGGCGAAGTAACCGGCTGCGCCCGGCGCCAGATTCACAGCCACTGCCCGAGTTTGCAGTGGCATGAGGGGAAAAACGGTGGCATTCACCGGAAGCGCCCCCGCCTTCAGCCGCCGCACGCCATGCCTCCCGCCCGCAAACCTGTTTCTTCCAAGCCTGCCAGTCCGCGAGGACCGGTCACGCAGCCTCTTTACGAGGAGGATGCCCAGTCGGCATCCCGGCCCGCGTGGAAAAAGTGGCTCTACGGGCAGCTGATTTTCTCCGGCGTCGCACTCGTCGCCGTAGCGGCCAGCCTCATCCTCTCCGGACCGAGGAAAAGTGCAAAACCGGCAGAGGGCGAGACCGCCGCCAGCACGGAGACCGCACCCGAGCCGGAAAAGAAACCGGCGGCCAACGCCGCCAACGCCCCAAAACCCGCGCCCGCCAAGCCCGCTGCGAAACCGGCTCCGGCCCCGGCGACAAAGCCGGCGGCGAAACCCGGCGCCGTCACCCCGGTCACGGACTTGGCTGCGCTCAAGGGGCTGAAGGGTCAAAAGGGAAAAACGGCCACCGTCAGCGGTGTGCTGAAAAAAGTGGAGGCCAGCGCCAGCGGCGGGCACCTCATCCTGCGCTTCGCGGACAAGCCGGGGGACGCCGTCATCGTCACCCTCGTGCCAAAGACCGCACCCACCCTGCCCAAGGCCGCGCTGGAAAAGTGGGTCGGAAAAAAAATCACCGCCACCGGCCTGGTGGTCGACTACAAGGGCGAACTGACAGTGTCCGTCGGACCCGCCAAGGATATAAAAGCCGAGTGAGACCCGCCGGCAGGGGAAAATCCCTAGGCCAAACCTGGCGCAGTGGTCTGCAATTTGGGATTGCCTCCGCGCCCCCGCAGGCCCGATGATCGCCGGCATGAACCGCCGACATTTCCTGCAAGCCGCCGCCGCCGGAGCCACCGCCCCGCTCATTCTCCCTGCCCGCGTGCGGGCCGCCTCGCCCAACGGAAAACTGAACCACGCCGCCATCGGTGTGGACGGACAGGGGTGGTCCGACCTCCAGGCCCTGGCCGGCAGCAACAAGCTGAACGTCGTCGCCATCTGCGATGTGGACACCTCCCGCATGGAGAAGGCCGCGCAGATGTTTCCTGCCGCGCGGAAATACCAGGACTGGCGGGAGCTGCTCAACAATGAGGGCGACAAGATCGACTCCGTCAACGTCACCGTGCCCGACCACATGCACGCCTCCATCGCCATGGCCGCGATGAAAAAAGGCAAGCATGTCTACTGCCAGAAACCCCTCACGCACTGCGTCTCCGAGGCTCGCGCGCTGCGGAAGGTGGCCGAGGAAACGGGCAAGGTGACGCAGATGGGCAACCAGATTCAGTCCAACTACGAGTACCGCGCCGCCGTCCAGCTCCTGCAGCAGGGAGTCATCGGAAAAATCAAAGCCGTCCACGCGTGGACGCCCGCCACTTTTCCCCAGCGCGGCCGCCCCGCCGGCGAGGACCAGCCGCCGGCTTCGCTCAACTGGGACCGCTGGCTGGGTGTGGCCCCGCAGCGCCCTTTTAAAAACGGCATCTACCACGCCTTTAACTGGCGCGGCTGGATGGACTTTGGCGGCGGTCCGCTGGCGGACTTCTGGTGCCACATCATGGACACGCCGTTCAAGGCGCTCGAACTCACCGCCCCCACCAGCGTCCACTGCATCGACGCGCCGAAGGACTGGCAGGAGAAGGCCGAGTGGAACAAGGAAAACTGGCCGGACTGGGCCGTCTATCAGTACGAATTCCCCGCCACCAAGTACACCACCGGCTCGCTGCCCGTGACGTGGTATGACGGCGGCAAGCAGCCTCCGGCGAACCTCGTCGCCTTTGAAGAAGGCCGCAAATATCCCGGCGGCGGCTCCCTTTTTCTGGGCGAAGGTGGAAACCTCATCCTGCCGCACGTCGGCACGCCGGTGCTGGTGCCCTTCAAGAAAATGGATATGCCCAAGCTCGACCCGCGCAACCACTACACCCACTACGTGGAGGCCTGCCTGGGCGGCGAGCGCACCACCTCAAACTTTACGTATGCAGGCCCCCTCACCGAGGCCGGCCTGCTCGGCAACATCGCCTGCCGCTTCCCCGGGAAAAAACTCGAATGGAACCGCGACGCCATGCAGTTTCCCAACATGGGAGAGGCCAACCAGTACGTCTCGCCCCGCTACCGCGGCGGCTGGAACGTCCCGGACCTCGGGTAGCCGCCTTCTGGATTTTTCCGCTCAATCCTTCTCCCGCACCAGCCCCGCGCGGTAGGCGGCGATCAATTCCTCCAGCGCCTGGATTTGCCCCCGCACCTCGTCGCCCTGCTCCGTGTCGGCGATGAGGCGCGGCTTCGCGTATTCCGTGATCGTGATGATCTTCGGCACGATGTCCGCGTCGTTGCGGATCACCTCCTCGATGGACTCGAAGTGGTGGTGCTCCGCCAGTGACACGCGCTCCGGCCCCAGCACCGCCGTGTAGCCGCGGTCCCCGTAGACTTGGGAAAAAGCGCCGTCGATCGTCACGGCGTTGCCTCCCTTTTTCACCGGCTGCTCGCCCTTTTCCGGAGCCACCGGGATGTGGCCGTTCAGGATGAGTGCATTCTCCGCCACACCCATCTCCGCGCCGATCTTCCGGCAGAAGTCCGCATCATTGATGAGGGCGAAATACGGGTTCTTTGTCTCCTTGTGCGTGGCATGGTCGGCCACGAAGCAGCGTTCAAAGGTCGTCATCCGGTCCTTGCCAAAAAGCGGCGAGCGCGGCCCGGCCCAGAGGTACCAGAACCAGTCCGCATCGGCGTCGAGATGCGTCGCCGTCTTCCGGTAGGCGCGGCGGATGATCTGGTCGAATTTCTCAAACATCCGCCGCCCCGTGCACACCTCGCCGTCCACCATCAGCGGCAGCAACTCGCCGGACTCATCCACCGGCACGCAGGCGTGGAAAATGGAGACATGGTCGCGCACCAGGCTCATGGAGCCGTGGCGGACGACCCAGCTCATGTGCTCCCACAGGCGTGCACTGCCGGTGAAGGACTCCCGCAACCGGTCCAGACAGCGCTGCTCGTCCGGCGAGAGATCGTACGGCGCCGCCGGGTCCAGCGTGGGCAGGTGCGTGTCCCGCAGCGCGTGCACCACGCCGGCTATCTTCACCGTGCCCGCCGCGAGGTCGATGTGCTCCAGCAGATTCCGCGTCGTCATTTCCCACTCCGGGTGCCGGCGGATCATCTGGCCGGTGAGCTTGAATTCCATGATCGCCGCCGCCTTGTGCATGCGCGCCACCAGCTGCGCCTCCCGCAGCCCGGTGCCCGACGGCTGGAAGTGCTCCGCCGGATCGTCCCCATACACGTCGCGCGCCAGCTTTTCCAGCGGGCTCAAAATGATGCCGTAGCCCTCCTCCAGCTGCCAGAGCCGCTGGTAGCGCAGCGACATCCGCAGCACCGTGCAGATGAGCGCCTCGTGCCCGAGGCACGCCCCCAGCCACGTCACATCATGGTTCCCCCATACCAGCGCCACCCGCGGCTGCTGGATCAGGAAATCGATCACCTTGTCCAGCCTCGGCCCCCGGTCACCCAGATCGCCCGCCACGATGATCTCGCTCACCGCCAGGTTCCGCACCAGCCGCGCCGCCGCGTGCACCGCCTCACGGTCCGCCTCGTGGCGCGTCAGCATGTCGAGCATGCCGTCCACATACTCCGGCCCGCGACCGCTGTACGGCTCCACCAGCAGCTCGCGAAAAAGGTGGCGGAATTCCTCCGGGATCCGGCTCCGGATTTCCTCCCTCGGGTAGTCCGTGGCCAGCCGGCGGATCACCTCGAAGAGCAGGCGGATCGTCCGCTTCACCCACGCATTCCGCCACGCCTCGTCCGCCAGGTCCGGGATCTGGTGCATCACCTCGCGCGGGTAGTAAATGAGCGCCAGCACCTGCCGCTGCTCGCTCGGGCTCAGCCGCCCGCGGAAGAGCGCCTCCACCAGCGGCCTCAGGCTCCCGGAGGCGTTGTTGATGACATGCCGCAGCTTGTTCGCCTCCCCGTGCACGTCAGAGATCACGTGCACCACCCCTTTTCTCAACGTCAGCCGCGCCCGCAGCACCGCCGCCTGCGCCAGCGCCCGCCGGGCACTGGGAAAAAGTTCGGTCAGCAGTTTCAGTCGGGCAGGTTCAGTCGGGCTCATGGCAGCCTCCACTCATAGCCCCGCTCCGGGCTCAAATCCACCGCGACGAAATTCCCGGTCGTTCGGGAAAGACGAGCCGAATCGGCACGAAATAGCCTTTGGGTTACAGTCTCAACCATGCTTCGCCTCCCAGCGCTTCAGCCAGCGTGCGGTCATTGAGGTCACCACGCCGACGGTTGCACCCACACAGAGGTGCCCCGCCGAAGTGGCCACGTAATCGGGAAAACGGAGGCCGAACCGCACGAAGAGGTAGTAAAAAATGACGCCTGCTGCGCACCCGCAGATCGTGCACAGAAAGGGATGCCAGAGTGCGCTCCCGACCGGCAGCCGGGCATAAACCGGACGAAGGACCGCAAACCATACGACAAGGATGGCCGGAGCACTGTAGACAGCACCGATGAAGGCGTAGCCGGGCCAGGCACGCAGTGGCTCCCCGTCGCCAACAGGCATCGACACGCCAAAGGCAATCGCGCCAGCCACCCAGCCGGCGATGGCGCTCAAGAAGCTCTTGTTCAGGTGAAGAAAAATCCCGCTCATGAGGATTTCCGGTCAGCCACGACCCCACACGCTCACTTCAGCTCCACAGCGACAAGGTTTTTCCCATCCCGCGCGTAGAGCACGCCGTCCGCCAGCGCGGGGAAGGCGCGCGTGGTCGCGGTCAGGATTTGGTCGCGGGCGGTGGGCTTGAAGGCGTCGGGGCTGGCGGGTTGCAGGATCAGCTCGCCTTTTTCCGTCAGGGCCACCAGCTGGCTGCCGCTGGCCAGCACCGTCCCGGCGGGCAGGCGGTCGGAGGTCCATTTCACCTTGCCCGTGGCGGCCTCGATGCACCGGAGCGTCTGCCCCTGCTCCTGCCGCCCGTGGAAGCCGTAGAGGTGCCCGTCCACAAAAACCGGCGTGCCATAGTGGCAGTCCAGACGGTCCTGCTCGCGCCAGACGGCCTTCAGGCTGAAATCCGGCTGCACCTGCCAGAGGGCGCCGCCCACACCATAGCAGGCGGAGAGAAAGAACCGGCCCGGCCCGCACAGCACCGGCGTGCAGCCGGAGGCGGAGGCATCGATGTCCGGCTCGAAGAGTTCGCTGCCCAGCACACTGCCCGCAGCCGGGTCCACGATCTGCACATGGCGGCGGGTGAAAAAGACGGCCACCTCGCGGTCGTTCACCCTGGCCAGACGCGGGGAACTGTAGCCCGCCTCGTCATCACTCGTCGTCCACGCGATGGCACCCGTCTCCGCGTCGAAGGCCGCAATGCCCGCATCCTTCCCGTCGCGCTTGCCGCCGCAGTTCACGATCACGTTTTTTCCCGCCACCAGTGGCGCACAGCACCGGCCAAACCACCCCGGGGGCGACTCCAGCTCCTTCGCCAGATCGTGGCTCCAGAGCGCCTTTCCGGAGTCCAGATCCACCGCCCGCAGCACTCCATCCGCCCCGTAGGCAAAAACCCGCCCGCCCGACACCGTGGGCGCAGACCTCGGGCCGTCGTCGAAACCAAACTGGTCCCGGTAGCTCGTCGGTGCGCCCGATTTCCACACCGGCGCGCCGTCCTTCACCAAAAACGCCTCCACCAGCGCCTCCCCGCCCACCCGGTGAAAGAGGATGACCTTCCCCCCCGCCACCACCGGTCCCGCCAGCCCGTGACCGACGGGTTTTTTCCACAGCACCTTCGGCTCCCCGTTGGGGAAGACCCCCGGCAGCTTCGGCGCATCCGCCGGCGCCAGCCCGTCCCGCTCCGGCCCCAGGAACTGCGGCCAGTCACCCGCCAGCACCCCCGGGGGGCCGGCGGCCAGCAGCGTGAAAAAAACAAACAGGCAGCGCATCAGCATGCGCCGAGTTTTCCCCGTCTTCCAACGCCCGTCGAGACAATCCGACCACTTTTTCTCGCGCCGGCCCGCCCTCTCCCGGTTATCTGTTTTCGCCCACCCGCCATGACCCTGAAACTCGACGAGTACCACCTGCGCCACTCCGCCACCCCGGCGGAGATGGACTGGCTGCTCAACGAGGGGTGGCGGCATTTCGGGGCGCTCTTTTTCCGATATACCCACACCGTTTCAGACGACCGCCCCGTCAACGTTATCCCGCTGCGGCTGGATCTGGAGAAATTCACCCCAACGAAGAGTCAGCGTCGCGTCTGGAAAAAAATCGACGGCCTCACCGTGCGCATCCAGCCGCCCGAGTTCGACGGCAGCCAGCACGCCCTCTTCCACCAGCACAAGCAGCGCTTCACGGAAAACGTGCCCGACTCCCTGGAGACCTTCCTCGGCCACCAGCCTGGCGTCGTGCCGTGTGAAATGGTCGAGGTTGCCCTGCTCGACGGCCCCCGGCTCATCGCCGCCAGCTATCTCGACCTGGGCCAGGAATCCGTCTCCAGCATCTACGGCTTCTTCGACCCCGCCGAGGCCCACCGCAGCCCGGGCATCGCCACCATGCTCCTGGAGATCGAGTTCGCCCGCGCCCGCAGCTGCCGCTACTACTATCCCGGCTACGCCTTTCGCGAGCCCTCACACTACGACTACAAAAAGCAGTTCCGCGGCCTGGATTTCTACGACTGGCAGGGCGGCTGGTGGCCGCTGGCGCAGGCGACCGCGCCAGCGACGCAGGATTGATCCGCCCGGCAGCGCTGGCCCGTTGCCGGCCGTCACTCGATTCACGAAGCGACCCTTCCTCCGCACCAAGCGCCTGTTCGCGGAAAGAGGACGGACGACGGGACGCGGGCGCTCCCGGATTACCGCCTATCCTTTTCCCGCTCCACGGGCTTGACGAAGCAGCCTCCCCGTTTTTCATCGAGCCATGGACACCCAGCCCGGAACAGACGACCCCGCCCCTCACCGGGGATGGCATTCACGCGACTACCTTCCACGCTTTGATGCGCCCGGCCTCTACCAAGCTCTCACGTTTCGCCTGGCCGACTCGCTTCCCTCCACCATTCTTGCACAGTGGGAAAAGGAACTCGCAGCCCTGTCTGACGAAACCGCGAGGGACCTCGAACGCCGCCGCCGCATCGAGGACTGGCTCGATGCAGGACACGGTTCCTGCCTGCTGCGCCAGCCCGAGATGGCCTCCCTCGTACAGAATGCCCTGCTTTACTTCGATGGAGCACGTTACCGGCTGCTTTCGTGGTGTGTTATGCCCAACCACGTCCACGTCCTCATTCAGTGCCTGCCCGGCTTCCCGCTCGATGCTGTGCTCCATTCCTGGAAATCATTCTCCTCTCATGAAATTAACAGGCGGCAGGGCAGCACGGGAAGTCTGTGGCAGCGGGAATACCACGACCGTTACATCCGGGACGAAGATCACTATTGGAACGTCATCCACTACATCCATCGAAATCCCGTCAAAGCACGGCTCGTGGAAAAACAAGAGGACTGGTCCTGGAGCAGCGCGGCGCCCCCGTTCAAAGTTCCTCCTCCCTTCTAATCATCACGCAAAAATGGCCCGCCACGAAGCGGCCCCTGGGAGCGCTGGCGTCCCGCCGGCCATTTTGTGGTTCGCGGAGCGACACTTGACCGCTGGCAACAGCCGCTCCGCGGAAAAAAGACGGCCGGCGGGACGCCAGCGCTCCCAGGCGGCTCACCGCAGCCCACACGACGATCACGAAGACCGGCCAGCAGGGACAACCCGGCCTGGAGGGTGGTGAAGGCATCCAGATTTGGGCAGGTCATCGGCACGTCGGTTGAGCTCTGGGAAAGTCCAACGGCAATGCATCCAGAGGCGTCAATGTAAATGGTCGATTACCTACACACTGCTAGGCCGGCCGTATGACTACCACTACGCACCCGGCGACTCTCAGATTTACTGCTCCGAACTGGTCTACAAAGTGGCCGAACGCCAGCTGGGCGTGAAGGTCGGCATCTGGGACAAACTGGGGGACCTGAACTGGAAACCCTGGGAGAAATTCATTCGCGAGATCGAGGACGGCCAGCTCCCACTCGACCGCCCCATGATCACCCCGGTCGGCCTCACGCGGAGCCCGGAGGTGGTGCGGGTTTATCCGCGTGCCGAGTGACCCGTCTGACGTCCGGTTGAACGTCCCTTGACATTTGCAGACAGGTAATACACTGTATTACCCATGATCAAGACCATCTCCAAAATCGGCAACTCGCAGGGGCTCATCTTTGATTCCGCACTGCTTCAGCTGGCCCGGCTCAAAGTCGGCGACCAGGTGAATGTGGAGGTTCATCCTGGCGGGACGATCACCGTCATGCCCATGTCCGCTTCGGTGATAGATGAGGAGGCCGCTGCTGCTGCCGCATCGCGTCTCATCGGGAAAAACAGCGAACTCTTCCGCCGGCTGTCGTGAGCGCGCCGTTGAAACACCCCACAGTGGAGGCCGTCATCGCCATCCACGCTGAGGTTCTCGCCGCTCACGGCGGAGGGACCGGCATGCGTTCGCGGGAACTTCTCGAATCCGCCATCGCAGCTCCCCAGGCTACCAAGATGGGGGCTCCGCTCATTACGGATCCCATCGAACTTGCTGCCGCCTATTTCTACTACCTGTGCAGCAACCACGCCTTTGTGGACGGCAACAAGCGGGTGGCGCTGGCCACCTGCCTGGTCTTCCTCAGCGAAAATGGGCTTCTACCAGACGAGGAGCTTGATGTGGACGAGTGGGAAAACCTCACCCTCGCCGTGGCCGCCAGTGCGCTCTCACGTGAAGAGACGACGGCCCGACTGCGAAAGCTGGTGGGCTGAGGCGGGCGCGGGGCGCTGGCTTCAGTCGCAAACCCAGCGCATCCATTTTTCGACGCCGCCGCGGCCGGTGCGGTCCATCCACCGGAAAAGGAAGTACGCGAGGATGAGGAAGAGCACGCCCAGACCGGCGGCGAGGCGGTCGGGCAGGGCGTGGGTCCAGTAATGGGTAGCCTCGTGGCCTGTGGCGATGCCGCCGATCCAGAGCGGCCAGAGGTGGACGACGTGATGGAGGAGGTAAATGGAAAGCGAATGGCGGCTGTAAGTACTGGCCATGATGGCGGCTCGTCCATCCCTGGGGAAGCGGGGGTTCAGATCGATCCAGCGGCGGGCGAGGGCAAAGACGAGCAGGGCAAAGCCGAGGGTGCCGAGAACGTACTCCGGGGTGCAGGGAAACATTTTCCAGCCAACGAGAAGGCGGGATTGCACGAGGGCCGGGGTGTGGCTGCGCAGGAGCAGCCCGCTGGCGCAGGCGGCGATGAGGCCTACGCCGATGAGGGCCGGGCGCATGGCCGGCTGGACGGTTTCGCCATTTCCACGAAAAAGCGCACGCGCCGAGAGCAGGCCGACCACCGGGTAGACCAGCCACGGCAGCAGCGGGAAGTAGCCGGTGACAAAGAAGCCAAGCATCACTTGGGAAAGGGTGAGATCGCACTCGAAGTACGCATTTTCCCAGTACGCCGGGTAGTCCGCGAGGGCGCGGGCGACCGGACTGATGACGAAAATGAGGACGCAGATGACGACGAGGACCACTGAGGGCAGACGGCGGGCGAGATTCAGAAAAATGGTGGCCGCGCCGATGAAGGTGAGCACGTCCCAGTTAAACGTGTCCTCCGGCAGCCAGACGACGATGTTGAAGGCGAATCCAAGCCCGAAAAGAAAGAGGCCGCGCCGGACGGTGATTTTGGAGATGTCCACATCCCTGCGTCCCTTTTTTTCCTGGCTGGAGAGCCAGATGTGGTAGCTCATGCCCATGAGGAAGGCAAAGATGGGCGCTCCGAATCCAGTGGGGATCCAGACGTTGCTGTGCGCGCCGGATAGGTTCTCCGCAAAGTGGACGAGCACCATGAGGAAGATGGCGTAAGTCCGCAGAAAATCGATGGAGAGCTGGCGCATGAGGTTATTCCGCCAGCGAGGAGAGATACTCCACGATCTGGAGGGTGATCTGTGCGATGAGGACGACGATGATGATCATCTCCAGTGTGTGGCCCTTGCGCGTGTGCATGAAGTCACTCGAACGCTGGCTGCACATTTCATAGACATTCTCGAAGACCTCCACCTGGCCGCCGGCGAACTCCAGCCGGTCCGCGAGCCGGGTGCGCTCCCGCAGCCGCTCCACGACCTGGCTGGCGAGGGTGGGCGGATGGACGAGCGGGCGGTGCACCTGCGGGGTGAGCCGCGCCAGCCGGGCACGCAGGGAAATGACGCGCTGAAACCGCAGCGCCAGTTCCTCCCGGCGGTTGAGGGATTTCCTGTCGAAATCAAAGGCCAGAGGCGAGTCCGTCTCCAGATCCGGCCAGCCCGCCTCGATCTCGCCCTCGATGCCGCGCAGCGCAGCCTCGTGGCGGGAGAACTCCACGAGGGCGGGTTTAAGCGCCGCCAGCCGTTCCGCCGGGGCCAGCACAGCCGCCCGGCCTGGAGCCCACACCATCTGCGCCCCTTGCAGGGAAATGAGGAGGCTCCTTCCCGCGACGTCCGCATCCGCCCATGATCGGGCTAGGTCCACCAGCACCGCATCGTCCCGGTCCGCACAGGGGATCGTCAGCAGGGCCAGCTCCGCGCGTTCGCCGGAGGCTTCGCCAGCCAGTGGGACGTTCTCCATTTCCGCACCATCCGGAAGCCCTGCGGGCAGTACCGCCTCCGTTTTCACCTGTTCCAGCTGCATAGTCGTCATGATTGAATTTCCGGGTTTTCCGCGAAGTGCGCCGCGAGCCACGAGGCCACGTAGTCTGCGGAGTCGAGCACACCATTGAGGGTGGAATCAAAGAGATAATCCCCCACCACAAAAAAATCCGGATGCTCCGCGGGCTCCGGCTGGTGGCGGCGGTCCAGCGGCTGCTGCGTCAGCCCGCCCGGGATGCCGTTCACCGCGCCCACCCAGCGGTGCACACGGCCTTCCAGAAAAAATCCGCGCCCCTCGCCAAGGACCGCCGGCAGGGAGTCGAGCGCCTGCGCGATGAGCGCTTCGTCCCCCAGCTCGCTCATCTCCAGCGCCGCCTGGCCGCCCAGCAGCCAGCCCAGCACGCCGTGCTCCGCCCCGGGCTCGCGGGAGGATTCATCGTAGAGGCAGCACCCGCCGAAGGCATCCAGCATGAAAAAGGAATCACTCACCCGGCTGCGCCAGAAGGGCCGGTCAAACAGGATGGTGATGCGCAGGTAGTGCGCCGGGAAATCATAGTGCGCGTGGTGCCGCCGCATCGCCTCCGCCAGACGCGCTCCGCGGAACTCCACCGAGGGCACGTGGTTGTTCGGCAGGGCGACCACTACGAAGTCAAACTCCTCCTCCCTCGCGCCCGCCTCGTGCGCCGTGCAGATCTGCATCCGCCCGCCAGGGCCGCGACCCACTCCCGTCACCCGGTGGCCCAGCCGCACCGTGGCCCGGATTCGCCGCGCCAGCTCCTGCACCAGCTGCTCATTCCCGCCATCGATGCTGTACAGCGTCATGTACGCCGGGTCGTTCATCAGGTAATTCTGCAGGCCGTAGGAAACGCTTGTCCGTTCCGGCTCCGTGGCCAGGTCACTGTGGATCATGTTTTCCACCAGCGCCCGGGTGGCGGGCGATCCGAGCCTCTCCAGCACCCCGGCAAACCTCCCGCCCTCAAGCGGAGGCGCGGCCAGTTCAGGCTGGTCTGAGTCGTAGAATTCGCGCGGGGTCATCCAGTCCTTGCCCTGCCGGTCAAACGCGGCCAGCTCCGCCGCAGCCGGGGCGCCCAGCCGCTCGCGAACATCCTCCAGACTGGACAAAACATGGCCGCCCATGATCACCGCAGAGCCGCCCATCGGCCGGATCGAGAGCCCCAGCTCCGCCACCTGCTCCCGCAGCGGATCCTCGTCCACCACGGAGTAGTCGTACAATTCCGCAGCCCCCACCTCGTAGCTCGCCCGCGCGAGCTGAAACTGCTTCGTCTCCACCTTGCCGCCCAACCGGTCCCCCGCCTCGAAGATCGTCACCCGCACGGGCACGTCCGCCATCTTTTGCAGAAAATACGCCGTCATCAGCCCGCCCGGCCCGCCACCCACGATCCCCACCTCCCACGCCCGTCGCTGCGGGAGTGGGCTGGCCGCAGGAGTGCGCTGGGCGGAGTCTGTCATCGGTTCAGGATTGCCGTGCAAACCTTGAGCCAGCGTGAAGAAGAGCGCAATATTTCCTTCCCCCGCAGCGTGGAGGAGGGCGAAGCATGGGGAATGCAGGGTCAACCGTCCACTGCACTACCCACGCAGCGCATCGAGCAGGGCCTGCATTTCCTCCTCCAGCTCGGCGCGGGAGGTGGTGTGGAGCGTGGTGGCCACGCGGCCGGTCAGGACTTCGCGAAATTTTGTCCGCAGCCGGTGAACGCGGACGCGGACGTGGTCCTGCGGGATGCGCAGCGCGGCGGCCACGGCGGGTGTGTCGAGCGCGGTGGCGGTGGGCTCGGTGAGGGCGGGGCGAAGCAGTGAAAACTCGGCTTCGCGCCCCTCCTCCCGGCAGCGGGCCTCCAGCGCCTCCATCGCGCGGGCCACCACGGTGAGCGCCCAGCGCCGCTGGTAGAGCGTCTCCGGTGTGTCGTTCGTGGCCGGCTCCGCGGCGTAGGCGGCCTCGGCCTCTCCGGCATCGAAGCTCAGCAGCACCCGCCCGCCGCCGCGTTTCTGCGCCCCGTCGTGCCGCACCGTGTCGACCAGATGGCAGTCCAGCTGGTGAAGCAAAAACGACCGCAACCTCCCCCGCTCCCGCGCTGCGGCGGCGAAGTAGTCGCGCTCGATGAGCCGGACAAAAAACCCCTGCACCAGGTCCTCCGCATCCTGCGGGCCGTGGCCGCGCCGCCGCACATAGGCGTAGAGCGGATACCAGTAGGCCGCGCACAACTTCTCCAGCGCCGCGCGTGCCTCCGCCCGGTCCGGCCCGTTCGCCACGGCGATGAGCGACCAGCGGGTGGGTTGAAAATGGGGAGCCGGGCCGGGCATGGTCATCGTGCTTTCTCCGCAGATCCGGCGGGTGCGGGCGGGAGCTTTTCCTCCAGCGGCCATTCCAGAACCAGCAGGGCGGATGAAGGGACAATAATGAGCGATCCCTCACCGGCACAGCTCTCCACAGCGAGAGAATCCCCGCGCTCAGGGGGAACGAGCAAGTTTCGCCTCTCTGGCGTCTGATAGATGCCCCTATCCGGCCAGCCGCTCAGCAGACCCTTCGGCGGCGCTTCGGGATTGATCGAGCAGTGGGCCGTCGACCCGTTGGGGAGGAGCCTGGCCAGAGCCTCCATGTCCTCCCGTCCGAGGATCAAAGGCAGCCTCGCTCCATAATGCGTTGCGATTTTTTCCGCCCGCTCCCGGGAGCAGAGGATGCTGGTCACCAGCGCCCGCCCGCGCGGGAGCTTTTGGAAAGGGATACCCTCTCCGGTGTTTTTTTTGGCCCTCATTTCCTGGACGAGGTCGAGATTGCCAACGTCCCGCTGCCAGGGCATCCAGGGAGCGTTTGCTTTGGCGATGGCGGGGCTGTAGGCGACGCATTCTTTGGCGCAAAAGTCGCTGAGGAGAATGCCAAGGCTCCGCATGGGCTCTGGCCAGGCGAGGTCTGTTTTTGGGATTTCACCCGCCAGATAGCGCCCTACCTGCGCCATGCGCGACCACATGAAGAGATGGACGGCCCAGGCTGCCGCCTCCTGATGTGATCCTCCGCAAAGCACTGGTCTGGCCACAGTGTCGAAGACCAGTGCACATTTGCCGCCCTTCAGGATGACGCGGCCGCGTTCCTGGCCCCGGGACAGCGCCGGCTGCCCCGCCTCCCAGGGAATGCGGTCTGCTGTGTGCCGGGACCAGTATTCCCAGGCGAGCTGGGGATCACCTTTGGTCTCCACATCGGCGATGACCAAACCGGGCGAATCTGCGGCAGTCTCGTTTGGAAATAGTTTCATGATCCAGTCTGCCTCTGCCTGGCTGCACGGGGTCGAGACTGGCATGACCGGCCTCGAAGGCGGGACATCGAGAGGCCAGAATCCACCATCGTCTTCATTGTCCAGGACGCGGGGTGGTGTTTTCACAGGCCTCACGGTGTACGTCCACGCGTTGCCCTCATTTTGCCCCTCCCAGCTCACCACACTCACGCCCGGGATGAGTTCGCTGCCGTTGAAAACAGCCGGCCGGGCCGACCCGAAGCGCCAGTTTGGGTTCAGGCATTTCTCCGGGGGAATGACCGGCAGCAGCCTGGACCGGTGGGCTTCTGCCAGAGCGGCAAGACGTGCTCCCGCCTCGCGGATCAGGGGGGAATCCGGATTGGCTGCACTGCCGGCCAGGGCGAGCCACCGGCTGTTGAGCTGATCCAGGTAGTTTCCGCGCGTGTCCTGTTCGGCCTGCGTCCAGTAGCGGGTGAAGCCCTTGCCGGCATAGTCGTGGGCGTCGGCCTCCTGGGCGTCCGAGAGATCGCGGATGAGGGCGTTCGCATCCTCCTCGGCACGCGGGCTGAGGGGCACCGCCGCCACCGGGGTGCGGGTGCCTGGCGGGTGGTCGCGCAGTTCCGCCATGCGGAGCGTGAACATGGCCAGCAGGAGAACGAAGGGCCCGACCGCGAGCCCGCCCCACCACAGCCATGGCCGGCGGCGCTGCGCGTAGAACCAGAGCACCGCCACCGCCGTGAAGAGCCCCGCGAAGCAGAGCAGCACCCCACCGTTCAGATAGAGGTGCTCGTAGATGCGTTCGTCGGTGATCAAATCCCCGTAGACGACTACGGCGAGGTCCCGGTCCGCCCGCCAGTGGGCAAAGAGCGAGGCGAAGCAAAGGCCCAGCCCCCAGAGCACGACGAGGCCGCTGAACCCGGCCAGCATGGAGGAAAATCCTCTGGCAAAGCGCCCCGTGCGCGAGGCCACTGCGGCCATGCCGAAAAGCCAGCCGAGCATGACCACCACGACCGGGCCGCCACGCGGCTCGCCCTCCGTGAGCAGCCGGTCCACCCGCCACGGCCAGCGTTCGGTGAAAAGGAGTGTCAGCAACAATCCCCCGAGGGCGAGCCCCACCAGGCAAAAGAGAAGGCCGGCGACGGGCCGGAGCGCGGGCTTGATTTCCGGCGCAGCCGCAGCCGCAGACGCAGGGGCCGAGGTGCGGGCGCCCTCCACAGCCTGCTTCACGTCGCTGGCCTGCTGGTAGCGCTTGTCCGGCTCGCTCTGCATGGCGCGGGTGACCACCTCGTCCAGCCGGGTGCTCGCGGCGGGGGAGCGGCGGCTGGGCAGCTCCCATGCACCGCGCGGTAGGTCCCCGGTCAGCATTTCGTAAAACATGACGCCCAGGCTGTAGATGTCCGCCCGGTGGT
Source organism: bacterium (assembly GCA_031411255.1). GTDB lineage: Bacteria > Verrucomicrobiota > Verrucomicrobiia > Verrucomicrobiales > V1-33 > JANOAS01. Next base: position 23,108 of record JANOAS010000257.1, read on the forward strand.
CCACGGCGCCGCCTTTCAGCTGCTCCGGGGCGGTGTAGTCCGGGGTGCCGAGCACGGTGCCCGTCATCGTCAGCCGGTCGGCGGAGGTCGCCGGCGTCCCGTCCGGGGAGTCGAGCAGCTTCGCCAGGCCAAAGTCGGCGATTTTCACCCGGCCCTCCGTGTCCACGAGCACGTTGCCGGGTTTGATGTCCCGGTGCACAAAGCCCCGGCTGTGCGCGTACTGGAGCGCATCACAAACCTGGGTGACGATCTCCAGCGCCTGCGGCACGCTGAGGCCCGCCTTTTCCGCCTGGATGATGCGGCTGAGATCCGCCCCCTCCACATGCTCCATGACGATGAAAAGGTGCCCCTGCGCCGTGCGCCCGAAGTCGTGCAGGGCGACGATGTTCGGGTGGTTCAGCCGCGCCATGGCCCGCGCCTCACGCTCAAACCGCGCTGCCGCTCCCTCCCGCGCTGCGATTTCCGGGGGCAGCAGCTTGATGGCCACGGCGCGCTCCAGTTTTCTCTGCACCGCCCGGTACACCGCCCCCATGGCTCCGCGCCCGATGAGCGCCTCGACCTGGTAATCAGGAAACCACGACGCCACCTCCGCCACCGCCGGCGGCTCCCAGGCGTGGGCCGGGGCCGAAACAGGCGAGGGATTCAGCGCCGCAGCGAGCAGCTTTGCGGCTTGGGCGGCCTCCCCGTCGGAGTCAGGCTTTGGAGAAATGGGATCGGGTGGATTCATGACTGGGCAGGGTTGGTGACGAGGCCGCAACCCGGCCTCACCTGTTATCCCGAAATTTCTCCGGCGGCGTAACCAAAAAATGTTTCCGCCGACGGCCCGGTCTCCTTATTTTATCAGGATGTATTGAATTTTTACTGGTTTGAGTTAAAATGGTGACCGAGCGCATTGAATAAGACCCGCCCCCGCGAGTCCAAGGACGCGTCCTCTCCCACCATCCCCAAAAAACACACAAGAAATGAAAACACTCCCTCGTTTTGCGACGGTCGCGCTGGCGGCCATTCTCCTCGTCAACCTCACCTCCTGCGACACCCCGACCGGTCGCGGGGCCGGAGTCGGCGCCGCCATTGGCGCGGGCGGCGGGCTGCTCTACGACATCGCCCAGCGTGACGGCGGACGCCGGCGCGGACCAGGCGGAGACACCCTGAAGCGCGTCGCCGTTGGCTCGGCCATTGGCGCTGCGGGCGGTGCCATCATTGGCAATGCCGCCGGTGAAACCCAGCGCCAGAACGACCAGCGCGCCTACGACCGCTCCTACAACCAGGCCCCCCCGCCGAACAACGGCTACTATGACAACCGGGGCTACGACAATCGCGGTTATGACAACCGCGGCTACGACCGCCGCACGCAGAATACCACCGGCTACTACGACGATCGCGGCTACTACCACGGGTATTGATTTTGTCCGCCGCGCACTGCGGCAACGTGAAACTTCATAGGGGCCGTTCCTGCCAGGACGGCCCCTTTTTCTTTTCCCCGCAGGACCGGAGGGCGGAAAAAGCGGCGAGTCCTCAGGTTTTTCCCCACTTCATGGGCATGGCGGACCAGGCGGGAAAATCCTGGCCAGCGGGCGCAGACCACGTGTAGAGAGAGGGCCTCATTCCACCCATGGATCCCACCACCCCCAGCCGGACAGACTTGCTCAGCACGGGCACCCCGACCTTTGTGCTCGCCCTCATGGTCGTGGCCTTCGCCGCCCTGTGGTGGGCGGGCCATAAATTCAGCAGGTTGCTGCCAGGAAAGCTGCCGGCCGCCGGCGGATTTGTCGTTCGCATTCTCATCGGCATGCTGTGCCTCTGGAGCCTGTGGCAGTTCCTCTCCCGCTTCATGGTGCTGGAGACCACCTGGTCCCTGCTGACGAATGCGTTCATCGGCGGGGCGGCCATGGAAATCATTTTCAGCCTCTACCGTCTGGAGCGAGGCATGGTCACGCCGGCCACGGGGCGGACGCTGCTCACCCTGCGGCTGCTGGCGGTGGCGGCAGTCCTCTTCATCCTGGTCCAGCCGGTGCGCACGTGGGACCAGTCGCGGAAAATCGAGCGAAATGTGGTCGTGCTCATCGATGACTCTGAGTCCATGCAGATCGTGGACAAGCAGATGACCGCCACGGAGAAACTGCAGCTCGCCACGTTTGCCGGAGTGCCCGCCGCCGCGAAACGCGCCCCGCTCCCGCCCGTGCTCGACCAGGTCCGCGCCTACCTGCCCCGGCTCTCCGGTGAGCTGGAGAATCTGCGCGTCCCGGACAACTACGGCTCCGACGCGGAAAAAACCCTGCTCGACCGCCGCCGCGAGGCCGTGGGCAAGCTGCTCGCCGAGGGGCTCCAGCTCACCACCGCCGCCACCAGCGCGCTGGAAACGGCGAAGAAAGACGAGGGCAACTACCAGCCCGAAGGCCGCTCCCTTCTCAGCCAGACGCTGGCCCGCTTTCACGACGCCCTGCCTGCCGAACTCCGCGCTGCCGCCGACCGCTTGAAAGAGAACCGCATCCCGCCCGTGCGCGAGCGGGTGGAGAAAACCGTCGAGGGCCTGCGCCAGGCTGTCGAGGCGGTCCAGAGCGTCATCCTGGCCGCCGACGAGGCCACCCTGAAAACGATCTCCGAGCCCGACCGCCAGGCCATCGAAAAGGCCGCCTTCATCCCGCGAGCGCAGATCGCCCACGACGCCCTAACCAGGGCCCACGGCGGATCCAAGCCCTTCCTCGACCAGCTGAAGGACAAATACGACATCAAGCTCGTCCGCTTCGGCAAGACACCCGCCCCGGTCACGTCTCCGGATTTCCCCGCCGGCGGGGCCGCGCCGGAGTTCCGCATGCGGACGGACGTCACCCGCGCCCTGGACGAGGCGCTGCAAAAAGTGCCCGCCGAAAGCCTGGCCGGCGTCCTCCTCCTCAGCGACGGCCGGCACAACATGGACAAGCCCGCCGACGATGCCGCCCGCAGCCTGGGCATCCAGGGTTCCCCGCTTCATGCCGTGGAAATCGGCAGTGCGAAGGGGCCGAGGGACGTCGCCTTTCTGGGCGTGACAGCGCCGGAGTCCATTTATCTGGGCGACCGCATCAAGATCAAGGCCGACGTGAAGGCCGACGGGATGAAGGGCGGCCAGGTAAAGCTCACCCTCAGCTCCGGGGACAAGGTGCTGCAGGAGCAGACCATCCCCGTGCCGGAGGAGACCTTCCAGACCAGTGTGAAAATGGCCTTCACCCCCACGGACAAGGGCACCGCCGGCTACACGCTGAAGCTGGAGCAGGTGGAGGGTGAGCTTTTCAAGGACAACAACCAGTGGGACTTCGAAGTGGCTGTCTCCGACGACAGGACGAACGTGCTCATCATCGACAGCTACCCGCGCTGGGAGTTCCGCTACCTGCGCAACCTCTTCTACGGCCGCGACAAGTCCGTCCACCTGCAATACGTCCTGCTCAATCCCGACGAGATCAAGAACCAGGACGCTGTGCCCGCAGTGCCCGCCAGCGCTTCGCGGAAATTTGGCGACGCGGAGGCCACCCGGCTGCCGGAAAACAAGGCCGAGTGGTCGAAATTCGACGTCATCATTCTGGGCGACGTCCCGCCCGCCTCGCTGAGTGCGGAGACGTGGGACATCATCGAAAAATGTGTGAGCGAGCGGGGAGCCCTGCTCACCGTCATTGCCGGGCCGCGCTCCATGCCCCACGCCTTCAGCAGTGAGATCGTGCGCAAGCTCCTGCCCGTCGAGTTCCAGCCCTCCTCCACGGCGGATTTCTTCAAGGGACCGGAGGAGAGCTTCCGCCTGCGCCTCACTGCGGAGGGGCGGTCCAGCCCCGTACTCGCCCAGTCGCCCAGCCAGATGGAAAACGTCTCCATCTGGGCCCAGATGCCCGCCCTTCAGTGGCGCCACCCCATCACCCGGGCCAGGGAGGGCAGCGCCGTGCTCGCCTACGCCGAGACAGGGCGCATGGCCGCCCCGGTGACCAACGCCGAGCAGGGGCTCAACCAGTTCGCCACCCTGAAAAAGCAGCAGTCCGAGAACGCCCTCATCGTCACCGGCCAGTACGGGCTGGGCAAGGTGGCGTGGTTTGGGTTCGACCAGACATGGCGCCTGCGCTACGGCATCGGCGATGCCTACCACCACCGCCTGTGGGGCAACCTCCTCCGCTGGGGAGCTGGAGAAAACCTACGCGCCGGCACTGGCAGCGTCCGCCTCGGCACCGACCGGCTGGCCTACGAGACCGGGGATAAAATCAAAATCCTCGCCCGCCTGAGCGGGGAAGGATTCAAGCCTACGGACAAGGCCTCCGTCTTTGCCCAGGTCTACGACGCAGACAACAAACTCGTCTCGAAGCGCCAGCTTCGTTACCGGGAATCCTCCAACGGCATGTACGAGGCCGAGGTCGACCCGCTCGTGAAATCCGGCCGCTACCGCGTCGAGCTGACCGGCAGTGATGTGGAGAAACTCCTCAAAACAGAGGGTAAAGCAGAGAAGGTGGAAACCCATTTCAAGACCCTCACCACGACGAACCCCGTCGAACTCGGCGACCTCTCCCTCGACCGCGCCTTCCTCAACAAGGCGACCAGCCTGGCCAGTGGCAAAGTGGTGGACATCACCCGCATCGACCAGCTCGCCTCCGCCTTTGGCCCGGAGAGCAAGAGCCTGGTCGAGCGCAAGGAATCTACCCTCTGGGACAACTGGATCCTGCTCGTAGCCGCCCTCGGCCTCCTCACGGCGGAGTGGATCATCCGCCGCCGCGGCGGGCTCGCGTAATAGCAGGCCGGTAAAATCCGGCAGTTCGGCGTGCCTCGTGCCTAACCCGCAAGCGCAGGCGCAGGCACTGGAGGGGGCCGTGCCGAATCGGCCGGCAGGTTCACCCAATCAGATCAATCCCACATCGCGGATTTCCGCGAGGCGATGATGTCCTTCCCGCGGACCACGGAGGCACGCCAGGAGACGACGGAACCGCCGACCTTGAAGGCCTCGCCAGTGATCTGGAATTCCGTGGTGTTCGAGCGGCCGATCTTGTCCACAGGCACCTCAATGGAGAGGATCTTCGGCCCGGTGGCGGTCTGGCGGTATTCGAGCCGGACCGTAACGGGCTGGGAACGGTCTGCGACCTGCCAGTAGACGGAATAGTAGTTTCCGGCGCGGTTTTTGACCTCATCCGCCGTCAAAGCACCGTGAAGCAACCGCTTGTATTCAAACTCAATGGCTGGATCGCCCGACTGGGGGCGGAGTTCCGGCTTGAGGTGCTGGATTTTCACCTTTGAAACGGCATCCCCGTGCGTGGCGCACGCACTGAGACCGGCCATGGCAGCCAGCGACAGGAGGCCCAATCGAACAGAGAGGCGGACGGAAAGACTCGGTTGCATCGCGGCAGTAAAGCCGACGAGTCGCGGCGGTGTCAACTGGTTGTTTCACCCCGAATGACGCCTCCGCCCCGAACGCCCCTTTACTGGGCGAAGAACCCCGGGACACTCAGCGAGAAATTCGCCGTGCCGTTGCCGCTGGCGGAGTTTCCGTCCACCGTGTGGCCGGGCAGGATGGTGGTTCCGGGCTGGATGATGGTGGTGAGGAAGCCCACTTCCGTGTTGTTGTTGGCGGTGTTCCCGGTGGCGTCGGCATCCCAGGTGAGCGGGCCGATGTCCTCGGCGAAGAAGCCGTTCCTGTTTCCAGTGGCGGTGTTGCCAGTGACGTCCCCCTTCCACTCACCCTCGGCGCTGAGGGCAAAGCCATTTTCATTGCCGGTGGCGGTGTTGTTGAAGATGTCCAGCGACACGGTGGCCGGGGTGATCGTGCGCATGCTCAGGCCTGCGAGGAAATTGTTGTCCAGCACGCTGGCGCTCACGCTGCCCGTCCAGGTGACCGCACCGGTTCCGGAGGTGAGGGCCACACCGCTGGCTCCGTTGCCGGAGGCGAAGAGCGAAACCAGTTCGCTGTGGATCGTTCCCGGACCGGCGATGTTGATGGCGATGCCGTTGCCCGTGTTGTTGTCCGTGAAGTTCCGGCCGGCCGCCACAAAGTGGATGCCTGTGCCCGCCTCGACGAAAATGCCGTTGCCCGTGTTTCCAGACACCCTGTTTTCGAGGAAGTTCGCGACAAAGCCGTCACCCGTGATGTGGACACCATGGTTGCTCAGGTTCTGGATGTCGTTGAATTCGATGGCGCTTTCTGCCACGTTGTGAAGGCGGATGCCGGTGCCCTGGTCCGCGAACTGGGCGAGGCCCTTGCCGAGGCCGCCGCTGATCTGGAATCCGGCGATGCGCACCCAGCCGGCGATGTCCGTCCCGGTGATGCCGCCGTGGATGTGCGAGGCACCCGTTTGCAGGCAGTTGATGCCAAATGGATCGATCTGGCTGCTCACCAGGTCCACGGGGCCGGCAAGATTGACGTCGCCCTCGTAGGTGATGCCGGTTGCCTGGGTGAGGACGGTGGGGCGGACGCCGTTGGAAAGACGGAGCGTTTCGGCGATGTTGACGGCCTGCTGCAGGTTGACCACGGGGGCTTCCGCAGTGCCGTTACCCTTGTCGCTGCCGGCGAGGACGCCGAAGCAAAGCTTGCCCTTGTCACCCTTTTCACCCACCACGTCCGGGCCGTTGTTGGCGAAGACGACGTTGCTGGCGATGGTGTCGGGATGGTTCTGAGACTGCACCTTTGTGGAGGAGGTCTGGGAAACTTTCACGCTGCTCTTCGCCTCATTTTCACGCCAGCCACTCTGGCCGACGATGGGGCGGTTGTTCCGCTCGATCAGCTCCACCCGGCGGTCCGCCAGGGAGCGCAAGCCGCGCCCGTCACGCGTCTCGGTGGAGGGCACGTGGCCCAGCGGCAGGGAAACCCGGAAGCCGGTGTACCAGTTGCCTCCAGTAATTTCCTCGTCCTGGTGGTACGCCACGTCCAGCCGCAGGTAGCGGCCCACGCGAGCCTCGGCCCTGGCTTTAAACCCGACGAAGTCGCCGCCGTAAGGATTGTCATAGCCGTAAACACCGCCGAAGAGGCGCACTTCGATGTTCTTGCGCGTGAGCCAGGGAAGAAGCACACCGACCTCGGCATCGCCGCCGGTCATCGGCGTGGCGAAGTTTTCAAAAAGGGTGGAGGTGCGCGTGGTCGTGGACGTCCGTGTGGTGACCTGGTCATACCAGTGGCCGCCGTAAATGCCGTAACCGGCGGCGTAAAGGTCGCCCGTTTTCCCTGTGTCGACGAGGTGCCCGCTGGACGTCTCGGTGCGGTGCACGTCTGTCTCCCGGCGGCTGCCGATTTTTTGCTCCTCGCTCATGACGAAGTAGCCATTGGCCCGGAAATCAACCCAGTCCGTCAACACCTCAACGCCTGCACCCAGCTGGTCCCAGGCTGCGTCACTGAAGGCTTCGGAGTGGTCGTAAAACAAATTCAGGCCCAGCAACGCCTTGTCCCCGATCAGCGTGCGCGCTCCCAGACCAATGGAGGTCTGGTGCTGGCCGCCGTCCCAGTAGTTGTACTCGGGAGAGAGGAAAAGGATCGAACTCCCATCGTGCCAGAGCGGGGCGATCATCTCGACCCCGGTGGTCACCTCGTCGCCATCATTCAGCCCCATGCTCGCGGAGATCACCCAGGGAAGATCCGCCGCAGCGGCTTTCTGCACCGTAACCTCGCCTCCTACAGGCTCTTTGTCTGATGAGGGGGCGACGGTGCCTGCGCAGACAGGCATGTGCGGCGCGAGCGCCAGCAGTCCGGTGATCAAAGAGATGCGAATCGGTGCGAACTTCTTCATGAGAGATGATTGTTGGTCGGGTTTGGCTGAATCCCCATTAGTTTACCTTCTAAAATAATCCCCGCCACCATAATTTTCAGAAAAAATCGATACGAGTAGATAATCCAGTAAAAATTGAAATCAATTTTGAGAGAAGTGAACGGGATTCATCAGGTCCGTGAAAATCATGAACGACCTCGAAGGCGCCAGTTCCTGATCCTGGCACGCATCCGGCTTTTCCTGAATGGAGCAGCCCGAGGCTGCCCTAGTCCCACCACCAGCCATGATCACACTCACCAGCGTCTCCAAGAGCTTCGGTTCCACCCGGGTCCTGCACGACATCAACCTTTCGGTCTCGGAGGGGGAGTTCATCACCATCATCGGCTTCTCGGGTTCTGGGAAAACCACTTTGATCTCCCTGCTCGCGGGCCTGCTCCAAGCTGATGCGGGTCAAATCGTGATGGATGGAAAACCGATTGCCGGGCCAGGCCCCGACAGGGGGATCGTCTTCCAGAACTACTCGCTCCTGCCTTGGTTGACGGTGTTTGAGAACGTCATGCTGGCGGTGGACCAGGTGTTCCCGGAAAAGTCCGCAGCAGAACGCCGGGAGCACACGGAGAAGTACATCAAGATGGTGAACCTGACGCCTGCGCTGGGCAAGCTGCCGAGGGAACTCTCCGGAGGCATGCGCCAGCGGGTCTCCGTGGCGCGGGCGCTGGCCATGGAGCCGCGCGTTCTCCTGCTGGACGAGCCCCTCAGCGCCCTGGACGCCCTCACCCGGGCCACTCTTCAGGACGAAATCAGCGACATCTGGCTCAAAAGCAAGACCACCGTCATCTGGGTGACCAATGATCCGGACGAGGCCATCCTGCTCGCGGACCGCGTGATCCCGCTCACGCCTGGACCCGGAGCCACCTTGGGCGAGCCCATCGAGATTCCCCTGCCCCGCCCCCGCGACCGCCGCGCGATCAATCATGACGACACCTTCAAGGCCCTGCGCCTCGAGGTCATCAACCGGCTGCTGGGTTCCAAGAAAAAATCCACCGTTGTTTCCCGCCAGCTCGTCCTGCCGGACCTCATCCCCGAAGACCTGACCACTGTGAACACCCTGCGCCTGCTCAACCGCCGCGGCCCGATGCGCCGCTCCGAACTCAAACGTGAAGAAGTGGAGGTGAACTCATGAGTGCGCCCGTCCGCCCCATGCTGGAGTGCGACCGCCTGAGCAAGGTCTACCCGTCCCCGAAAGGCCCGGCCACCATCGTCAAAGATTTCAGCCTTAAGCTGGCTCCAGGCGAATTCACCACCCTCATCGGCCATAGCGGCTGCGGGAAGTCCACCGTCCTCATGATGGTGGCCGGGCTTTCAGATGTCACCAAGGGGAGCATCATCCTCGGCGGAAAGGAAAGCGACGGCCCCGGGCCGGATCGCGGCATCGTTTTTCAGTCCCCGTGTTTGCTGCCGTGGCTCACGGCGTTTGAAAACGTGATGCTGGGAGTGGACCAGGTCTATTTCACCGCCAGCCGGGCGGAGCGCCGCCAGATCGCGGAATACTACCTCAGCGTGGTCGGACTCGGGGACGACATGGACAAGTACCCCGCCTCGCTCTCCCAGGGCATGCGCCAGCGCGTCGGCATTGCCCGCGCCTTTGCCCTCCAGCCAAAAATGCTCCTGCTCGACGAGCCGTTCGGGATGCTGGACTCCCTCACCCGCTACGAGCTTCAGGGCGTGCTCCTCGACCTCTGGCGGCGCAATCGCATCACCACCATGATGGTCACCCACGACGTGGACGAGGCCATCTTCCTCTCGGACCGCGTCATCATGATGACCAACGGCCCCGAGGCCGAAGTGGGCGACATCCTGCGCATCCCTTTCGAACGCCCCCGCAGCCGGAAGGTAATTATGGAGGACCCGCTCTATTACGAACTGCGGGAGCACCTCATCACGTTCCTGAACGACCGCTCCCACATCCGCCCCAGCCGGGATCCGGATTTCGTGCCGTCCCCGGACATGAAGCGGGAACTGGATTCCGCCTTCTTCCCGTTAGCCACCGCCAGTTGAGGCCGGCGGCTACTTGACGCCGAGGGCCGCCTGCACGCGGGCGAGGAAGGTGTCCTCGGATGGATCGAACCCGTCGATCTCCAGCACCAGCATCAGGTGCTCCATCACTTTTTTCTTCTCCGCTGCCGTAGTGAAGTGGGCAGTGCGGTCGGCCAGGTAAAGCAAAAGCTCTTTTTCATTTTCAACCGCGTGACCGGCGCGTACCAGCGAGTCCAGGATGTAAAGCTCGCGCGACTCCCGCGTGTGCCAGCCGATTTTCGCGAAGCAGACGTGCGCGGCAAGTTCCTCCACCGGAGAAACATGCTGGTCGGTTGAGAGCGCAAGACAGAGAAGGTCGATCAGGGCTTCGCACTGCGGTTGGGAGAAATCTTTCATGGCTGAGTGGTGGGGGGGAGGGCACGCCGGCGGGTTTTTCCGCCCCTGCGCAGAGACAACCAGAACCTGGATTCCCGCACTGCGCAAGCAGCCTTGCGCCGGATATCGCGACTGACCCGCCTGCCGAAGAGGCTGCGGCTTGCCTCCCGCCCCGGACCGCGTAGGCTGCCGACTTTCCCTCTCCATTATTCATGCGCGGCGCCAATTTCATCCTCGGGCTGGCCGGTTTGCTCCTCGGCCTGGCCGGGTGCTCCCGGGACGACCGGTTTCCCCCTTACGACAACTCTGCTGAAGTCGACGCGTACTTTAAGGCGCACCCGGATTTCTACGTGTTCAAAACCAGCGCCGATCTCCCCTCCGGTCTCGTCTGGGAGGATGGCGCCAGCCTGCCGGACCTCGGCGACACCCGGGCAAAAAAGGGCGGCACCTACCACTATTTCGACACGTCATTTCCCCCCACCCTGCGTCACGTCGGACCGGAGGCCTCCAGCAGTTTCCGCCAGGAGCACTGGGAAAACACGATGACGAACCTCGTGCTCAAGCACCCGAACGTCGACGGCTGGGTGCCCGGAGTGGCGGAGAAATGGTCCGTGGCCCCGGACCGGCAGACGGTCTACTTCAAGATCGACCCCGCCGCCACCTTCTCCGACGGCGTGAAGATCACCACGGACGACTTCCTGATGACCTTCTACGTCAGCAATTCCCCGCACGTCCAGGACCCCTACCAGAACGACTACTTCAAGAAGGAGTTCGCCTCGTTCACCAAATACGACGACCAGACCTTCGCCATCAAGCTCACCGGGCCGAAGCCTGACCCGCTGTGGAAACTCTACGACACGCAGCCGAGCGAGCGGAAGTTCTGGCGCGAATTTGGCCCCGACTACGCCGAGCGCTACCAGTGGCGCAAGGACCCGACCACCGGCCCCTACGAGATCTACCCGGACGGGGTGAAATTTGGCCGCTCCATCACCCTGAACCGCGTAAAGAACTGGTGGGCACGTGACAAAAAGTTCTACCGGAACCGGTTCAACTTTGACTACATCGAGTTCAAATTCATCGGCTCCATGGACAAGGCCTGGGAGGTCTTCCGCCAAGGGCAGCTGGACTCGTTTGATTTCCGGATTCTCAACCTGCCCAAGTACTGGTACGACCGCTGCGACATCCCGGAAGTGCACAACGGGTACATCGAAAAAACCCAGTTCTACAACATTTACCCTATCATCACCCGCGGCATCTGGCTTAACTGCTCGAAGCCCGGCCTCGACAATGCGGACGTTCGGCGCGGCCTTCAGCACGCCTTCAACATCCAGAAGGTGATCGACATCGACTTCCGCGGCGACCTCGAGCGCATGAACACCAGCGCCCCGGGCTTGGGCAAATACGAAAACCCGAACATCAAAGCACGCGAATACGACACGGCGAAGGCGCGGGAGTATTTCACCAAGGCGGGCTACACCGTGGCAGGGGGGGACGGCATCCTCGCGAATGCCGCCGGCCAGCGGCTTTCCTTCACCCTGGGAAATCCCAACCCGGCCTTCAACCAGCTGCTCCTCCGACTCGTCCAGGATGCAAAGAAGGCCGGCGTCGAGATCAAGCTGGAGAACGCGGACATGACGCTCATCTTTAAAAAAGCCTCCGACGAAAAGACGCACGAGATGACCATCATGGGTTTCGGCGCCCAGCCGCCCTACCCGGACCCGCACCAGAATTTCCACTCCGTAAACGCGTGGAAGACCGGCCCGGACGGTAAAAAGCAGGTCGTGACCAACTCGAACAACATCTGCATGATCGCCGATCCCGAACTGGACCGGCTCATCGACGCCCAGCGCAGCGCGACCACGGAGGACGACATCCAGAAGCTCTCCTGGCAGGTGCAGGAGAAGGTGCACGACCTGGCCTGCGTCATCCCGTGCTGGCAGACGCCCTACATTCGCTCCGTCCACTGGCGCTGGCTCCGCTGGCCGGAGGACAACAACGTCAAAGGCACCCAGGAGCCCCGCCAGTTCTACGTCGAGTGGATCGACGAAGACCTGAAAAAGGAAACCCTGGAGGCCATGCGCTCCGGCAAAGCTTTCCCCGAAGTCGAGCACGTCTACGACCAGTACCGGGTGAAGTAGGGTAGGGGGCATGCTCCCCGGACGTGTTGTGTGAAAAGAGATTGACAGAATACTGTCCATGCAGGAAATAGGAACATGCAAACGATCAACTACACCGATGCGCGAAACCAGCTCGCTACGTTGATGGAGACGGCCTCGCGTGATCGAGTGCCCATCACCATCACGCGCAACGGAGCGGGAAAAGTGGTCCTGCTTGCCGTTGAGGAGTACGCTGCGATGGAGGCCACACTCCACCTCTTTTCCACCCGGTCCAACGCCAACCAGATCCAGCAGAGCCTGGATGACTACGCAGCAGGACGAATCCAGACTGGCGAGCTATGCGACTGACCTGGCTGCCAAACGGCTGGCGGGACTACCTCTACTGGCAGGAAAATGACCGGAAGACTTTACAGCGGGTCAATGAACTCATCCGTGATGCGTTGCGCAATCCCCACGCTGGCATCGGCAAACCGGAACCGCTGCGAAACAACCTGCGCGGCTGGTGGTCCCGCCGCATCACCCAGGAGCACAGGCTGATCTACAAAGTGGAGAACGACAGCCTTCTGATCATGCAGTGCCGCTTCCACTATGATGATTGACCCCTTCGAATTTCCCATGACCCAGCCCGCACCCCTCCTCCAGGTAGAAAACCTCGTCACCGCCTTCGACACCGAGGGCGGACGGCTGGTGGCCGTGGACGATGTCAGCTTCACCGTGGAGCGCGGGAGGACGCTCGGCATCGTGGGGGAGTCGGGCTGCGGGAAAAGTGTGACCGCCTTTTCCATCAACCGCCTCCTGCCCCAGCCGCACGGAAAGATCCTCGGCGGGCGCGTGCTCTTTGACGGTCAGGATCTGGTGGCCCTGCCTGCGGACGCCATGAGGCGGATCCGCGGGGCGAGGATCGGCATGATTTTCCAGGAGCCCATGACCGCGCTGAACCCGGTGCAGCGGATCGGGCAGCAGCTGGCCGAGGCTCTGCAGCTCCATTGCACGACGGGTGCGGCGGATGTCCTGGAGCGGTCGGTGGAAATGCTCCGCCGGGTGCGGATACCGGCACCGGAGCAGCGCATCACCGAATACCCGCACCAGCTCTCCGGCGGCATGAGACAGCGCGTCATGATCGCCATGGCCCTCATCAACAGGCCGCAGCTCCTCATCGCCGACGAGCCGACCACGGCGCTCGACGTCACGGTGCAGGCCCAGATTTTGCAGCTCATTTCCGGCCTCCAGCAGGAAATCGGGATGAGCGTCATCCTCATCACCCATGATCTGGGCGTCATCGCGGAAAGCTGCGAGGAGGTCGTGGTCATGTACGCCGGCCGCATCGTCGAGCGCGCTCCGGTGCGCGACCTCTTCGCCCGCCCGCGCCACGCCTACACCCGGGGGCTGCTCGCCAGCCTGCCCCGGCTGGATTCCCCGCGGAAGTCCCGCCTGCCCACCATCCCCGGCACCGTCGCCTCACTGGCGGATTTCGTGACCGGCTGCCGCTTCTGCCAGCGCATGGGCCGCAAGCCCGCCCCGACCCGCCCGGCGCTCGTCCTGGCCGCCCCCGGCCACTGGGTCGAGGCGTGCGAGCACTGCGCGGCTTGAAGCGGGGAGCCTGTTGGCAATTCTCGCCCAGCGTCATTCGCATGACGCGCCGCGTCTCGATCAGGTCTCAGGCTGGGTTCGGTGCTTCACCGCCAGCTGCATCTGCCCGCCGCAACAGCGCGGCAAACGCGCCGTCGCCGCCGTCCGCGCCGGGCAGGACGAGGTGCTGCTCCACCAGGGCGAGGTCGGGGAAAAGGCGGAGGATTTCCTCCACCATCTCCTCGTTTTCCTCCGGCTCCAGGCTGCAGGTGCTGTAGACGAGGGAGCCGCCGGGTTTCAGCAGGGGCACGGCGCCCTGGACGATGGCGAGCTGGACGGGGCGGAGTTCGAGGAGGGATTTTTTCGTGAGGCGCCAGCGGGCATCCACCCGACGGCCAAGGACGCCGGTGTTTGAGCACGGGACGTCGAGCAGGATGCGGTCGTAGTGCATCGCACCGGGGGAGTCCGGTGAGGTGGGCGGCGAGGGGGCCGTCCAGTCGAACTGCCGGACCTGGGCGCAGGTGGCGCCGAGGCGTTTGAGGTTCGTGCGCAGGCGGTCGAGGCGGGCCGGGTTCGGGTCCGTGGCGACGAGGGCGCCTTCATTTCCCATGAGCTGGGCGAGGATGCCGGCCTTCCCGCCCGGGGCGGCGCAGGCGTCGAGCACGGTCTCGCCAGGCTGGGGCGCGAGCAACTGCGGAGCCACGCGCGTGGCCGGGTCCTGGCCGTAGAGGTTCCCGCTGGCGAAAAGATCCGAGGGCAGGCCGCCGCTGATGCGGAAAAAATCCGGCGCACCCGGCACCGGCTCGGCCCCTTCGGGCGGGGCGGCGTCGGGCTTGAGGCGGTTGACGCGGACGACGAGGCTGGACGGCTCGTTGAACGAGATGCACAGCTTTTCTGCGTCCTCTTTCCCGAAGCGGGCGAACCAGCGGTCGGTGAGAAACTTGGGCAGGGAAAAGCGGATGTTCGGCGCGGAGGCAGCGGCGGCGGCCAGGAGTTCGTCCTTTTCGCGGCCGGCGCGGCGCAGGATGGCATTCACGACCGGTTTTTCCCGCGGGGAGGCGAGGGCGACCGTCTCAAAGACAGCTGCGTGGTCGGGAAACCCGAGAATGAGCAGCTGGAGCAGGCCCAGCCGCAGGATGTGCCGCGGAGTGGGCTTGAGCGGGCCGCTGCCGCGCAGGTGGTTCACCCAGAAATCCAGGAGCATCAGGTTCCGGATGCTCCCGAGCACCAGCGACTGCGCCAGATGCCGGTCGGCGGGGCTTATCTTGTACTGCTTTTCCAGCGAGGCCAGCAGGTCCGCCGCGTAGACGGAGGAAGGGTCCCATGACTCCAGCACCTCCAGAGCGAGGCGGCGGGCCGTCATGGGGGCCTTCGCAGGGGCGCTCACTTGACGCTGTTCCTTCCGATGCAGTGATACTCAAAGCCCATCTCGCGCAGCGTCTTCGGATCAAACAGATTCCGTCCGTCGAAAATCATCGGTGCCACCATCTTTTTCTTCACAGCGGCGAGGTTCACGTCGGCAAACTCGGGCCACTCCGTTGCGACAACGAGCGCCTCCGCGCCATCCGCCGCCTCCTCGGCACTCCCGGCGAGCGTGATTTTCCCCGCCAAGTGCGGCAGGTGCTCGGCGATGTTGCCCATGGATTTGGGATCATAGGCGGTGATCTTCGCCCCCTCGGCCAGCAGGCGCTCGATGAGAGTGATGGGGACAGAGCAGCGCACGTCGTCAGTGTGCGGCTTGAAGCTCAACCCCCAGACGGCGATCTTCTTGTCCTGGAGGACCCAGAGTGCATCGCGGATGGCCTTGATGAACCGGTCGAGCTGCTGGTTGTTGATGTTGTGGACTTCCTTCAACAGGTTGAACGGCACGCCGATCTGGTCCGAGATGGCCGTGAAGGCGGCCAGGTCCTTCGGGAAACAGGAGCCGCCGTAGCCCAGGCCGGCATTCAGGAAGGCCCGGCCGATCCGCTTGTCCATGCCTATGCCCTCGGCCACCTTTTCCACATCCGCCCCGGACGCGTCGCAGATGGCGCTCAGGTGGTTGATGTAGGAAATCTTGAGGGCGAGGAAACTGTTGGCCGCGTGCTTGATCAGCTCCGCGCTGTTGATGTCCGTCACCAGCACCGGCGCGACGAAGGGCTCGTACACCTTCTGCATGAGGGCCAGAGCGCGGTCGCTGTTCGTGCCGATGACGATGCGATCCGGGTTCAGCAGGTCGGCCACGGCGCAGCCTTCGCGGAGAAACTCGGGATTGCTCACCACGTCGCACTCCACGCCGGCGGAGTAGCGGCGGATGGTGTCGGCCACTTTTTCCCCGGTCTTCACAGGCACCGTGCTCTTGTCCACGATGACCTTGTAGCTCTTCATCACGCTCGCGATCTCGCGCGCCACCTTCTCAATGAACCGCAGGTCCACGCTCCCGTCCTCCTGGGGCGGAGTCGGTACGGCGATGAAAATGACATCGCCAAAGGCCACGCCCTCGTCCGTGGAGGTGGTGAATTTCAGCCGGCCCGCCGAGACGGTCTGGCGCACGATTTCTTCCAGCCCAGGCTCATAGATCGGGATGTGTCCCGCCAGCAGGGATTCGATTTTTTTCGGGTTGTTGTCCACGCACATGACGTGGTGCCCCACTTTCGCGAAGCACGCGCCAGTGGTAAGGCCTACATATCCGGAGCCGATGATGGTCAGATTCATTGTTTAAAAGTCGGAGTGGGGACGGGAAAATCGAAGCGTGAGGGTTAGCCGATGGGGGGGGCGGTGTCAAACGGTGCCCAGGCGGCTTGCGCGGAAGCCCGGGCGTGGCACCATGGGCGGATGAACGCCCGCCGTCTCGTCGTCGCTACTGGAAACGCCCACAAAACCGGAGAAATCCGGGAAATCCTCGGTCCGGGGTTCTTGGTCGAGGACCTGCGCGACCACCCGGACCTGCCCGAACCCGAGGAAACCGGGCGGACCTTTGCCGCAAATGCCGCCATCAAGGCCCTCTCTGCCAGCACCCGCCTCGGCCCGGATGTCCTCGTGCTCGCGGACGATTCCGGCCTGGAGGTGGACGCCCTCGGCGGTGATCCCGGCGTGGACTCTGCCCTTTACTCCGGCAAACACGGAGACAACGCCGGCCACCGTGCCAAACTCCTCGCCGAACTCGCCCGCGCCGGGGCTCGGGGCGCGGACCGCACCGCCCGCTTCCGCTGCGTCCTCGTCCTCGCCCTGGGCGGCCAGATTTTGCACGAGTGCGACGGCTCCGTCGAGGGCACCATCGCCGACGCCGAACAGGGCACCGGCGGCTTCGGCTACGACCCGCTTTTTGTCCCCGAGGGCCACACCGAGTCCTTCGGCCTGCTGCCCGCGGAGGTGAAAAACCAGCTCAGTCACCGGGCTCGGGCGCTGGCAAAATTGAGGGATTTTCTCGCAAATAACTGAGCGGGAAATTTATATTGATCTCCAAATTAGAAATCGAGACCTTGCAAATTGTAAATGCAAGGCCTGCAAATTGGAAATAGAAGCCTTGCACATTGAAAATTCCGGGGAAATTTCCCCCTGTGCAGGAGAGAACCGGAGAGGCACTGCTGCGGCAGCTGCTCGGCATGTACCCCGCCGTGGCCATCGTGGGCTCCCGCCAGTGCGGAAAAACCACCCTGGCCAGGGCGATGGGGACCCAGTACTTTGATTTGCAGCAAACCGAAGACCGGTTGCGCCTGGATTTTGCCTGGAATGAACTCGTGGCCCGGGACGAACTCGTCATTCTCGATGAGGCGCAGAGCTGGCCGGAGGTTTTTCCCCGTCTGCGCGGGGCGGTCGATGCCCGGCGTGCGGTGAACGGCCGGTTTCTCCTCCTTGGTTCCCTTTCCCCGGCCCTCATGAAACAAGTGGGCGAATCCCTGGCCGGGCGGCTGGCCCTGCAGGAACTGGCACCCTTTACCGCATTGGAAGTCAGCCCCGACTGCCGGGATGCCCTCTGGCGGCAGGGCGGCTACCCGCAGCCACACCTGCAGCCGCAGCTCTACCCCACCTGGCAGCAGAATTACCTCTCCCTCCTGGCCAAGCGCGACCTGCCCACCTGGGGCATGCCCGCGCCGCCCGCCGTCACGTCCCGCCTGTTCAAGCTCCTGGTTGCCGTGCACGGCGGCATGCAGAACGCCTCAGAACTCGGCAAGGCGCTCGGCATCACGCACCACACCGTTCAGACGTACTTGGATTTTCTGGAGGGAGCCTTCCTCATCCGCCGCCTGCCGCCCTACCACGCCAATCTCTCCAAACGCCTCGTCAAAACCCCGAAAATCTACTGGCGCGACAGCGGCCTCCTCCATTCCCTGCTGGGCTGGACCCCGGCCCGCGACCTCCTGACGCAGAAATGGGTGGGCGAGAGCTGGGAAGGTTGGATCATCGAGCAGATCCTCGCCACACGGGCCGCCCGGGGCCAGGAAACGGACGCCTTCTTTTTCCGCACCAGCGACGGGCTGGAGTGCCCCTTCGTCCTCGAGTCCGGCGGTCGCCGGGAACTCATCGACATCAGGCTCACCACCTCCCCCTGCCCGGCAGACTTTGACCGGCTGCGAAAAATCCAGCAACTCATCGGTGCGGACCGCCTCGTCCTCATCAGCCGGAGCCTGCAGACCCACACCACCGGGGAGTCGTGGCTCTGCGACACCGGGACCTACCTTACAGCCACGGCCAGCGAGGTTACCCCGACGTATCACATCTCGTGAGGGCAGCCCGGCTGCGGTGCTCTAGTGGGGGGATTGTGAAGGCGGGCGCGGGGCGCGGGGCTGCTTCGCGTCCTGCGCCATGGAGTGGAAAATGGTGTGGACGACGTCCTCCGATTTTTCCGCCGTGATGAGGAAGAAGCAGAACAGCATTTCGTCGAGAGTGCCTTCGCCCCACGTCACTCGCTTGGGCGGGCTGCTGGGATTGGCGGGGTTCGCCGCAGAGTTGTCGAAGGCCGCGTTGAGGTCGATGCGCGTGCCTTTTGGCAGGGGAAACGGGCGCTCGTAGTAGTATTCATCCTGCCAGTTGTAATTCCAGCGCGGCACGTCGATGAGCGTGCGCTTTGTTCCGTCAGGCAGAGTGGCCGTGGCGGTCATGCTTTTGCCGAGCAGATGCATGTGCGGGACGATGCCGACCATCGTGACATCGCGCGGCAGGGTGTAGCTGGTGCTGCGGTGGTAGTTCGCCTCTCCTGCCGGAATGTCCATTTCGTAGTTCGCCATCCAGAAGCTGCCGACCAGCGTGGACGGCTGCTTGAGCGCTTCAGCGACCGGTTTGTCCACGAAATAAATGCCCACGGTGCTTTGATCCGTCTCCACCCTGCCGGTCGGGTGGTAGTGGAGCTGCATGACGAGATCGCTGCCTTTTTTCAAATATCGCCCCATGCCTCCCGGCAGCCGGCGCGGCGTATTGCCCACGCTCCAGCCGCCGAGCGCACCGCTGGGCAAAAACCCGGCCCCGCCAAAAATCGAGTAGCCCGGTTCCGGTGTGGCGGCATCGAGTTTGCGGCCCTGCCCCTTGTCATCCAGGAAGAGCACGGCGTGGTGGACGACGCGTTTGTTTCCGGCGTGAAACTCAATGGCCGCGACGAGCTTGTCCTCGCTGGTGGGGAGGGGGATGACGAAGTTTTGCAGGACGTCCGGCCCGTCGGCAGGCACGGTGAAGGGCTCGGTCATCTTCACGACGAGGTCCGGCTTTCCCAGCAGCCAGCCCTCGGCAAACTGCGGAAGCGGTGGGAGGTCGGCTGCGTTTCCCTCGGGCGCACCAGCGGCGGCCCAGTCGCGGAAAAGCGTCACCTCCTTTTCCATGAGCCAGCGCTCGCCGACGAACCGCTCGTGCCCGCCGGCGGGAACCCACGGCGGCATCTCTCGTTTCTCGGTGACCCGCGAGAGCTGCTTCGCACGCTTCGCCGTCTGGGCGAAATTCGTGAGCGGAAAGGGCGCGGACTGACCTTCGCGATGGCAGTTCGTGCAGCGGGCAAAGACCACCGGTGCCACGTCACGGGTAAACGTCGGCCCGCCTTTGGCCGGTTCCGGCTTTTCGAAAAGACAGCCCACTGCTTCTGTTTCGGCAATTGCCGGGACTTTTCCATCCAGGACCGCTGAGAGAGCATCCGCGAGAAACCGCTTCTCCACATTCGCCCGCCGCTGTCCGATGGCCTCCCACGCATTGTCAATCGCCCCGCGATACACCTGGCTTCCGTCGGCATTGAGCACCACGGCCTCCGGGACGTGCGATGGTTTCAACACCTCCGCCAGCGCCCTGCCGCTGTCGTGCAGCACGGGAAAGGCCGCCTTGAATTCAGCGAAATGTTTCGCCGCTTCCACCCGTGTGACCGTGGCATCCGACCATACCCCGAAAAGCTCCACCCCGCGTGATCCGAACTCAGCAGCCAGCCGGTTCAGCTCCGGAATGCAGCTCCGGGCGATGGGGCACTCGGTGCCCAGAAACACAAACGCCCGCACCCGCCGCGCATCATTTTGCTCCAGCGCCACGATCCGCCCGGAGAGATCGAGCATCGGGGAAAATGGGACCGGAGCCGCAGAGGCCATCAGCGGCAAAACGCAGGCCAGAATCAGGAAGGGCGCCTTCATGTCAGCATGAATACAGCTTCCGCCATGCCGCGCAAGAAGCTCATTTTTCGCCCAGGCCCATTGGTCGTTGATCAATGGCGGGATTCGGGGATATTCACGACCCGCTTCCGAATTTCCCCAAAACCACCGGGGGCGGACTGAATTTCCATCGTGACCGCACCCAGCATCATCCGCATCGGCCTCGCCGGCCTTGGCAACGTCGGCGCGGGGGTTCTCAAGAACCTCCGCCGCAACGCCTCACTCCTCACCGAGCGCACCGGGCACACGTTCGAGGTCACCCGCGTGGCCGTGCGGGACCCGAAGAAGGTCCGCGATGTCGAGATCGCTCCTGCGGAGCTGACCACCTCCTGGCGCGACCTGGTGGCTGATCCGTCGATCCAGATCATCGTCGAGCTGATCGGCGGTGTCTCCGAGGCCTGCGACCTCGTCCGCGCCGCCCTCATGGCGAAAAAGGCGGTCGTCACCGGCAACAAGGCCCTCCTCGCCGAGCGCGGGCACGAGTTGATCGCGCTGGCGGAGGAAATGGACGTGCCCCTTTATTTCGAGGCTGCCGTGGCCGGGGGCATCCCCATCATCAAGGCCGTGCGCGAGGCCCTCGTGGGCAACAACATTCAGGCCATCTACGGCATCATCAACGGCACCAGCAATTTCATCCTCACCCGCATGGCGAAAGCCGGCCTGACCTACGAAGCCGCCCTCGCCGAGGCGCAGGAGCTGGGCTACGCGGAGGCGGATCCCGCCCTCGACGTGAATGGCTGGGACGCCGCGCACAAGGCGATCGTCCTCGCCTGGCTGAGCTACGGCCTGTGGGTGCGGCCGTCCGAGGTCTTCGTGGACGGCGTGGAAAAAGTGAGCGCGGCCGACATGAAGATGGCCGGGAAAATGGGCTACACCATCAAGCTGCTGGGCGTCGTCCGCCTGCACGAGGACCGGCGGATCGAGGTGCGCGTGCAGCCGACCCTCATCCCGTCCAGCCACATCCTGTCCAGCGTGAGCGGCGTCTTCAACGCCGTCGTCGTCCGGGGCGACATCGTGGGCGAGACCCTTTTCTACGGCAGCGGCGCGGGGCAAAATGCCACCTCCAGCGCCGTCATCAGCGATCTCGTGGATGCGGCCAACAACCTCGTGAAGCAGGTCGGCTGCCAGGGGTTCATCCCCCAGGGGTTCTACGGCCAGGCCATCCCCATCAAGGAAACCCTCTCCGCCTACTACCTGAGGCTTCGCGTCCAGGACAAGCCCGGCGTCGTCGCTCAGGTGGCCACGGTCATCGCCCAGCACGGCATCGGTCTTTCCAGCCTCCAGCAGCCCGAGGTCGAGGCCGGCGGGCAGGCGGACCTCATGCTCATGATGCACGCCGCCCCGTTCGGGAAAATGCAGGCCGCCCAGGCCGAACTGGAGAAGCTGGACTGCGTGGTCGACACGCCCGTTCTCTTCCGCGTCGAGACTTTCGGAAACGCCTGAAGCTCCTGCCGTCAGGGCTCGTCCTTCCCAGGCCGGCATAAAAAAACCGCGGACCCCGAAGGATCCGCGGCGTGTTTCCCCGCAGGGGGAAAATCAATAGCGGTAGTGCTCGGGCTTGTAGGGCCCATCCTTTGGCACGCCGAGGTAGGCGGCCTGGTCATCGCTCAGGATGGTCAGCTTGACGCCGATTTTCTCGAGGTGCAGGCGGGCGACTTCTTCGTCGAGGTGCTTGGGCAGACGGTAGACGTCGGCGGCGTATTTGTCCTTGTTTGTCCAGAGGTCGAGCTGGGCGAGCGTCTGGTTGGTGAAGGAGTTAGACATGACGAAGGACGGGTGCCCGGTGGCGCAGCCGAGGTTCACCAGGCGGCCTTCCGCCAGCATGTAAATGGTGCGGCCGTTGGGCAGGACGTAGGCGTCATACTGGGGCTTGATGGTGTCGCGCTTCACGCCGGGGAGGGCATTGAGGCGGTCGACCTGGATCTCGTTGTCGAAGTGGCCGATGTTGCACACGATGGCCTGATCCTTCATGGCCAGCATGTGATCCAGCGTGATAACGTCCTTGTTCCCGGTGGTGGTGACGTAAATGTCGCCCACACCCAGGGTGCTCTCGGTCGTGTTGACCTCAAAGCCTTCCATGGCGGCCTGGAGGGCGTTGATGGGGTCGATTTCCGTGACGATGACCCGGGCGCCGTAGGAGCGCAGGCTGTGTGCGGAGCCCTTGCCCACATCCCCGTAGCCGCAGACGACGGCGACCTTGCCGGCGATCATCACGTCGGTGGCGCGCTTCAGGCCGTCGGCCAGAGACTCGCGGCAGCCGTAGAGGTTGTCGAACTTGGACTTCGTCACTGAGTCGTTCACGTTGATGGCCGGGACGAGCAGCTTGCCCAGCTCCTTCATTTGGTAGAGGCGGTGAACGCCGGTGGTCGTCTCCTCGGAGACGCCGCGCCACTCCTTCACCAGGGCACTCCAGAAGGTGGGGTCCTCGGCGTGCACTTTCTTGAGGAGGTCCTTGATGACCTGCTCTTCGTGGTTGCCGCTCGCGGTGTTGACCCAGTCGGAACCGTTTTCCAGCTCGTAGCCCTTGTGCAGGAGCAGGGTGACGTCGCCGCCGTCATCGACGACGAGTTGCGGGCCCAGCTTGTCGCCGTGCTTCACCGCTTGGAACGTACACCACCAATATTCTTCGAGGGTTTCGCCCTTCCAGGCAAACACCGGCACACCGGCCGCCGCGATGGCCGCCGCAGCGTGGTCCTGGGTGGAAAAAATATTGCAGCTGGCCCAGCGCACCTCCGCGCCGAGGTCCACCAGCGTCTCGATGAGAACGCCGGTTTGGATGGTCATGTGCAGAGAGCCCGTAATGCGGACGCCCTTCAGCGGCTTGTTGGCGGCATATTTTTTCCGCACGCTCATCAGACCGGGCATTTCGTGCTCGGCGATGGTCAGTTCCTTGCGGCCCCATTCGGCCTGGGTGATGTCGGCCACTTTGTAGTCGAGGCCCTTAACGAGTTCAGCTTTAGTGCTCATGTTCTTTCAGTGGTTGGTGGTAAAGAAGGATCCAGCGGTCCGCCCCGGTGCGGGCTTTGCTGGACATATAAACGAATCTGGATATGTTGATACGTTCTACGCTGAAACCGGGATGCAGGCAACTGGAAATTCCAGCCCGTTGAAACTCGGGCTTTTTCTTTCTGAAAAATCAGATAGCCTCCCGCCCGTCTCCTTTCCCCAACCCGAACTGAACCGATTCCGCCATGGCCCAGAGCCCAACCCATCCGCATGACATTCGCACCGTCGCCCGGCATTTCACGATGCCGGGGAAGTTCCTGGGCTCCAGCCCGACCGGGGCGGGGCACATCAACGACACGTACGAAGCGCGTTTTTCCCAGGGTGGCGTGCCGGTGCGGTACATCATTCAGCGGATCAACCACCACGTCTTCAAGCAGCCGCAGCTGGTGATGCAGAACATCGAGCGGGTGACGACCCACATCGCCAACCAGCTGGAGGACGCCGGGGCAGAGGAGCCCGACCGGAAAGTGCTCACCCTCATTCCCTGCCGGGACGGAAAAATGTGGCACGTGGACGCGGTGGGCAACCACTGGCGGGCCTACATTTACATTGAGCGGGCCAGCGCCCACAGCCACGTCGACCGCCCTGCCCAGGCCGAGGAGGCTGCACGCGCCTTCGGGAATTTTCAGGCCTTCCTGACTGACCTGCCCGGCGGCCGCCTCGCGGACACGATTCCCAATTTCCACCACACCCGCAGCCGCTACGATGCGCTCATGAAGGCCGCCGCCGCCGACCGCGCCGGCCGGGCCGCCTCGGTCAGGGCCGAGCTGGATTTCTGCCGGGAGCGGGAGTGGATGGTGGACGTGCTGCTCGACCTCATGGCCCGCAGCCAGCTCCCGGAGCGCGTGACGCACAACGACACCAAGATCAACAACGTCATGATCGACGATGAGACAGGCCGCGGCATCTGCGTCATGGACCTCGACACTGTCATGCCAGGAACCGTGCTCTATGACTTTGGAGATCTGGTGCGCACGACCGCCATCTCCACCGCAGAGGACGAGCCCGACCCCAGCAAAACCCAGTTCCGCCTGCCCATGTTCGAGGCCCTGGTGACCGGCTACCTCGACGGCGCCGGCAGCTTCCTGGAGCCTGCGGAAATCGACAACCTCGCCTTCTCCGGCGCGCTCATCACCCTGGAGACCGGCCTGCGCTTCCTGACGGATCACCTTGAGGGCGACCACTATTTTAAAATTCACCGCCCCGGCCACAACCTCGACCGCTTCCGCGTCCAGGCCGCCCTGGTCCGCAGCATGGAGGCGCAGATGGACGCCATGAAAAAAATCGTCGCCAACCAGCTCACGACCCGGTAGCGCCAGGCGTGCAGTTTTCGGGTGCGCAGGCCTGTTCCTGCGATAAGGTTCCCCCATGCCCGACTGGCTGGAAATCACCATCGATGACGACGACCCCCGCTACGCGGAACTGCTCGAGCAGCAGGCCGAGGACCGCAGGCGCTGGGCCGCCTCCCCGCAGGCCAGGGCGGAGATGGAAAAAATGCAGGACCGCTCTTGGCCAAGGCCCGACTGGCACGTGCTGAAGGATAAACCCTATTTCCAGCGCATCATCAAGTGGACCAGTCCGTAACCCATGGAACGAACGGTTTCTCTAAGTGACTTCCGCAGCGCCCTGCTCAAAGCCAGGTCGGACGGTGCCCAGTTTTCCCTCATCGGCGGACTCGCCGTAGGCTACTGGGCCGACCGGTTTGGTGTTTTCGACCAGCCAGGCGAGGTCATCTACAGCAAAGATATGGATTTGCGCGGCGACAAGGCATCCGCCAGTCTCATGGCGGGAAGCCTCAAGGGCGAGGGGCACCGCATCACCACCATGGTCAACGTTCGCCGGCGGGAGCCGCCTGGCTTGGGTATGAACTATGTTCTTCAGGTTGAAATGAAGGGGCTCGGGCGCATCTCGGTCGAAATCCTTGAAAAAATGCCGCTGGTGGACTGTGAAAACCTGCCACCCCAGGGCTTTGCCATTGAGACAGACGGCATCCCAGTGCTGGATCCGCTGAGTTTGATGATGGGCAAGATCCACGCATGGAATCATCGTCCCGCAGGTCAGTCAGACAACGACGCAAAACACTTGGAACTTCTGCGCCGCCTCCTGCCCGCGTTCATGGACGAAGCCTGCCAGCGCGGGCTGGCCCCGGAAATCGCTGAACGAGCGGCGTTCCTGCTCGCAATCCTGGAGACATGGAGAACGCCGTTTGTCGCAGAAATCCTTGAAGATTTGAGGACAACGTTGCGCGAAAAACTCGTCTAAAGCCGCACCTGGCTGGCGCCTACCAGATCCGGTAGCCTTCGACCGCAGTAGACTTCACGAAATCTTCCAGTGTTCCCTGGCCCATTTCCTCGAAATCAGCCAGCTGGGAACGGTGGCAGGCGGCGGCGGCCAAGCGCTCCGCCTCGTATTTCGTGCCGTCCACGATGAGGGCGGCCGGGTCGTCCTCGTTCAGAATGTCCGGCAGCCGGGTGTCAGGCTGCCAGGCATTGAACGTCAGCAGCTGGATGTCCCGCTTGCTGGCGGACTTCACCGCCCGCACCGCGAAATCATGCAGGAGCACATTGGCCGGGTGCCAGATTTCTCCGCCACTGCCGTGCGTGACCACGATGTCCGGGACAAACCGCTTCATCTGGTCCTGGAGGTCTGCGATCAACTTGTTGGGCACATGCTGCGGTGGCGGGACCACGCTGCCGTATTTCGGCGCGGGATCGATGTAGCCGAGGAACTGAACCCTGGCCACTCCCAGCACCTCGGCGGAGGCGCGCAATTCCTTTTCCCTCAAACTCCCCAGACGCTCTCTCGGAATTTCCCCCGGGTTTCCGCCCTCACCACGGGTGAGGCAGACGATCGACATCTCCGCGCCCTCTTCCTTGAGGGTCAGCAACAAACTGGAGCAGAAAATTTCATCCTTCGGGTGTGCCACGAAGACGAGCACACGGGTTTTGGGCCGCTTCAAGAGCGACCCAAGCAAAACAGGCTCACGACCACGAACAAGCGCACCGCCCGCCTGCTTCCGCAAGGGGCGCACCAAGAAGCGCCAGGCCTTGCGCAGCACATACCGGTTCAAATCCATGGCGCATTCATACGCGATGCCGGCGAATTCACAAGGGGCTGGCCCCATTGCCTGCATCATTTTGCCCGACGCTCGCATTGAAAAAATCATTGCGCACCCGGCCCGGGGCCGCCCCAGTTTGCCAGTCGTGAATGAACTCATCAGCCACCCCCCCGCGTTCCATGCCTTCAGCCCGGAGCACCTGATCGTCCTCGCCTTCGTGGCCGGCCTGACGTCCTGGTTCATCATCACCAGCCGCCGAAATCCCGGAGGCCGCATCCTGCGCCGGGCGGAACTCATTCTGGCCATGGCCCTCGCACTCAATTATCCGGCCAGTATCGTCATCGGTCTCAGCTTTGGCATTCTCCAGAGGGATAACTGGCTCCCGCTCCATCTTTGCGATGCCGCCGCCCTCACCGCCGCATGGGCCATCTGGAAAAAATCTCCCCGCGCGGCAGAGCTGGCCTGGTTCTGGGGCATGGCAGGCACCCTGAACGGCCTCCTCACCCCAAATCTCCTCTCCGGATTTCCCCACCCGGCCTTTTTTTGTTTTTTCTGGCTCCACGGCCTCGTCGTTGTCGCCTCCCTTCACCTCGCCTGCGGCCGCCGCCTCCATCCCCAGCCTGGCGGATTCTGGCGCGCTCTCGGCTCCAGCCAGGTTTATTTGGTCATCGCCGGGCTCGTCGACTGGCTCGCGGGCACGAATTACGCCTTCCTCCGCGAAAAACCCGCCGCAGCCTCCCTCATCGATCACCTCGGCCCCTGGCCGTGGTATATCCTTGCCCTTGAGGGGCTCGCCGTCGTCTTTTTCCTCATCCTTCACCTCCCGTTTGCCCTCCGCAGAAAAATCAGCTTGGGATCTGCTTGCCACAATGGGGATAAACCCTAGTATTGCGCCTCACCCGGTTCCAGCGGCCACCCCCCTTAACTGCAGATTACCGGTTTTGTTTAAATTTTAAGGTTTCCAAACAATTTTTATTGTGCGGAGGCCATTTGTTTCGTATTATTTCCATAGATGATCGATCTCATCACAAAGGGGGGACCTCTGATTTGGCTGCTACTCGGGTGCAGTCTTCTCGCCCTCGGCATTTTTTTAGAGCGCTTTTTCTACTTTCACCGCTCGGCCATCGATGTGGGGGAACTCCTCCAGGGGCTGGCCAACCTCGTGAAAAAGAAGAACTACGCCGAAGCCCGTCATGAATGCGCCGGCACACCCGGCCCCGTGGCGCGGGTGGTCAAGTCCGCCCTCATGCGGCATGAGCTGGCGCGGACCGACCTGAAAGACGTCGTCCAGGAGGCCGGCCAGCTGGAGGTGCCAAAACTGGAGCGCTACCTGCCTGTCCTCCTCAGCATCTGCTACGTCGCCCCGCTCATTGGCCTGCTCGGCACGGTCCTTGGCCTCACGGACACTTTCATCCGGCTGAAAAATGGCAACGGTTTTGCCACCCCCGGCGAGCTGTCCCAGGGCGTCTATGAGAGCCTGATCACCTCCGCCGGCGGACTCGTCGTCGCCATTCCGGCCTACCTGCTCTACGCCTACCTGGCCGCCTTCGTGAAGAGCCTCATCCACGACATGGAGCGCGGCGGCATCGAAATCGTGAACATCATCACCGACAACCGGCCGGAAGCCCGCGACGACCAGATCATCGCCTTCGACCAGGAAGCCACCCGCGGACGCCGCAACCGCTGATTTTTCCGGCACCGGCTCCGGCAGGCAAATTCCGCCCCCACCGCGAACAAACGCGTGCTCTTCGGATCAACATGATGTTTCTTTCCCCTCCGGCCGCCCCTCCCCCCACGCAGTGAAACTGGAATCCCAGATTGCCCTCACCCCCCGCTTCTTGCACCTCGTCCCGTTCCTGGACGTGGTCATGCTGCTCATCACATTTTTTCTCCTCGGCTCCAGCATGCTCCAGCAGTCCGGCATAGCGGTCGCTCTGCCGGCATCGTCCTCAACGCTGTCTCCCACCGCCGGGGCGCTCATCGTCACCCTGTCCGCAGGAGAGTCCCCCCAGCTATACCTGAATGACAAGCCGCTGACCCTGAAAGAACTCGACAAAGCACTGGAGGAATTCCGCTCGCGCTCCCGCCAGGTTGTCATCCGGGCGGACGAGCATGCGTCCGTCGGCCAGCTCCTGAAAGTCACCAACCTGGCTACCAGCCGCGGCTATGATGTGGCCTGCCAGACCATCCCGCTGCCAGATCCCGCTCCCTGATTCCGCCGCAGCCCATGTCCTCAGATGCCCCCAGCCTGACCTTCGACTGGTTTCACCGTTCCCGGCGGTATTGCGCCCTCGCGGGCTGTCTCATCTTTGTCCTCCTGGCGCATGGTGCGGCCTTTTACTTGTTCAGCGCCAGCGAGCCTCCCCTTGTCCGTCGCCAGCCTGTCGCCGTCACGCTGACCATCCTCCCCCCCGGCAGCCCCGAGGCGCAGGCAGCCTCCACCGCTGCGGAGTCCATCTCCCCGCAGCTCGCCCTTCCCGTGCGGGCGGATGCCTTTTCCACCGCACTGCCGGGCCTCCCTCCACGCTATCAGGCCACCTGGTCCGGCCATCTTTCCACCCCGCTGCCTGTGCCGCAGGCTCCGCCGTCCGCCCTGCCGGCACCCGCCGGCCTCACCAGCGCACCGCTCCCCCCCGTTTCTCCGCCACGCTGAAAGCCGCCGCGCCCAGGATGATCCACACCACCCTCAGCAACCTTCTTTCCACCTACCTGTGGCTCATCCTCGGCCTCCTGGCCTTCGTCTGGGTTTATGGCGAAATGCGGAGACGACTCAGCTCCCGCAGTATCCGCCGCCGCCTCATCCAGTGCCGCCTGTGCAGCGAGCCCTTCACCGACGCCGGCCCGGACGAACTCGTCACCTGCCCCCGCTGCCAGGCCCTCAACGAACGCCGCCGCCCCAGCCGCCTGTAGCCTCCGCCGGAAATTCAGCCAGCCCGGGCAGCCATTGCCCGTCCCGACTTCCTTGAAAATCCGCAGTTGCTCTGAGGAATTTCAAGGATAAATTCCCGCATGATAGACAGACCGGAAGCCCTTTCGCGCTTGGAAACCGCCTTGGATGAGAACCCTGTGGCTGTCCTGCTCGGCCCGCGCCAGTGCGGAAAGACGACACTGGCCCGCCTGCTGGCTGACCGGGAGGGAGGGCACTGGTTTGACCTTGAAAGCGCGGAAGATCGTGCCGCCCTCGACCAGCCCGGGCTGGCACTCAAGTCCCTGAGCGGGCTGGTTGTCATTGATGAAATCCAGCGACTGCCCCGGCTCTTCACCGCTTTGCGCCCTCTGGCAGACAGGCGGCAAAACCCGGCCCGGTTTCTGATTCTCGGTTCCGCCTCGCCGGACATCGTCAAAGGTGTTTCCGAGACTCTTGCCGGCCGTGCCGGCTTCGTGGACCTTTCCGGATTGCATGCAGGTGAGGTTCAACCCGCCGACCAGCCCGCTCTCTGGCTGCGGGGCGGGTTCCCCCGTTCCTTTCTCTCCGCCAGTGACGAAGCGAGCTGGCGCTGGCGTGCCAATTTCGTGCGCACTTTCCTTGAGCAGGATCTTCCCCAGCTTGGCATCCGCACCGCCGCTGAAACCATCAGACGGTTCTGGACCATGGTGGGCCACTACCACGGCCAGGTGTGGAACGCAGCGGAACTGGCCCGCTCCCTCGGCGCCTCGGAGGGCACCGCCCGGCACTACCTCGACATCCTCTGCGGCACCTACCTCGCCCGCCGCCTCATGCCGTGGCACACGAACCTTGGCAAGCGTGAACTCAAGGCTCCAAAAGTTTACGTCCGCGACAGCGGCCTCCTTCACAGCCTGCTTGGGATCAAAACCCGCCAGGCGCTTCACTCCCACCCAAAGCTGGGCGCCTCGTGGGAGGGTTTTGCCCTGGAACAGGTCCTCGCCATTTGCGGACAGGAAGACACCTGGTTCTGGGCCACCCATGCTGGTGCGGAACTCGATCTCCTCCTCTTCCGGAATGGCCGGGCCTACGGCGTTGAATTCAAAGTCAGCGACGGTCCCACGATGACAAAGTCACTTCACACCGCCCTCCAGGATCTCAAACTGGAGAGGGCGTGGATCATTCATCCCGGAGAGCGGCGCTACCCGGTCCACGAAAAAGTCGAGGCGCTCCCCCTCAGCGCCGTCTCCAGCCTGGCCGGCGCCATGGAGTAAAGGCCTCCAAGCCTCCCGTATTTGACAGCCTCCCCCCTGTCGGCTATGGAAGTCGCGCCGGTCCCCCAACTTGTTCCTTCCGGCTCAATTCCAGCTTCCTCCCCCGCCCACCAAGCCTGCCATGTACGAACGCCGTGTTGTTATCACCGGACTGGGTGTCGTTTCCCCTTTGGGAAGCGACCTGAAATCCTTCTGGGACAATCTGTCCCACGGACGCAGCGGCGTTCGTCCCATCACCCTTTTTGACACCTCCGCCTACGACTGCAAGTTCGCCGGCGAGATCTCGGATTTCGACGCCAAGCCGTATTTCAACGACGCAAAAGACGCCCGCCGCGCCGACCGCTACGCCCAGCTCGCCATGGCCGGGTCAAAACTGGCCGTCAAGGACGCAAACCTCACCGCCGACCAGGTCGATCCCACCCGCTACGGCGTCATGGTCGGCTCCGGCATCGGCGGGCTGGGCACCTTCGAGGCCCAGCACACCTCCCTGATTGGCAAAGGCCCGGGCCGCGTCTCCCCCTTCACCATCCCGATGATGATCAGCAACATCGGCAGCGGCATGATCTCCATGGATCTCGGCCTGCGCGGGCCGAACATGGTCATCGTCACCGCCTGTGCCAGCTCGAACCACAACATCGGCGAGGCCTGGCGCATCATTAAATTTGGCGACGCCGACGGCATGGTCTGCGGCGGAGCCGAGGCCTCCATCCTGCCCATGGGCGTGGCTGGATTCTCCAACATGAAGGCACTCAGCACCCGGAACAACGAGCCGGAACGCGCCTCCCGCCCGTGGGACAAAGACCGCGACGGCTTCGTCATGGGCGAGGGGGCCGGCGTGGTCGTTCTCGAGGAACTCGAAGCCGCCAAAAAGCGCGGAGCCCGCATCTACGCTGAACTCACCGGCTACGGCGTCTCCGGAGATGCCTACCACCTCTCCGCACCGCATCCGGATGGCGAGGGTGCCTGCCGCGCCATGCAGATGGCCCTCAAGCACGCCCGGTGCAATCCTTCCGACATTCAGTACCTCAACGCCCACGCCACCTCCACGCCCATGGGCGACATTTGCGAAACGCGGGCGATCAAGACCGCCTTTGGCGATTACGCGAAAAACGGGCTCCTGGTTTCCTCCACGAAATCCATGACCGGCCACCTCCTCGGCGCCGCCGGCGGGGTGGAGCTGGGCGCGTGTTTGATGGCCATGCAGCACGGCGTCGTGCCGCCCACCATCAACCTCGAAAACCCGGATGCCGAGTGCGACCTCGACTACGTCGCCAACGTCGCCCGCGAGGCAAAGGTGGACATCGCCATGAGCAACTCCTTCGGCTTCGGCGGTCACAACGCCACCGTCATCATCAAGCGGTTTGTGGATTAGGCGGCGGCCGCGGGCCCGGGTGCCCCGGAAGGCCGCCAAGCATTCAACGATAATCTCTCTCCGCCACAGAGTGGTGAGACTTGAATAGCCGTGGGCGCTGCGCAGTGAGCCCACGGAAATTTTGTGAAGCCCGGCGCCACGGAGTGGCAAAACCATGCGCCGAACGGCTTTGCAACCGGGTGTTCCGGTCCATCCCTCCGGACCCACGGCTGCGGCCGGGGTTCACTTCCTTTTCCCCTTCCCTGCCTTCCCCGCCGCTGCGCCGCCTGAGGCGTCCTCCAGCAGGCTGCGGGCGTGGGCTTTGGCGGAGTCCTCGCTGCCGCCGAGCATGCGGGCGATTTCCGTCACGCGGTCCTCGCCTTCGACGGGGCGGAGGAGGGAGCGGGTGCGGTTGTTGGAGAAATCCTTCGTCACCTCGTAGTGGCAGGCGGCCAGGGCGGCAACCTGCGGCATGTGGGTGATGCTGAGAACCTGGTGCGTCACGCCGAGGGTGGCCATCTTGCGCCCGACGGCGGCGGCGATCTCTCCGCCGACGTTGGCGTCGATCTCGTCAAAGACGAGCAGCGGGATGGAATCCTCCCGCGCCAGGGCGCTCTTCACCGCGAGCATGACGCGGGACATTTCCCCGCTGGAGGCGACGAGGCGCAGGGGCTTCGACGGCTCTCCGGGGTTCGGGGCAAAGAGGAAGTCCACATCCTCCGCTCCGTGCGCTCCGGGTTCGGGCAGCGGGGCGAGCTGCACCTCAAACATGGCCCGCTTGAACCCAAGATCCAGCAGGTGGCTGGCGATGCCGGTGGCCAGTTTCGGCGCGGCCTTGGCCCGCAGGGCGGACAGGGTTTTGGCGGCGGCGGTCACCTTTTTCGTCTCCTCCGCCAGGCGGGCCTCCAGCTTCACGATCTCGTCCCCGCGGTTTTCGATGCGGGAGAGGCGCGTCGCCGCCTTTTGGTGATGAGCCATCACCGTCTCAACCGTGCCGCCGTATTTTCGTTTGAGGGACTCGATGAGGTTGATCCGGTCCTCCAGCGCGGCGAGCGCCTGTGGATCCAGCTCCAGGCCCTCCAGGTAGTCGCGCAGGGAGCTTTCCAGCTCCTCCAGCTCGACAAAAGCCCGCTCCGCGCTCTGCAGATGTTCGTGGAGCGCAGGGTCCAGCCGCTCCAGGTCCCGCAGGGTGCGCTGGAGCAGGCGCAGCTGCGCCATCACGGAATCATCGTCATCCGCCAGCTTCTGCAGGGCCGCGCCGCCGGATTCCGTCAGCCGGGAGCTGTTTGCGGCCACCTTGTAGCGCTGCAGCAGTGCCTCCTCCTCGCCCTCCTTCAGCTGCGCCGCCTCGATCTCCGTCACCTGGTGGCGCAGCAGCTCGATCTCGGACTCGGACGCCCGCTCGGACGTGCGCAGCTCCTCCAGATCCCGTGAAACCTCCCGCCACGCCTGCCAGGCCGCCCGGCACAGATCACGGGCGCTTTCTGCTCCAGCGCAGGCGTCCAGCATGTCCATCTGCCGGTCGCGGGAGAGCAGGGACTGCTGGTCGTGAGGCCCGTGCAGATCCACGAGGTGCCGGCCCACGTCCTTCAGAAATCCCAGAGTCGCCGGGGAGAGGTTCACCCACTGCCGGTTCTGGCCGGCGGAGGTCATCTGGCGCTTGATGATCAGCTCGTCCCCCTCGCACGGCTCCAGCCCGGCCTCCACCAGCTGCGCATTCACCAGATCCACCTTCTCCAGCTGAAAGACCGCCTCGATGATGCAGCTTTCCTCCCCCGTCCGGATCAGCCCCCGGTCCGCCCGCTCGCCCAGGATGAGCTTCAAGGCCCCCACGATCATGGATTTGCCCGCACCCGTTTCACCGGTCACGCAGACCAGACCAGGGCCGAGTTCCCAGGTCAGGTCTTCCACAAGGGCGAGGTTTTTGATCCGCAGCGAGGTCAGCATGCCGCCGGACTATGGGCGTCCCGGAGTACTGTTCAAGTGAAACCCTGGGGCAGGTCACGCTTCGCCGAAAAACGCGGCTGGAAAGCTTGAAAAGAGAGTTCGCAGGTCACTTTTCGGCCTCTTTTTTCTTCCCCACCTTTTTCCCTCCGGGTGGCGGGTCCTTCGCGGGGGCGTCGGCGAAGGTGGGGACGCGGAAGGCGATGGCGGCGGACTGTTTTTCATACTCCGCCTCCAGCTCCGCCCGCAGGGAGGCGGACGCGGGGTCGGTGGCCAGGTTTTTCAGTTCGTAGGGGTCTTTCTGGAGATCAAAGACCTCCGTCCAGTCGTCGTGGCCGGGGTATTTCACCAGCTTGGCCGTCTCCGTGCGGACGGCGGTAGTGGCGGGGGTGCCGAAGCCGCGCTCAAAGAAGTAGCTGTAGAAAAATGCCTTCCGCCAGTCCTGCGGCGGTGTCTCGGCAAAGAGCGGGCGCCAGCTCCGGCCGTGCACCGTCCCGGCGGGCGCCACCCCGGCGAAATCCAGGAACGTCGGGGCCACGTCCACGTTCAGCACCATGCGGTCGACCACTTTCCCGGCTCCGGCCCGGCCCGGGAAGCGCGCGATCATCGGGACGCGCAGGCTTTCCTCGTAGGCGGTGCGCTTGTCTCCCAGCCCGTGCTCGCCGAGGTAGAATCCATTGTCACTGGAGAAGACGACCATGGTGTCCCCGGCCAGCTTCAGATCGTCCAGCACCTTGAGCAGGCGGCCGATGTTCTCATCCACCGCAGTGATGGCGCGAAACATGCCGAGGTTCGTCCCCGCCCTCGGGCCGGGCACGCGGGGGGCGTCTGGAGCATCCTGCCGGTAGACGGCCCGGGCAGTGAGGTTCGGCACGGAGCGGGCCTGCTCATTTTCATAGGTGGCGGCGTGCCGGGGCGGAGGGGAAAAGGGTCCGTGGCACGTCTTGAACCCGAGGATGAGGAGAAATGGCTTCTCCGCCTGCTCGCGGATGAACTTTTCCGCGTAGTCCGTGGAGACGTCATCCACCCAGCCGGTGGACGGCGTGGGCTTGCCGTTCACCTCGATCGGGCAGTCAAAATACTTTCCCTGACCGACGAAGCTGGCGGAGAAATCAAAGCCAGGGCGCTGGCCGGACTGGCTGCCCATGTGCCACTTGCCCACGTAGCCGGTGGTGTAGCCGGCGCCGCGCAGGAGGGTGGTGCAGGTGGTGTTCGCTGCGGGAAAGGGGGTGTGGTTGTTCACCACGCCGTTCACGTGGCCGTAGCAGCCGGTCAGGACGCTGGCTCGGCTCGGCGCGCAGAGGGCATTGACGACAAAGGCATTTCGAAACCTCACGCCCTCCGCCGCCAGCCGGTCCATGTTCGGCGTCTTCAGCCAGGGGAAGCGCCCCTTTTCCCCCTGCTCTTTCTGCACCACGCTCATCGCGTCGTAGCGCTGGTCGTCGGTGAAAATGAAGACGAAGTTCGGCTTGCGGGCGGGCGGGGTTTCTGCGGCGGAAATCCGGCAGACGCAGGACAGCGCGAGGAACGCGAAGAGGGTGAAGGCGGGAAATTTCATGCCCCTCATGAACCGCCGCCCGGCCGCCCCGTTGCGAAAGAAAAAACCCCGGACCAGCTTTCACCGGTCCGGGGTTTCGAGTCTAAAAAGCCGTCAGACGGCTGCCGCGAGCGGGATCAGGAGGCGGGCTCGACGATCACGTGCATGAAGATGCGGTCTTCAGAACCGACCGGGCTGGCGACGCGGAAGGTCTTGTAGGACCAGCCGGAATCCAGCGCCGGCAGGCCGGCGTCCAGCGCCGGGGTGACGGGGTCGACGTCCAGCGTCCAGTCGGCCAGATCCGTCGAGGCCTGGATGTGGTATTTCACCGTGGCGTCCTGGCCGACCAGCTCCGTGGCCCCGCTGAAGGTGACGCCGTCGCGCACCGGGATGGTGAACGTGAGCGCCGGAAAGCCGTAGAGGGTGGCCACGGCGGGATTCGCCTTGTCACTGCCCGCACCGGCTCCGGCTGCGGGGTCGCTGTTCAGGGCGAACTCAAGCAGGTTCGTCCTGCCGTCGCCATCCGGATCATCATTCGCGCCGGAGAGGGCGCCGAGGTTGTGGAGGGTGGTCCAGTCCTGGTAGGGATTGGCCACGGTGTAGTTCAGCATGAGGGAGCTTCCGCTCTGGCTGACCGACCACACTCCCGGCCCGGCGGTGAAGCCGGTGGTGTCGATGTTGAACTTGGCCGGAGCGAAGTCCGTGATGGCCCCCGTCGCGGTGGCGAGGGTGAAGCTTGCGGTGGCGTTCACGAAGTTTGCCAGCGAGAGCTGTTTCACGCGGAGGGTGACCGTTCCAGCACCGGCAGTGAAGTGCAGGGCGGAGGTGGCGATGTTGTCATAGCCCGTGCCGGCGGCACCGGTCCAGTCGCTGACTTCCCACTCGATGATCGAGTCGTTGAGCAGCGTGGTGTCACCGAAGGTCAGCTTGCCCGCGCTCGCGCCGGGGGCGATGACCGTGCCCGCATTCGCGAGGACGGGACCCGTAGTGATGCCGTTGCCGCGCAGGGTGCCGGCGTCCAGCGTCAGGCCGGCATCCCCGAGGGCGGAGCCGGTCGTGTTGGAGAGCCGCAGCGTCCCCTCCTCCAGCAGCACAGCGCCGGTGGTGTTGCCGACGAGGTCGGAACCCTGGGTCACCTCCAGCTCGCCAAGGCCGCCGGCATTGACCTCCAGGCTCTTGCCTCCGGCCACGTTCAGTTTGCCAGTCACCAGTTTGCCCGCAGCGTCGGTCAGTGCCAGCGCGGAGCTGCCCGTCGCCGTGGCGACGACTTCCACCTTTTCCACATCGCCAGTCGTGGCGGCGGCGAGGTTCACCGCAGAGGCCCCGGCGGCGCCCGCGCGACCGAAGGTGAGCAGGCCGATGTCCTTCAGGTTTCCGGCGTAGAGGTTCGCTCCGTTGTCGACGTCGATGTTCCCCTTGGCCACCGTGCTGGTGCGGAAGAGGCTCATGTTCCCATCATCCACGGGCTTGTCGTAGTCCGTGCCGAAGAGCGACGTCGTGCCGTTCTTGTTCAGGCCAAACCCGAAGTAGTTGCCCCAGGCGTTGCCGACGTTGGAGGCCGCACCGCCCGTGCCGTTGCCGATCCGGATTTCGATGCTGTGCCAGCCGTCGCTGAGCGGTCCCATGCCGAAGTTCGTCGTGCCGCCGGCGGGATTCATGTTCACGGCGACGGTGTTCGCCATGCCCATGCCGATGTCACCAAAGCCGGTGATGGCCTGAGTGTAGCCGCTGCTCAGACCGCCCTTGGTCGAGGTGTTCGTCGTGGTGGTCCAGACGTTGAAGGGGGCCTGAAAGCCCAGACCATTGCCGACAAGGATGCCGTTGCTGGAAAGAACGGTCACGCCGTCGATCTTGATCTGGGTGTTGTCGTCGATCTGCTCCGCCATGGTGAAGACACCGTCGGCATCGTAGATCTCACCGGTGTAGACCCAGGTCTGGTTCCGGCTCCAGCCACGCGCCGTGTCGTTGGTGACGGTGGCGTTGTCGTCGGAGTAGTTGTTCTGGCCCGCACGGGGATCCAGGCGGATGCCGGTGTTGCTCTGGTCGTAGAGGTTGGCCGTGGCGGCGTTCAGGCCGGGGTTGGCTCCGGTCATGTCGTTGCCGTTGCCGAGGATGACGCCCTCGGTCAGGCCGCCCACTTTGGTGCCCACAGGATTACTCGTCAGGATGGTGGAGCCGAAGTCAACCACGCCCGTCTTGGCGGCCAGCATGGTGTTCACCTTCACAGCGGTGGCTGCGATGGTGGACGTGCCGGAACCGGCCGGGCTGATTTCCAGCGAGGTTCCCCCCGCCGTGAGGGTGCCTGCGGTCACATTTCCGGTGATCGTGGTGCGCCCGTCCTGGAAGTGGACGTTGTTGGCCGCTGCGGCCACGGTGCCGATGCGGACGGCGCCTTTGCCGTCCGACCGCGCTCCGTCCACCTTCACCACGGCGTTCGTGGAGACGTTCAGGTTCGTCACCTCCAGGTCCGTCAGGTCGCGCGTGGCCAGCATGGCGTGCGCGGGATAGATGGCCACATCCTTGATGCGGGCGGTGCCATTCACTGCGGCATCCGTATTGCTCCGGGCGGAGAAAAGGACCGTACCGGAGGCCCCCAGCGTGATGCCGGCCTGAACGTCGTTCACAATGGGCGAACCCGAGGCCGAGTCATCCACGTAGAGGCCCGCAGCGTTGTTCGCGGTGCTCATGTTGAAGGTGCCGTTTGTCAGGTTTGTCCCGCCCACGCCCGTCTGCCCCTTCCAGATGGAGAGCACGTGGTCAGTGCCGGCGTTCGCCCCAATGGGTGCCGCGTTCTGGTCGCTCTGGTAGGCGCGAGAGTTCGCCGCATCGTCAAAGAAGACAAACCCGGAGGGAACCGTCGCCCCCTCCCGAACCTCAAAGCGCCCGTAGACGGCCATGACGACGACATCGGCATCGATGGACCCATACAGGCCCGTGGCGGAGAAGGGGGCGTCCAGACGGCCGATTATCAGAAGGCCCGAGCCGGTCACGTTCTTCAGGTCAAACATGCCGGCACCGGTGGCGAAGCCCGCTACCCTCGCATAGCCGCTGATGGCGATGCTGGCGCGGACGTCCGTCGTGGCCTCCTGGATGGCGAGCGTGGCCCCGGCCCCGAGGGTGATGTTGTTCAGGTCAACATTGAGGGTGGTCGAGCCGGCGGAGCGGGCCACCCAGAAATTCCGGCGGTCCGTGTCCATCAGGTCAGCCCCGGCGGCAACGGCGAATTTCTGCCCGACCTGCGCCCGGCCACCCGCGAGGGAGCCGCTCAGGGCGGGATCGGTCTGGTCCAGACCCATCTCAATCCGGCAGTTCGTGCCGACATTGACCGTGCCCGTCGTCAGCGTCCCGTTGATGAGGAGCGGCGTCAGATCACCCCGGCGCGGGAGCGCTGCGCCAAAGCCGTTTCCAGTATTGATGCTGCCCCCGTCACCCAGATAGAGGCGGGTGCCGTCACCCATGTTGATGTCGCCAGTGATGCTGGTGTTGGCATCCGGACCGTCCAGGAGCAGGGAGCCACTGGCCAGCGTCACCGTGCCGGACTTCAGGCCGTTGGAAAAAATGACCTGCGGATTTCCGTTGTGCGTGTTTTCGTAGACCTCGTCATTGTTGTTAATCGCAACAGGATTATGGGTCTTCGTGATGCCGTTGATTGGAGTGAGGGAGTTGATCTGCACCGGCGCCGTGCCACCGCCCGCAATGACCGGGGTGTTGCCCGTTGTGTTGTTGAAAACGAGGGAGGTATTGGTGGAGGCAGCAAAGGTGGCACCGCTGCTGCCAATGTTGAGCGGCGCGTCCAGGAAACGGGTGCCTGCATTGTCATTGGTGATCACACCCCCATCCGTGCTCAGACCGGCGGTCTGGATGACAGTGCGGCCGGCATTGGCTGCAAAAGTGGTGCCCCAGATGTTGGCCACGTTGTTATTCGTGCCGGTGGAGGCAATTTCCCAGATGGCGCCGGTGTCGGGAACCATCGAGTCGAGGCTCGCCACGTTGTCGATGGACACCCGCACCGTGTGGCCCGTGCCGGCAAAGGTGAACGGCTGGGTGGAGGCGGTGAGGAGGTTCGCTGGAGTCGTGGCGCCAGTGATGTGCAGGCGTCCGCCGGAATTGATGGTGACCGTGTTCGTCGCCGCCGCCGTGAGGAGCGTCGGGTCATTCAGGACGAGAGTGCCGCCGCTGTTCACCGTGATGGGTGCATCCAGCGCGTCCCCAATGATGCCTGCAATGTCCACTCCAGCGCCGCTGTTGATCGTCACTGGCACGCCCCCAAGGCCGCCGGCAGCGTTTACTTGGAAGTTGCCGCTGTTCAGCACGATGCCGTCCACATTCGCCGCCAGCCCGTTGGCACTGGCTGCCCGGCCGATCAGCACCAGGCCGCCGGGCGATGCCCCACCGGCGAGCCCGTTGAAGGTGGAACCGTATCCCTCGATGGCGATGGTGAATTTCTGCCCGGTGGCGCTGGCAAAGGTGTCGCCGACGGTGTTCAGCAGGGTGAGTGTCTGCTGGTTCAGGGCGGCAAAGGTCACTTCCGTGGTCGCCGCGTTGTTGTCACCACCGTTCACGGTGATCGTCGTGGCCCCACCACCCAGAGTGCGTGCGAAGCGGTCGTTGCTGACGCCTTTCCACGGGGTGTCCGCACCGACGGTGAGGTTTCCATTCAGGTTCGCGGACAGCCCGTAGTAGTGCGAAGCCGTGGTCGGCAAATTGGCCGGATCCGAGCCTCCGAGGACCTCGTGACCGATGACTGCGTTAGCCGCCGGCAGGGTGAAGTTGCTGGCGGTGTCAAACCCGGCCAGCTCCGCGCTGCTGCCCTGGATGACGCCGTAGGGCATGAGGGTGATCTCGTCCGTGGCCCCGGGCACCACGCCCATGTTGATCTGGGAGGCCCCATTGACGGTGATGGTCCCGGTAGTGGGGTTGTTGGCGTTGTATTTCAACAGGGCGGACCATGGGTTGCTCAGCACGGTGGGCGAGCCACTGCTGCCGACCGGGACATTCGGGTAGGTGATTGGCAGCGTGTTCGTGGCCTCCCCAAGGACGACGTTGGCCGAACCGAGCGCGCCAGTGGCGGAGACGATGTGGCTGCCGCCTTCAAAGAGATTGAGCTTGCCGGTGAAGCCGGGGCTGGCGGTGTTAAAGGTGAGACCAACCACCGAGTTGCCGCCCGCACCCGACATGTTGATGGTGCCCGAACCGGAAATCGCCCCCAAGGCCGCGTGGCCGGTGGCATCCGTGTTGGCCGTATTGTTCAGGCCATTGCGAATGTTCAGTGTATTCGCGCCCAGGCTGACCCCGGCAAACGAATAGCTGTAGCTGTTGCCCGAATTCAGGGTCAGGTATTTGTCATTGGCGGCCGCCGTGAGCGTGCCAAGGGTCATCACCTGGCTGATGGCCGTCGTCCCGGACCGGTCCGCGCCGATCGTCGCATTCGCATTGATAGTGACGTCCCGGCCGTAGCTCGTGCTCGCGTCCGCATTGAGCTGGAGCACGCTGCCCGGCCCATTGAGAAAGACCTTTCCACTGCCGCCCAGGACATTGCCCGAACCCGCATTGGAGGCCTGCAGCGTGCCGTTGTTGATGAGGATGTCGCCCTGGATGGCATTCGTAAACGTGGCCCCGCTGGTGCCGAAGCGCACCGACTGGTTTCCGTCCTTAACGAATCCGCCAGGCCCCGTGGTGATCGGCCCCTGAAGCTGGAGCGCACCGCCGCTGGTGTTGATGACGCGGAGCTGGCCGGTCGGGTTGTACGCCGCGTCCACTGCGGCCCTCAGCGTGATGTTCGGCTGGATCTGCCAGGCCCCGTTGTTCACCGCAGCGCCACCAGCAGTGGACGGGTTCGGGATGTTGCCGGAAACTATGATCTGGTTCAGCGTCAGCGTCTGGGCGCTGGCCGCCTGCATGTTGAACTGGGTAGCATTGGCCGGGGCGCTCGTGAAACGAATCTGGTTCACCGTGGTCGTGGGCACGTTGTTGATCAGGAAATTCGTCAGCGCCGCCGGGTTCGTGTTCATCCCGCCTGCCACGCTGGCGAAGACCACATTGTCCAGCGGACCGTTGGGCAGGCTGTTCGGATTCCAGTTTGCCGCCACACCCCAGTCGCTCGGGTAGACAGAGGTGGCATTGTTGTCGAAAAGATAGTCTCCGCCGTAGGCGAAGCGGCTGAGGAACGTCGCCGCAAGGCAGGAACCTTGCACAAGCAGTTTAAGACGCGGGTTTTGACAGGGTTTTTTCATAGGGAGGGGTGGGGCTTTTGTCGGATTTCGGATTAGCAAAATGGGTGCACGGCACCGCAAGGAAGCGTTGTTAACAAATTTTCATGCCCTCTGGCAAGAAAAAATGCGGTCATACAGGTGACCGCGTTTCCTGCCCTGGGGGCGTAAGAGCCCCTCTTCGGCAGCACAGTCCGGAACGTTCGAATTTGGAAGTGGCCTTCGGCGCTCGTTTTGCATGGCGGAGGGACTCCGCCACTCCCAGTGGCGTGCCTCCGGTCGCGCTTTGGAAAGACTGGGAGTGGCGCGCCTCTGGCCGCCATTCAAAAAAACCGCGAAGCGCACTCTAAAGCGGGCCGTGCAGGGGACTCACGCTTTAAAAGTGGCCTGCGGCGCTCGTTTTGCATGGCGGAGAGACTCCGCCACTGGGAGTGGCGTGCCTCTGGCCGCCATTCGAAAAAACCGCGAAGCCACTCTAAAGGGGGAGCGGGCGGGGGGCGCGGCATTGAGAAGTGCGCTTCGCGATGGATTTTGCATGGCGGAGGGACTCCGCCACTGGGAGTGGCGTGCCTCTGGCCGCCATTCGAAA
>JANOAS010000258.1:0-19080 GCA_031411255.1 bacterium
ACAAACGCGACCTTCGGGCCGAATTCACCGCCGCCGGCTATACCATGGTGCGCGACAAAACCGCGCTGGCTGCCGCCCCCGTTGACACGCGGCTGCTCGGCACCTTCGCCGACGGCCACCTGCCCTACACCATCGACCAGCGGACGGATGCCAAACTTCAGCAGGCCGTGCCCACCCTGGCAGAAATGACCCGCGCCGCGCTCACCCGGCTGGAGCGGAGTGAAAAATTCATCCTCCAGGTCGAGGGCGCGCGCATCGACCACGCCGCGCACAATTCCGACGCCCCCACGGCCATCCGCGAGCAGCTCGCGCTGGACGAGGCGCTCGATGCCTGCCTTGAGTTTCAGCGGCGCCACCCGGACACGCTCCTCGTCGTCACCACCGACCATGCGAATTCAAACCTCGGCCTCAACGGCATGGGCGGCGGCTACCGCACCAGCTCCCAGCGCTTCGCCACAATCGCGGAGGTGAAGATGTCCTTCCCCGAAATCCTCAAACGCATCGAGAAGGCGGGAGAGAAAATCAAAGTTCCTGTCATCCCGGCGGACGAGGAAGACCGGCTGGATGTGCCAGACCCCATGGCGAAGATCGATCCTGACGGGAAGACGGAAGGGGAAAAAGACAAGACGGAGGACGACAAGACAAAGTTCACCTCCGCCGTGCAGATGACCGGCGCTTTCCGCGTGGAGCCGAAGGCCATTATCGACATCCTCGCCGACACCACCGGCTACAAGATTTCCACGCGACGCGCCGAACTCTTTGCCAGTGTCATCGGTGGCACCGCCCCGCAGCTCTACGACCAGATGAACTCGCAGGTGACCCAGCTCGGCCAGCTCATGGCGAACCGCCTCGGGCTCGGCTGGACGGGCAACACGCACACCGCCGACTTCGTCCAGCTGACCGCCATCGGGCCCGGCAGCGAGCACTTTGCCGGGTTCGTGGAAAACACAGACGTCTACAATCACTACACAAAGCTCGCCGGCATCGATTTTAAAAATCCGGCCGCCCCGCTCATCGCCGCCAACGGCCCGGAGGCGGACGAGGCCGAGCG
Organism: bacterium; assembly: GCA_031411255.1. Lineage (GTDB taxonomy): Bacteria > Verrucomicrobiota > Verrucomicrobiia > Verrucomicrobiales > V1-33 > JANOAS01. Next base: position 1,052 of record JANOAS010000258.1, read on the forward strand.
CCCGTCGCGTTACGCGCAGGCGTGGGTGTGAGCCGTCATTCGGCAGCGGCCCGTTTGCGGGCCACGTAAACGGTGCTGGCGGAGTCCCGCTCCCGGATGGGGTTGTGGAACTTCACCACGTGGGACTCCGGCTGGTCAAACACTTCGGCCAAATGGCTCAGGAAGGTGGCCTCTGGAGCATCATCCGACCAGAGCGCAAAGACGCCTCCCGGCAGGAGGTGTGCAGAGAGTTTTTTCAAGCCCTCCACGCTGTAGAACGCGGCGTGGCGCTCGTGCAGGAGGTTCGCGGGTGAGTGGTCGATGTCCAGCAGCACGGCATGAAAGCGGGCCCAGGCGGCGTCCGGGTCAAAGCCCCGCTCCGGGTCCGCCGCAAGCGCGAAAAAATCCGCCTCTACCAGCTGGCAGCGCGGGTCCGCCGTGAGGACGGGTCCAAGCGGGACGAGCCCCCGCTGGTGCCACTCGATCACGGCGGGCATGATGTCCACCACCAGCAGGCGGCCCACCCGAGGGTCGCGAAGCGCCGCCACCGCCGTGTAGCCCAGCCCCAGTCCGCCCACCACCACCCGCAGTGCCTCGCCAGGCGCAGCACTCACCGCAGCCAGCCCGCGATCCGCGAGCGCCTCCTCCACTTCATGGAAGAGGCTGGACATGAGGAAATCTCCACCCAGCTTTACCTCCCACACCTCCAGACCGTCCAGCAGGGCGATCCGGCGGCGGCTCAGGGTCAGATCCCCCATCGGAGTGGAACGGTAGTCGAGTTCTTCAAAGTGCAGGCTCATGCTGGCTGCACAATAGGCGGGATTTTACCAGCTGCCTGCCGCCATTCAGGAAGCTTTCGCTTTCTTCCGCACGGGTGCTGCGATAGTCGCGGGTCCGCGCTTCGGCTTGGGGGATGCCGCCAGCTCGACGCCGAGCTGCCGGGCCACCTCGACCAGCGGAGTGGTGGGCGCTTTCTTCTCCTTCGCTTTGGCGCGGCGAAGTGTCAGCAGGTCCTCCAAGTCTTCCAGCTGACGCTGAACAGCCAGAAATTCAGCGTAGGGCAGCACCGCAAATTGCGGGCGGCCTTTGTGACTGAGGATTTCTGGATGCAGCTTCAGCATGAATTTTTCGCAGCAGCCTCACGGGGAATTTTTGCCAAATCCTTGACAGCTTTTGGCTTAAACTCGACCGTGAAGCTAATTTTCAGCGAGAAATTACCCGATCACCTCAGGCCACTCCGTGTGGAAAAATTCGCCCTCGGGTTTGTCCGTGCGCTCGTAGGTGTGGGCGCCGAAGAAGTCGCGCTGGGCCTGGAGGAGGTTGGCCGGGAGGCGGGCGGCGCGGTAGCTGTCGTAGTAGCCGAGGCTGGCACTGAAGGCAGGGCAGGGGATGCCGTTCAGGGTGGCCAGGGAGACGACTTCGCGCCAGTTCTGCTGGGTGCTGTTGAGCAGTTCTTTGAAGAACGGGTCGAGCATCAGGTTGCTCAGTGCCGGGTTGCTCCGGTAGGCATCCGTGATGCGGTTCAGGAAGCGGGCGCGGATGATGCAGCCCCCGCGCCAAATGGCGGCGATGCGACCCAGGTCCAAGCCCCAGCTCTTCTTTTCACCCATCGTCTTGATGAGGTCGAGGCCCTGCGCGTAGCTGATGACCTTGCTGGCGTAGAGCGCGTCGTGCACTTTTTTCACCAGGGCTGCCTTGTCCAGGGTGAAGGAGGGCGTCGGGCCCCGCAGCTGGGTGCTGGCGGCCACGCGGGCCTTCTTCATGGAGGAAAGGATGCGGGCCTCCACGGCGGCGTTGATGGTGCTGATGACGACGGCGTTTTCCGCCGCGTTGAGCAGCGTCCACTGGCCGGTGCCCTTCTGGCCGGCCTTGTCCACGATCAGCTCGACGACGGGTGTGCCCGTGGCGGGATCGATCTGCTCCAGTGCCTTGCCGGTGATCTGGATGAGGTAGCTCTCCAGGTCTCCCGCGTTCCAGTCGGCGAAAATTTTGGCCATCTCGGCCGTGGTGAACCCAGCGGCCTTGAAGAGGTTGTACGCCTCGCAGATGAGCTGCATGTCGCCGTACTCGATGCCGTTGTGGATCATCTTCACATAGTGGCCGGCGCCGCCCGGGCCGATGTGGATGACGCAGGGCTCGCCGTTCACCTTCGCGGCGATGCTTTCAAAGATGGGCTTCATCACCTCCCACGTGCTGGCAGGGCCGCCAGGCATGATGGCCGGGCCCTTGCGCGCGCCCTCCTCGCCGCCGGACACGCCCGCTCCGATGAAGCGCAGCCCCTTTTCCGCCAGCCACGCATCGCGGCGTTCGGTGGCTTTGTAAAAACTGTTCCCGCCGTCGATGATGATGTCGTCCTTTTCCAAGAGGGGGATGAGCTGCTCGATCACGGCGTCCACGGCATCGCGATCCGTGTCCGCCACGGCGTTGGACTTGACCATGATCTGGATTTTCCGCGGGCGCTTCAGGCTCTTCACGAAATCTTCAAGCGTCTGCGCGCCCACGAGCTTTTTGCCCGGGTGAGCGGCCACGAAGGCGTCGGTAACGCTGGTCGTGCGGTTGAAAACGGAGACAGTGAATCCGCGGCTCTCCACATTGAGAACCAGGTTCTGTCCCATGACGGCGAGGCCAATGAGGCCGAAGTCGCTTTGACTCATGATCTAGTGTGTGTGTGATGACGGGGCGCGGCCCCCGGGTTGGATGTTCCGCGAAAGGGCGGACTATCCGGGCCACGGGGGCTTTTGCAAATGGGAATGGGCTGTGGGACAGGTGGCTTGGCCGGCCTGATCACGCAGACCCGACTTCGAGACCCGACTTCGAGTTGAAGGCCTGCCGGGCTTCGGGTATGGGTGGCGGCGAATTTTTCTCATCTCTCCTCCAACCCAAAAACTCTGCCATGGACATCAAGATCGAAGACTACGAAAAGCTCGGCGCATTCTACCTCGGGCGTGAATACAACCTGAAGGCCGGCAAGTTGCTGGACAACCTGGTGATGTACGACTCCAAGGACCTCGTCACGCACGGCGTGGTGCTGGGCATGACGGGCTCCGGGAAAACCGGTCTCTGCCTTTCCCTGATCGAGGAGGCGGCCATGGACGGCATCCCGGCCATCATCATCGACCCGAAGGGGGACCTGCCGAACCTGCTGCTGACTTTCCCGGAGCTGGAGGGGGCAAATTTCCGCCCGTGGATCAACGAAGAAGACGCCGCGCGCAAGAAGCAGTCTCCAGACGACTTCGCTGCGGCGCAGGCGGCGATGTGGCAGAAGGGCCTGGCGGACTGGGGCCAGAGCAGCGAGCGCATCCGCCAGCTGCATGAAAAAGTGGACATGGCCGTCTACACGCCGGGCAGCAATGCGGGCATCCCGGTTTCCATCCTGAATTCATTTGAGGCCCCTCCGTTTGAAATCGTGGACGATGCCGAGCTGCTCGGGGAGCGGATCGAGAGCACGGTGTCCAGTCTGCTGGCACTCATCGGGGTGAATGCGGATCCGATCCAGAGCCGGGAGCACATCCTCATGTCGAACGTGCTCAGCACCTGCTGGCGGCGCGGGGAAAATCTGGACCTGGCGAAGCTCATCAATTTCATCCAGAACCCGCCCTTCAGCTCGGTCGGCGTGGTGGACATTGAGTCCTTCTACCCGGAGAAAAAACGCAGCGAACTGGCGATGACGATCAACAACCTGCTGGCGGCTCCGGGTTTCGCCGCGTGGATGTCCGGGGTGCCGCTGGACGTGTCGAAACTCCTCTACACGCCGGATGGCAAGCCCCGGCTGGCCATCTTCTCCATCGCGCACCTGAATGACGCGGAGCGGATGTTCTTTGTCTCCCTGCTGCTGAACCAGACGCTGGGCTGGATGCGGGCGCAGTCCGGCACGACGAGCCTGCGGGCGCTGCTCTACATGGACGAGGTGGCCGGTTATTTCCCGCCCTCCGCCATGCCGCCGTCGAAGAAGCCGATGATGACCCTGCTGAAGCAGGGCCGGGCGTTCGGCCTGGGCTGCCTGCTGGCCACGCAGAACCCGGTGGACCTGGACTACAAGGCGATGTCAAACATCGGCACCTGGTGGCTGGGCCGGTTGCAGACAGAGCGGGACAAAATGCGCGTGCTGGAGGGCCTGGAGGGTGCGGCGGCCACGCAGAATGGCGCCTTTGACCGCGGGGAGATGGAGCAAAGGCTGGCCGGGCTGACCAACCGCGTCTTCCTCATGAACAACACGCACGAGGACGGGCCGGTCGTCTTCAACGTGCGCTGGGCCATGAGCTACCTGCGCGGGCCGCTCACGCGGACGCAGATCAAGATGCTGATGGACCCGCGCCGCAAAGAGCTGATGACCGGGGCGGTGGCTCCGGGTGCCGGAGTGTCCAGCGCCAGCGGCGGACCCGCGAAAAAGGGCGGCAAGGGCGGGGCCGGAGTGAAGCCTCCGCTGCCCAAGGCGATTGCGGAATACTTCCTTGAGCCGACGGTGGGCAACGTCGGGGACGTGCCCCTGGTTTACGTGCCGGGCGTGGTCCGGGCAGCGGAGATCACGTTCATCGACAATGCGAAGGGGATCGACGTGAAAAAGCGCATCCTCTGCGTGGACAAGCTGGCCGAGGGCCAGACGGCGTTCGACTGGGCGGAGACGGCCCGCTCGGACGAGGGTGCGGACAAGTTTTCCCGCCAGGCTCCGGAGGGCGTGGACGAGTGGGTGGCCGTGCCCTCGTTCGCCCTGCAGCCTGCCAGTTTTACGGCGGCGAAGGGCCTGTTCCTCGACAGCTGCGTGGCCGGGGAGGCGCTGGAACTCCTGCACAGCCCGGCCCTGGATGAATGGTCCAAGCCGGGCGAGAGTGAGATCCAGTTCCGCAACCGCCTGACGCAAAAAGCCCGCGAGGCGAAGGACGCTGCCATGGACGAGCTGCGGACAAAATTTGGCAAAAAGGCGGCACCCATCGAGGAGCGGCTGCGGAAGGCGGAGGCAGCCGTGGCAAAGGAAAAGGAAGACTCCAAGTCCGCCAAGCTTCAGGCTGCCATCTCCTTCGGTGCGGGCGTGCTGGGGGCGCTCATGGGCCGGAAAAGCGGTCTGGGCGGGCTGGCCAGCAAGAGCGGCTCCGTCATCGGCGCTGCGGGACGGGCTTGGAAACAGTCCAGCGATGTCGGCCGCGCGGAGGACACGGTGGAGGCCGTCACAGCCCAACTCAATGCCCTCGAGGGGGAAATGACAGCCGAGGTGGCGAAACTCCAGAGCCAGTTCGACATCATGAAGGAGAATCTGGAGACGCTGAAGATCCCGCCGCTCAAGAAAAACGTAGTATTGACGGCGCTCGGCCTCGCTTGGCTGCCGCACTACCGCGTCAACGAGTCCACGCTCGAGCCGGCGTGGGAGTAGACAATTGCCGTAGCGTGCGGGGAAAGACTGACCAGCACGCTGGTCACTCCCTGCTTGCGCCCGGCTCGAGGAACCATAAACTCCCCCGCCCCATCACACCCACACCACTGCCCATGACACGACGACTTGTTTTTCTCGCCGCCCTCGCCGCCGCACCCGCGCTGCGGACGGCTCATGCCATCGATTTCAACACGGAGGTCAAGCCCATCCTGGAGGCCGCCTGCACCAAATGCCACGGCGCCGAACACGACAAGGGCGACCTGCGCCTGCACACGCTGGCCGACGCCATGAAGGTCGAAAAGTGCCTGGTCCCCGGCAAGCCGGAGGAGAGCAAGCTCTACACCAGCACGATCCTGCCGAAGGATGATGACGACATCATGCCGCCGGTGAAAAACGACAAGCCGCTGGCCAAGGAGCAGACGGAGAAGCTCAAGGCGTGGATCGCCGCCGGAGCCAAGTGGCCGGACGGGGTGACGCTGGACGTGGTGAAGCGGATCGATTTCAACGAAGACGTGCGCCCGATCCTGGAGCAAAACTGCCTCGGCTGCCACAATCCGGACAAGAAGAAGGGTGACTTGGACATGTCCACCAAGGCAACCACCTTGGCCGGCGGGGACAATGGAGTGGTGCTCGTGCCCTTCAACACGGAGAAGAGCCCTCTGTACAAATCCACCACCCTGCCCGAGGACGACGATGACGTGATGCCGCCGAAAAAGAGCGGCCTCCTGTCCAAGGACCAGATCGCCATTTTAAAAGCCTGGATCGAGCAGGGCGCCATCTGGCCCGACGACGCGGGCCCGCTGCTGCAGAAGGAAAAACAGGCGGGCGGGCGTCCTGAAAATCCGGACAACCTGGAGCTGGTGAAAAAGATCCACGCCAGGATCGTCGAAACCTCTGCGAAGGAGGGCGATGCCGCCGCGATGAAGGAATACACCTCGGTGGTTCCGAAGACGGGGGCCAAATACACGATGACGCCGATCAAGGCGGGCGAGTTCCTCATGGGCAGCCCGGCTTCCGAAAAGATGCGCAAGCCCGACGAGGGCCCGCAGGTGAAGGTGAAGGTGGACACGTTCTACATGGGCAAGTTTGAAGTGACCTGGGATGAATACAAACCCTTCATGATCACGCCGATTGACCGCTACAAGGACGGCGCCAAGAAAACCCCTGTGGTCAGTGACGAACCCGTGGACGTCGTGAGCAGCCCGACCTCGCCCTACATGGAAATGAGCTTCGGCATGGGCCAGGATGGATTTCCCGCCATCTCGATGACCGAGCACTCCGCGCTCAAGTATTGCCAGTGGCTCAGCGCCCAGACCGGGCACTTCTACCGCCTGCCTACCGAGGCGGAGTGGGAGTACGCCTGCCGCGCGGGCACGACCACGGCCTATTTCTTTGGCGATGGCGACAAGGATCTGGGCGACTACGCCTGGTTCTTTGACAACAGCCCCGACTCCTACCAGCAGGTGGGCAAAAAGAAGCCCAACCCGTGGGGCCTGCATGACATGCTGGGCAACGTGGTCGAGTGGGTGCTGGACCAGTACAGCCCCGGAACCTACGCCGCGAACGGCGCCGGAGCCACGAACCCGTGGGTGAAACCGAGCACGCTTTACCCCCGCGTCGCCCGCGGCGGCTCTTGGTATGACAACCCGGAAGACCTGCGCTGCGCGGCCCGGAAGGCCTCCTCCCCCGCCTGGAAACAGCAGGACCCGCAGCTGCCGAAGAGCATCTGGTATCACACGGATGCGAAGTGGCTTGGGTTCCGCCTCTGCCGTCCGCTGAAGGTGCCGACGCCTGAGGAAATGTTCGAAATCTGGAACTGCGGCCGCCGGCCGGACACGAAGTAAGGCTGGACGCAACCCCGGCCGCCGGGGTTTCCCCACTCCATTTTGTTCCAGCAGCTGTCCAGGGCCTCGCGCCGTCTGGCGATCACCCTCGGGGTGGTGGCACTGGGGTGCGTGGTTTACGCCTGCGCCGGTGGCAAGCCGTGGGATCGGGAGATCACGCGGCGGCTGACGGCGGGCAGGGAGCTGAAGCTGGAGCATTTCATGACGATCGGCTTCTGGTGGGCATCGGTAGCTGGTGCGCTCCTGGGTGCGCTGGGTGCGGCGACGGTGCGCTGGTGGGGGCCGGAGCCGGCGGCGGCGGGCGGACCGGCGCCTGTTTCGCGGCTGCCGCGGTTGTTTTGGATCGGTCTGGCGCTGGTGCTGGCTGCGGGGGCCTGGTGGAGGGTGCCGCGGCTCACGCACAGCCTGTGGAATGACGAGGCCTACGCCGCCCGCGCCTACGTCTACGGCGTGCAGGAGGCCCGGCCGGACGGGACTCTCCACCACAAGCCGGTTTCGTGGAAAACGGCGCTCTTCCTCAACGAAAAGGGGAACAACCACGTCTGGTGCTCTCTGGAGGCGCGTGCCAGCCTGTTTCTCTGGCAAAAACTGACCGGACGCCCGGCGGATGCCCTGAGTGAGGCGGCGATGAGGCTCCCGGCATTACTCTCCAGCCTGGCCACGCTCGCCGCCCTCGCCCTGCTGGGCGCGCAGCTCGGCTGCTGGCGCAGCGGGCTGCTGGCGGCGCTGGTGCTGGCGCTGCACCCGTGGCACCTGCGGTACTCGTGCGAGGTGCGCGGCTACTCCACCATGCTGCTGGCGTCCCTCGTCATGCTCATCTGCCTTCTGCGGGCCCTGCGCGAGCCGAAGTGGCGCTGGTGGCTGGGTTTTGCGGCGGCAGAGCTGGTCAGCCTGCTCGCCTTTGCCGGCTCGGTATACCTGCCGGTCCTGTTGAATGCCGGAGCGCTTTTCCTGCTCTGGCGCCGGCGGGATCTGCCGCGTGCGGCCCGGCTGCTGGTGGCCAGCGTGCCGGCGGCCATCGTCTTTCTCTGGATTTTCGCCCCGTCCATCCCCCAGCTCCGGGAATACCTGAAGGGCTACGCCGACCGGGGGCTCTACCAGATGTCCGCTGGATGGTTTGCCGACCTCTGGTCCTGTCTGGCCTGCGGGTTTCCATGGTCCACGCCGGACATTGCCGCCCAGCCCGGGGTGAGTCTTTCCCTGCTCGCCTCCCATTCGCTTCTGGCGAGTATCTTTTTCCTCGGCCTGCTGCCCGTCGTGCTCCTGCTGCATCTGGTGCGGCGAGTGAGGATCTCCGCCGAGTCCGCCCTGGTCACCCTCGCCCTGCTGGGGGCCACGGCACTGGGGCTGGTTCACAATCAATTCAGCCGAGCCCCGGTGGTGGTGTGGTATTTTCTGCCGGCCGTGCTTTGGTTTGCCCTCGGGCTCGGGCACATCTGGCGCGCGGGTGTGGCGCGGTGGGTGGTGCTGGCCTCCCTCGTGCCTGCGGCCCTCTTTATTTTTCTGACGGCCCCGCCCCGGGACGCAATGGCGCACCGCGACCGCCAGCCCATGCGGCAGGTCGTCGCCTCGCTGCGCTCGCATTTCCCGGGGGCCAGAACCGGCGTCTTCAGCGTCAGCGACCGCCAGATCGTGCTCTACGACCCCTCAGTCACCGTGCTGAAGACCCCGGCCGACCTTGATGCCCTGGAGCAGCGGGCCGCAGCGGAGAAAAAGCCACTCATCATCTACTACGCCGGGCACGAAGAGGCCGCCAAACGCACACCGGAACTCCTTCGCCGCGTGGAGGAAGGCTGGCGCGAAAGCCAGTTCGTCCCCGGGCTGGAGGAGATGTTCAGCTACCACATCATGCAGAAAAAGCCCGCTGCCGCCCCTGTGCGCCCGGCACCGTGAATCGGGCAAGCGAGACACTTGCCCCGGAGGTCAGGGAGGGCGAGTGTGCGGGGCGTCGGGGGCACCCCCGTCCGCTCCACCGCTCCCAACACCATCCTCCCGTCATGAAGATTCGCTCCGCCTTTGTTTTGATCGTTTCCTGCCTGCTCACCGCCGGCTACAGCGCAGAGACTTCCGAGAAAAAAGGGCTCACTGTCCAGCTGGGTGACAGTCATGAGGCCAAGCCTGCCGTCTCCAGTGGCGCCCCCTCCATCGCCGCCACCTTGCTCGCCGAGGCTGCGGCAAACCGCCCCGCCCTCGCTCCCGGTCTTGTTTCACTGACCACCCTGGACGAAAAACTTCAGGCCAGGCTGGACGAGTTTTTCTCCCGTTTGAAGCGCGGTGACGCCCGCATGGGGTATTCAAAACTGCTTGAGGGTTCGCGCATTGGTCAAAAGCAGGAAGTGGTGGAAAAACTCATTTCGCAGACCCAGGACACCATCAAGAAGTACGGCAAATTCGAGGACGCGGAACTGGTGCACGTCACCGGACTCGGCAAGCGCCTGCGGGATGTGATTTACGTCTCCTCCTCCGAGCAGCACCCGCTGCGCTGGCGTTTCATCTGCTATGAATCCGGCGGCTTCTGGCAGCTCCTGGATATAAAAGTCAGCGGAGATCTCGACGTCCTGCTCCCCGACCCTCTCGCTCCCGGGGCGGGCAAATAAACCCGCAGATTTTGGCGTCCGGGCGGCCCCCATCGCCCGTTCTGCCGCCCTTGGATCGTTTTTGCCCCCGGCCAAACTGTTGCGGATCAGACTGTTCCAACGTTGTGTGAAAATTATTGCTTTCCTTGCAAATTAATGTGCAACATTTGGATGCTTTTTGCGAATACATCAGTGACCAACCATAACGGGGAGCCAAAAATGTCGTTTAAATCCACAAACCAAAATCCAAACCGGCTGGGGGGCCGGTTCCACCTGCATAAAACCAACGCAACCAAGGTCTGCACCACTCTGTGCATGCCATGGGTGGCCAGCCTGCTGATCGCAGGGCTGCTGCCGGCCCAGGATGCGCCCAAGCCTGCCGATGCTACTGCTCCTGCGGCCCCCGCTCCCGCAGCACCAGCACCCGCCGGAGCGAACCTGCTGCCGGACATTCCGCCGGGCGGTATTCTCCCCCCTCCGGGGGCAGTGATCCCTGGCCCGTCGACACCCTTCGGTGCCAAAGATTTGGAAAAACGCAAAGCTGTCAAATACAGCGAACCCTCGAAACAGGAGATTGCCTCCCAGCTGGAGTCAGCCTTGGACGAAGTGAGCGACCGCCGTATTTCCCTGATTGAGGCAGTCCGCATTGCGCTGTTGAATGATCCTGTGATCCAACTGGCTGAGGAAGAAGTGGCTATTGCCCGCGCCTCCAGACTCGTGGCCGCCGGCTTGTTTGAGCCCCGCATGAGCGCCGGCATCACCTACGAGCGCCGCCAGGCGGAGATGTCCGCTGCGGAAATCAAGAGCATCAAGGACGCCTTCGACAAGAACACGGCCCTCATCAAGGCCTCCCGCGAACAGCGCATCAAGCTGGACAAGGAAATCGCCGGGCTCAAGATCGGGAACGCTCCGGTCAATGCCACCAAGGAGGAGGACCTCCAGCGGCAGTTGAACGCGGCAGCCCTCGACATCCTCAAAAAAATGGGTCTCAGCGCCGGCGTGGACATCAGCGCGCTGGACAAGCTGAGCAAACAAATCGCCAAGCAGGGCATCGAGACCCGGAAGAGCATCCTCAAGACCCTGGCTTCGACCGAAGCCAATGCCCAGAAGCAGAAGGACCAGCTCCCGCCCATCAGCGTCCGGCGGACCGATACGACGACGTTTGACCTTTCCATCGTGAAGGAATTCCGCAACGGCATCGTGGCCAGCCCGTATTTCCAGTACAACAACAACCAGACCAACACCGGACGCCGCCAGGGGCAGTCCCGGGCGAACACGAGTGAAATGGGGATCGACGTCACCTTCCCCCTCGGACGCGGGCGCGGCACCATCGCCGCCTCCGGCCAGGAAATGGCGGCTGAGATCGACGTCGAGGCCAGCCAGCTCAGCCTTCAGCACACCGTAGCCGAGCGCGTTCTGGCAGTGGTCAGCTCCTACTGGAACCTCGCCGCAGCGCAGGAACAGCTGTCCTTCCTGGTTCAATCCGAGATCACCAGTGCCGCACTGGCCGGGCTGACCGAGGGCATGATCAAGGCGGACGAAGTGCCTGCCGCAGACGCCTCCCAGAGCATTGCCCGCCGGGCTCAAGCCATGGCCTCGCGGATTCAGGGGGAAATCGACCTCCAGCAGGCGCAGCAGACCCTCGCACTCGCCATGGGTGTGACCGGGGATGACATTATTTACGCTCCGCTTGCCTCGGATGAACTGCCCTCCGTGGTTTCCGAATCCTCGGTGAAGAGCATTCGCGTGCCCGATCTGGTGCAGAGCGCCTTTGTCCGCCGCGCGGACTACCGGTCTTCGCGCAAGCTGATCGACTCCGGCAAAATCCTGGCCGAGCAGGCGCGCCTGAACATCCGCCCCCGCTTTGATCTGAGCCTCAGTGCATTTTACACCGGCCGGGACGAGGACGGCAGCCGCGAGAGCTACTACCACTTCGCCACGGAGAACCACTCCGGCCCCGGAGTCTCCATCGCCTTCCGCATGGACTGGCCGTTCTTTGAGGATGCGGCACGCGGCAACTACGCCATCCAGCAGGCCGGCCTCGAAAGCCGCCGCCTCCAGCTCCAGCAGACGAACAACCAGATCACCTCCGGCATCACCCAGAGCTACTTTGTGGTCAAGACCACCGCCCGCGAGCTGCAGAAGCAAAAGGACGCCGTCTTCCAGTTTGAAAAGGCGCTCGACACCCAGCGCGAGAAATTCCGCCTCGGACTGGCCACCATGATCGACGCGATCCAGACAGAGGAGCGCCTGACCCAGGCCCGCGCCCAGCTGGTGACGACACGCCTGCTGCACGCCCAGGCCCTGGTGAACCTGCGCTTCCAGACCGGCACGCTCATGCCACACGAGCAGGCCGCACGCACCAGCGTGACCCGCGAACAGCTCGTCACCCTGCCAGTTTTTGGTCCGGCCCCCGTGGAACAAGGCGTCAAGCCCCGCAGCTACCTGAACGACCTTCAGAATCGCGCCTTTGGTGAGACGGATCCCCATCGTGTGCTCCAGCGGCTCGATGCCAAGGGAGCACAGGCCCCGGCAAAGGGCAGCGCCCCGGCCTCAGGCCCGGCGTCCGGTGGCGGCAAGTCTTCGGGGAAGTAAACCAGTCGTGAAGAGTGGGGGCGCCCGGAACCGGCCAGCTGGCTGATTCCGGCGCTCCCCTCCCTTCAAAGTCGGAAGACAAAAACACCTCCACCGCACCAGTCCCATGGGCCCTCCGAAAGATCTGTTCACCAAGGCTGCACTCGAAAAGCTCTCCTCTCCGGAGCAGCTCGACGTGCTGATGGAGGTCACCAAGGCCAAAGGCTGGATTGCCCTCGCCTCCACCGGATTTCTCATCATCATCGCCATCCTCTGGAGCATCTTTGGAGCGATCCCGATTCGCGTCGATGGCAAGGGGATCCTCATTACGGGCGGCTCGCTCATCGATGTGACGGCGGGCACGGCGGGCCAGATCGGCAGCATCCTCGTCAAACCAGGAGACACGGTGAAAGAAGGGCAGGTCATCGCCACCGTGGGGCAGGGAAAGCTGGACCAGGAACTTGCCAACTCACGGGCCACGCTGAGCGACCTCCAGGCCAAGGACAAAACTGATGCCCTCAATGAGCAGGCTAGTGTGAGCCTCACGTTGAAGGCGCTCGAACAGGAGGACGCCAGCACCCGCTCCCAGCTGGCTGGCATGGCGGCGCAGATTGCCAGCTTTCGCCAGCAGTACGAGACAAAGAAGGCCAGCTTTGCCCAGGGGTTCACCACCCAGAGCACCGTGCTCGCCGCAGAGACGCAGATGAACCAGGCCATCGGCCAGGAAAAAGCCCTGCGCACCCGGCTGGACTCCATCCCGGCGGACCGGGCCAAGGCGACCCAGACTTCGGAGGCGGCCAAGAGCACGCGCCTCAACGCCATTGCGGAGCAGGAGCGGAAGGTGGAGACGCTGGAGCGCCAGCTTGATTCGAGCAAGGTCATCCACTCCACGCACGCCGGCCGCGTCATCGAGATGACCGTAACCTACGGCGAACTCGTCACCGCCACCACGCGCGTGGCCAGCCTGGAGCCGCTGGACGGCAAGCTCACCGGCATTCTCTACGTTTCCTCCGGCGAGGGGAAAAAGGCGGGAGACAAAATGGAGGTCCGCATTTCCCCCTCCACGGTGAAAGCCGAAGAATACGGCTTCATGCAGGGTGTGGTGCGCTCCGTGTCCACCTATCCCGCCACGGCTGAGGGCCTCATGCGCACGCTGCGCAACCAGGCGCTCGTCACCGAGCTTTCCGGCGGCAGTGCCCCGCTGGAGGTCGTGGTCGACCTGATTGAGGCGAAAAACGAGAGCGGCTACAAGTGGTCGTCCCCGCAGGGGCCTCCGGTTGGCATTTTCGGCGGCACCATGTGCACCGGGTCCATCATCATCGAAAAGCGCCGGCCCATCAGCTATGTCATTCCGCTCGTGAAGGAGAAGATCGGGCTCTAACCCCACTGCGACCATATGGCAGGCGATGCACCCAAAGAGCCGGCGAAGAAGGTGAAGCTGCCCAAGCGCGTAACCGCGCCCACGGTCCTGCAGATGGAGGCCGTCGAGTGCGGCGCCGCCTCGCTGTCCATCATTCTGCGCCACTACGGCCTCTACAAGTCGCTGGAGGAGCTGCGTGTGGAGTGCGGCGTCTCCCGGGACGGATCAAAGGCCAACAACGTCCTCAAGGCCGCGCGCAAGTACGGCATGGAGGCGAAGGGGTTCAAATACGGCATCGACCAGCTCTCCACCCTGAAGATGCCGGTCATCATCTTCTGGAACTTCAACCACTTCCTTGTCCTCGAAGGTTGGTCCGGCGGCAAGGTCTTCCTGAGCGACCCTGCGGCGGGGCCGCGCAGCCTGACTCATGAGGAGTTCGAGGGCTCCTACACCGGGGTCGTGCTCAGCATCACGCCCGGGACCGAGTTTAAAAAAGGAGGCGAGAAGCCGTCCTTCATGGCCTGCCTGGCCCCGCGGCTCAAGGGCTACGAGTGGCCTGTCGTCTTCATCGTCTTCACGGGGCTCTTCCTCGTGGTGCCGGGGCTCGTTGTTCCCGCCTTCACGCGCGTCTTCATCGACGAGGTGCTTGTCGGCTCCAAGAACGACTGGGTGAAGCCCATCCTCACCGGCATCGGCGTGACCACGGTGCTCTCCATGGTGCTGACGTGGCTGCAGCAGTACTACCTCCTGCGCTTTGAGACCAAGCTGGCGCTCACCACCTCCCTCAAGTTTTTCCGGCACATCCTGCACCTGCCCATCGAGTTCTTCAGCCAGCGCTTCGGCGGGGAAATTGGCTCCCGCGTCGCCATCAATGACAAGGTGGCGAAGGTGCTTTCCGAAAAGGTGGCCACCCTGCTCATGCAGATGGTGACTTGCGTATTTTTCGGCGTCCTCATGTTTCAATACGACTGGGTCCTGGCCCTGATCGCGATTGGATTTGCGCTGATCAACCTGGTGGCCATGCGCGTGATCGGGCGGAAGCGGACCGACACCTCCCGCCGGCTGCTCCAGGAGCGCGGGAAGCTCATGGGAACGAGCATGGGCGGCCTTCAGATGATCGAAACGCTCAAGGCGACCGGAGGCGAGGCGGAGTTCTTCGCCCGCTGGGCCGGCTACCAGTCAAAGGCGCTCAAGGCCAAACAGCAGCTCGGCATGTTTGCCCAGATGCTGGGGGTCGTGCCCCCGCTGCTCACCTCTGCCACCACGGTGGGCGTGCTGGTGATCGGCGGTCTGCGGGTGATCGAGGGGCACCTGACCATGGGCATGCTCGTGGCCTTCCAGACCATCGTGGCCAGCTTTACGCGGCCGATTACGGACTTCGTCAACTTCGGCGGCGAGCTGCAGGAGCTGCAGGGCGACATGAACCGGCTCGACGACGTCCTCCGCTACAAGGAGGACGAGATGTACGCCAAGGCCGACCAGCCCCGCCCGGCGGAGCTGCGCGAGGTCGTCAAGCTGACCGGCCGCCTGGAAATCAGGAACCTCACTTTTGGCTACAGCCCGCTGGAGAGGCCGCTCATCGACGACTTCAGCCTCATCGTTGAGCCCGGCCAGCGCGTCGCCCTGGTGGGCGGCTCGGGGTCCGGGAAATCCACCGTGGCCAAGCTCGTAGCGGGCCTGTACAAACCGTGGAGCGGGGAGATCCTCTTCGACGGCATGAGGCGGGAGGACATTCCGCCGGACCTTCTGAACAACTCCATCGGCATGGTGGACCAGGAGATTTTCCTCTTCCAGGGCACGGTCCGGGACAACCTGACCATGTGGGACAACACCATCCCGGACTCCAACATCATGGAGGCCATGCGCGACGCCGCCATCGCCGACATCATCACCGCCCGGCCCGGGGCGGAGAACAGCCCGGTCTCGGAAGGTGGCAGCAATTTCTCCGGCGGCCAGCGGCAGCGTCTGGAGATTGCGCGCGCGCTCGTCGGCCGGCCCACGTTCCTCATCCTGGACGAGGCCACCAGCGCGCTCGACCCGTCGACGGAAAAGGAAATCGACACCAATCTCCGCCGCCGCGGCTGCAGCTCGCTCACCGTGGCCCACCGGCTTTCCACCATTCGCGACAGTGACGAAATCATCGTGATGAACCGCGGGCGCATCGTCCAGCGGGGCACTCACGAGGGCATGAAGAACGTCGAAGGCTTCTACAAATACCTCATGCACGAATGAGCACGCCCGACACACTGCCCGCCCTTCCTGAAGCTGCGCCTCCCGCCCACGACGAGGTGAAGCCCTCCGTGCTCGGCGGTTTTTTCCGCCAGCATGGCGTGGAGATGAAGCTGGAGAGCAACAAGCCGCTCCTGCTCGACCAGGTGGACAAGGCCTACTTCGTCGCCGAGGGCATCGTGGACCTCTTCACCACTGCGGTGGAAAATGGCAAGGCCACCGGCCCGCGCGCCCACTTCATTTCCGCCGAGCCAGGGAATCTCCTCTTCGGCATCGACGGCTCCGGCCAGCAGCACGGATTCCTCGCGGTTGGCGGCCTCGGCACCACCATTTACGAACTCCCCATCGCCCATGTCCAGGGCGCCACCCAGCATGCAGAGACGGCGGCGGAACTCGTCGAAACCGTGGAGCGCTGGGTGACCAACGTTGGCCGCCGCGTGACCAAGGGCCTCACACTTCCGCAGGCCGACGTGAAGCTGAAGACTGGCGTGGAGGTGAGCATCCCAGCCGGCCAAATCGCCACCTCGCGCAAGGGAGCCACCTGGATTTACGTCAAAACGGGTGACGCCTTCTTCCTCGACACGGAGGAGCTGGACTTCAGCGGCGCCAATCTGATTTTCCCTGTCACCCCGGAGACCTGGGTCGAGTTCAACGTCGCCAGCGAGGTCACCTGCTACGACACGGCCACCTGCATCGGCCACAGCGCCCTGTGGGAGGGGCTGGGCGCCTTCCACCTCGCGGTCTGCCAGAGTGAATTTATCAGCAAGGCGCTGCTGAGCGTGGATGAAAACATCCGCCTCCACTCGAAGGAGGAGTACCGCGGTGTGGCCCGGGATGCGGCGCTGCGCGAGGTCGCCTCCGTCATGCGGGAGGACCTCCGTCCCGTGTCCGCCGACGCAGGCGGGAGCGCACAGGACTATCTTTTCAGCGCCTGCCGTCTGGTGGGCGAGGTGGGCCACATGGTCATCCGCCAGCATCCGGAGGCGCACAAGCTCGGGGAAAAGGCCGACCGTCTCGGCATCATTGCGCGCGCCAGCCGCATCCGCATCCGCCAGGTCGGCCTGCGTGATGACTGGTGGAACCGCGAGCACGGGGCCCTGCTGGCCTACACCGTCGGCGATCCCCCGCCGCCCGTGGACGGAAAGGCCGCCGGCCCGCCGCCGCTGAAGGACCCCATCGCCCTCCTGCCGCGCCGCGGTGGCGGCTATGATGCGGTCAACCCGGCCACTGGCGAGCGGTTCAAGGTCACCGCCGCCTATGCGCGGTCGCTCGACGCCATGGCCTACGCCTTCTACCGCCCCTTCAAGGACGGGCTGCTCACGGTCTGGGACGTAGTCAAGTTCGGCACGCAGGGCCTTGGCGGGGATGCCGTCATGATCATGATCATGGGCTGTCTCATGGGCGTGCTCGCCACGCTCACCCCCATCTTCAGCGGGCAGATTTTCGACAGCGCCATCCCGGGTGCGGAGAAAAACATGCTCGTCCAGTATGGCGTCGCCCTTTTCAGCGCCTCCCTCGCAGTAGGCGCCTATCAGATTGTCCGCAGCCTCGCCGTGCTCCGCATCGAGGGGCGCATGGACTACGCCGTCCAGGCCGCACTTTGGGACCGCCTTCTGAACCTGCCTTCCACCTTTTTCCGCAAGTACACTGCGGGCGATCTGGCCGACCGGACGGGCGGCATCGATGCCATCCGCAGCGTCGTTTCCGGTGTCGGGGTCTCCGCCCTGCTTGGGGCCATCACGTCGTGCTTTTACCTGTTCGTCATGTTCAAGCTCAGCGTGCTCATGGGCGTCGTCGCCATCGGGCTCGTCGGCTTCGCCATGCTGGTCACTGCTGGAGCAGACTATCTGCAGCTCCGGCACAACCGGAACGAGGCCACCGTGCGAGGCTACATTGCCGGTCTGGTCCTCCAGTTTCTGACCGGCGTCGGGAAAATCCGCGTCGCCGGTGCCGAGGATCATGCCTTGAAAGTCTGGGCGCGGAATTTCGCCAAGCAGAAGCGCATCGCGTGGGCCGTCGGGCGCATCGAGAATTTCGTCACCGTCTTCCACGGCGGCTACCCTGTCCTGTGTACGCTCGTCGTTTTCGCCACGCTCGTCCAC
>JANOAS010000259.1:0-10821 GCA_031411255.1 bacterium
TTCGCCAGGCGCTGGGTGTAGCTGACGGGCAGGGTCTGGATGAGGGAGACCTTGTGCCGGACGATGAGGCGGTCGGCATCCGCGATGCGCACCCCGGCGGTGAAGGCTTCCTTGATGGCGAAGAGGAAGGCAAAGAGGAGAAACGCGACGAAGATGGACAGCACCGTGAGCGTGGTGCGGAGTTTCTTGCGCTTCAGATTGCTCCAGATGAGACCGAGGTATTTCATGCCGGTTGCGCGGTGGAGAGCTGGCCCTTGTCGAGGTGCACGATGCGGCTGGCGCGGGCGGAGGCGTGGGGATCGTGCGTGACCATGATGATGGTCTTTCCCTGCTCCTTGTTCAGCGTCTGGAGCAGGGTGAGGATTTCGTCGCCGGACTTGCGGTCGAGGTCGCCGGTGGGCTCGTCGCAGAGGAGGATGGTAGGGTCGGTGACGATGGCGCGGGCGATGCCGACGCGCTGCTGCTCGCCGCCGGAGAGGGTGCGCGGGTAGTGGTTCAGCCGGTGGGCGAGGCCGACGATGTTCAGCGCGGTCTCCGCGTGCTCCCGGCGCTGCGCCTTGCCCAGGTGGGTCAGGAGCAGGGGCAGCTCCACATTTCGCTGCGCGGTGAGGACGGGCATGAGGTTGTAGAACTGAAAGACAAACCCCACATGCCGCGCGCGCCAGGCGGCCAGCTCGCGGTCCGAGAGCTGGTCGATGCGGTCGCCGCCGATGCTGACGCTGCCGGAGGTCGGGCGGTCAAGGCCGCCGATCAGGTTCAGCAATGTGGATTTCCCGGAACCGGACGGGCCCATGAGGGCGAGGAATTCGCCCGGAGCGACGCTGAGATTCAGCCCGGCGAGGACGGACACGTCCTCGGAGCCCCGGTGAAAGGTTTTAACGACGTCCTTGATTTCGACGAGTGCGGTGGTGCTCATGGCTGGGCGGTTTTGACTGGGGCGCCGTCGGTTAGGTCCGGCGCCGGTTTGAGGATGACGACTTCGCCTGCATTCAGGCCGGAGGCAACGGTGGTTTCGTCCCGGGCGGTGCGGCTGGTGGAGATGGCACGGCGCTCGACGCGGCCCTCGCGCACGACCCACACGATGCTGCGATCACCACTGGTCTGCACTGCAGAGGCCGGGATGACGAGTGTGCGCACGGGCGCTGCCGCTGCCCTGGCGTCCGGCTTTGGCTCCGCGGCGGGGGCGGTGTGAAAGGCGACCTTCACGCCCATTTCGGGCAAAATGCGGGGGTCCGGTTTGTCGAAGCCGATGCGTACTTTCACGGTGGCCTTTTGCCGGTCGGCGGTGGGAATGATGGCGATCACCTTGCACGGGATGCGCCAGTCGGCGTAGGCGTCCAGCGTGGCCTCGGCGGGCTGGCCGGGCTTCACGCGGTTGATGTAGCTTTCGTTCACATCCACCTCGACCTCCAGTGAACTCATGTCCACGATGGTGCCGATGCCCGTGCGGGTGAAGCCCCCGGCGGACATGGGCGAGATGAGTTCGCCAGGCTGCGCGTTCTTCGTGGTGACAACTCCGGGAAAAGGGGCGCGGATGACCATGTCCGCCACCTGCTGTTTCCAGTCGTCCACCTGGCGCTCCGCCACGGCGATGTCCGCCGCCAGCCGCGCCAGCCGGGCTTCGTATTCGCCCACCGCGGCCTCGGCCTTGGACCGGTCGGACTCGCTCGCCGCCCTGCCCTGGAGCTGGGTGAAGCGGGCCAGCTCCCTCCTGGCAAAGGCGAGCGAGGGCTCCAGTTCGTCCTTCATCTTTCGGGCGGACTCCACCCGCGCCTCCGCCAGCCGCAGCCCGGCCTGAATGTTTGAGTCATCCAGCCGCGCCAGCACCTGACCGGCCTCCACCGCCATCCCTTCCTCGATCAGGACTTCCATCACCCGGCCCATCACCTTGGACGAGACCGTGGCCGCCCGCCGCGCCACCACGTAGCCGGAGGCATTCAGCAGCGTTTGGGACTCTCCCTGCCCCGCCGCCCCGGCGATGACCTCGCGCACCTTCGCCGTCTGCACGACCTGCGCCGGCGTGCGCTGCCACCACCACCACGCACCACCGCCCAGCAGCCCGAGGAGGAGCAAAATGACCAGCCACGGCACACCCGAGCGCCGCACCTCCCGGGAGCGGTCAATCTTCAGGCTGTCGAGGGAATTCCGGTCTGCGGCCATGCGTTTATTCAATGGGCGGCATCGTGGGTAGTGCAAGGGCATTTCCCCGCAGTCGGAGCACTTTGGCTGGGTCAAAGATGCACTTGGCCGCCCGGCCGGTGACCCGGGAGTCCAGCCACCAGATCAACCCCGGGGCCGCCCTTTGCGCACTGGAACCACTGGTCTGGGCGGACGCGTGTCGCTGATCACCTTCGCGGCCGCGACCATCTCCTCCAGCATGCGCAGCTTCTCACCCACGGGCAAGGCCGCGAGCTGCTTTCGTCGCTCCAGTTTTCGGGCGGTCAATTGGCGCATCAGTTCCGTCATGGTTCCAAATAGTCGTTCTGAAATTTGTTCCACCTCGCCATCAGGTCGTGGCGTTGAAGAATAGCCTCGAAAACCTCCGCATCAAGTGCCCCGGCTTCCACAAAGCGCGTCACCCGGTCATGATCCTTGGCCCTGCCCACCTGCAGGCAGATGGCCGCGAGATGCTCCGCCGTGAAGACGCGCGTCATCACACCGTTCACATCACGTTCGACCGCCCGGTCCAGCGCTTCCTCGACCAGCGGTGTGCCGGGAGGCCCAAATTCCACCGCCCAGCCCTCGATGACGATGAACTGCCCCTGCGGAGCAAATCCTTGGGCCAGCAGATACTCATAAATCGGCCCGAGTGTGAGCAGCAAGCCGCCCGCAGAAGTCGGCAGCATCACGAACACGTCAACATCTTTCGTGGTAATCGGCTCGAGCCAGAATATCGAGCCGACGGCGCCGCCTATGGCGTACCGCCCGATGATTCCATCGTTTTCCATCTGGTTGATGATGGCGAATATTTTCTCCACGTTGGCGGTTGGTTGAGGGGAAAAGAAAGTCAGGAACGTCAGCGATCTCGCTTTCAGTCTTGGAGGGGGATGAGCTGGGGAATTGGTGGATGGTATCCAACTCTAAATGAGGTGGCAAAGGAAGAGCCTGCGCAGATGGTGCAGGTGAATTTTCAGGCTGTCGAGGGAATTCCGGTCTGCGGCCATTGTCTAATCCAGAGGGCAGAGTGGACAGCTGCGCAAGCGCATTTCCTCGTGGTGGTGCGGTTTGGCATGGGGCCAAGGCGGGAGAAGATCGCCACGGTGGACCACTACGGAAACACCCGGATATCGAACCGCTTCGAGGACTTGTCCCAAGTCAGGTACACCGCTTCCTTGCCGGGAGGGATGGCGAAGGTTCCGGTGACTGGGGCGTAGCGGATGACGTCGTTCGCCCGGAATAGGTGGTTGTCGGTGACCTCCAGAATTTTGACCTCATACCCGTAGGTTCCCGCTGTTTTGCCGCCCTCCGCGAAAACGTTCACATCCATCGTGCTGTAGTAGTTGTCCTTGGCGGTGCTCCGGGAGGCCTGTGCGCAGTTGCCCGGGCTGCCGCTGCCGGGGTACCGGGCCTCGCGCCCGCTGGTGTCCGCATTGAACACCCGGACGGACTGGAGTCCGGCGTTGCTGAAATGAACGGTGAAACTCCGAGGATCGGAGCCACCGGAGGACCCGCTGGCCGGGCGGGAGGCTGGCGTGGCGGCTGCCGTTTGGGTGGCCTCCTGTTCCGCCGCCTCCGCCTTGGCCCGTGCATCGGCCACCAGCGCGGCCTGTTCCCGGGCGGCGGCGGCCTGCACGCGGCCACGCGCCTCGTCTATCTGGGCCTGCGTTAGTGTCCCTTGGGCGATGGCTGCCTTGAGTGCGGATTCCGCACCCGCCAGATCACGGCCGGCCAGCGCCGCATCCAGTTGCTCCAGGTAGCTGCCCGCCCGCTGGCTGCCGCGCTGCTGGAGCTTTTTCCGCATCGCCTGGAGGCGGGCGGACTGCTCCGCTTCCGCTGCGCGTGGGGGATCAGCGGCTGGCTGGGCTGGCGCAGGCGCGGGTGCAGTGGCAGGCGGCGCGACCGACGCAGCCGCCTGAAATTCGGCCGCGGCAGCCGGCGCTGGCGGCGCGGTGCGGACAGATGGTTTGCCACAGCTCGCCAAAGCGAGCCAGGCGCCGGCAAGGGCCGCCGCCAGCCGCAGTGGATGGAGAAGGGGTAGCTTCGCTTTGGTCCGGGTGTTCATGAGCGCTCACTCGCCGGCTTGCCGGAGGATTTCCGCCACGATGCGGTCAGCCAGCCAGTAGCCGTTGGCCCGGATGGCGTCCACCACCGGGGCCACAGCGGGGAGGAGCCCTGCCCGCTTGGCTTCCACCAGCACACGACCCGTGCCGACCACGGACAGCGAGTAAATGTTTCGCGCCACCCGGCGTCCCCGCGCCTCGTCCATCAAGAGAGCGTCCGCTCCAAGGTTCAATGCCAGCTCGATGGCACGCGACTCGCCCAGGTCCAGAAGTGAGGTGAGCAGCGGGTCCGGGCTGCCGCCAAGATCAACAACATCGAGCCAGGCCGCCTTTCGGACAGCCTCGCGCCCCGTGCCGCCGGAACCACCGGCCAGGCACTCATCCACCACTTCTCTGGGCGCGCACACCCTGCCAAAAAGCCCCTGCAACAGGTGAAGTTGTTCCACCCCGCCCAAGGCGATCAGCGGTCCTGAATCGCACACGATCATGCCTGCGGAGTCTGAAGGGGCAGTTCCGCCGCGAATTCGGCACGCAGTTCGTCCTCGTCCCAGTCCACGCTGGCCACACCCCACTGGCGGCAGGAAAGCAGAAACTCCGCCCGCGTCAGGCCCGCAAGCTGGGCGGACTGGCCGCTCGAGAGCCGCCCGCTCTCGTAGAGCTTCATCGCCGCGGCGGTCCGGGTTTCATCGGCGAAGCGGGCTGCGTCCACGCCCATCGCGGCGAGCCAGGCGGGCGGGTATTCGAGGGTGATCGTGCTCATGGTTGGGAGTGCGTTGGAATGGAGCGTGGGAAAAAAGGGAAAATCAGAAGCCAGACTTGGGGGAGGAACTCCCAACCACAACCACACAACGGAATCCGAAGTAGTTGCGGCGATTGACGGGTGTGAGGTAGCTGCGGTAGGATGAGGCGAGAACGCCGCGGTCATTGAGGTTCCAGGAACCGCCGCGCAGCACACGGGAGGTGCCACCCGGCTCGTAGAGGTCTTGGCACCACTCCCAGACATTGCCGCCGAGGTCAAAAATGCCCAGCTTGTTGGCCGGGTAGCTCATCACGTCTGTCGGCAGCAGGGCGCCGTCATGGTAGGCGGAGAGGTCCCCCGCGCTCATGGCGCCTTTGGATTTCTCCGCAGCGGTGGCGTCCCAGTAATTGCCCACCTTGTCCTTGGGCGGCGGCCAGCCGGAGCCCCAGGGAAAGCCGGGGACCTTGCCGGATTTGTCCTTCGGCGTCTCGCGGGCGTTCTCCTGCTCGCCGATGCCCACGGCGCAGCTCCATTCGTGGTCCGTGGGCAGGCGGTAGGTGCGCCCATCCTTCCGCCCCAGCCAGGCGCAGAAGCCGCCGGCCTCCTCCCAGCTCACGTTCACCACGGGCGTGTCGCTGGGGTCCTGGATGGCCCCGACCGCCTCCCCGAGTTTGAATTCCACGCCCTTCCACGAGCCATCCACGCGGCTGTTTGCCTCGGCGTAAGCGGCGTAGTCCTTGTTCCGCGTCTCGTGGACGCACATGAGAACCTGCGTGCCCGGCACGGGGACGAATTTCATGCCGAGGGAGTTCGTGAACGGCTCCGGCACGATGGGCAGGGTGAGCGGCTGGATGACGCCCTCGCCAATGAAGACTTTCTTCTTCGCCGTGCCGACGCCCTCCTTTTTGATCTCCACCTCGTGGTCGCCCTCGGCCAGCTCCATGGTGAGCTTCTGCCCCTCGGTCTCGGGAGTCGTGCCTTTCTTTTTGCCATCGACAAAGACCTCCGCCCCGCCGGGCTTCGAGTCGAGTTCGAGGATGCCCGTGCCGGCCAGGGACCGGGCGGCGGTGAGCAGGCACACGAGGAGGGGGATGATCTGGCGCATGGGTGGATGGTATCCGCCACCCCGGAAGTGGCAATGGGAAAACCGGAGTGGATGGTGCCGGGTGCGGGATGCGCAAGGAGGGTGCGCTGCCGCCGACGAGCACGGGTGAGTTGCCCGGCTGAATCCGCAAACCGCAGCGGTCCCGACCTTTTCGCGGCGTGCAGTGCCTTCCGCCCGGTGTTCCGTGTTCTGAACTCAAACCGCCGGGCCATTTTCTCGGAATTCCGTGCTTTTGGCTCGGAGCGCCGAGTTGGTTTGCTCGGGGTTCCGGACTTTTTGCTCGGAGTTTCGTGCTTTTTTCTCGGAGCGCCGAGTTGGTTTGCTCGGGGTTCCGGGCTTTTCGCTCGGAATTTCGTGCTTTTTTCTCGGAGTTCCGAGTTGGTTTGCTCGGAGCGTCGGGCTTTTGGCTCGGGATTCCGTGCTTTTTTGTCGGAATTCCGAGAAAACGGCCCGGTGTTCCGGGAAATTTGCCCGGCGGACGGAGTTCGGAGCCCGGTGGATGGAGGTTTTTCCCTGAGGACGGGGGTCCAGTCTCAATAAGGCGGCCCTATTCTCAATAACGGGCGCAAAAAACCCCGGGTTCCAGATGGGGAACCCGGGGTTCTGCGGGGAATGAGGAGGCGGGGACGCAGGGCTTACGCATGAAAATTTTGGAGCATGATCAGGAACTGTCTACGCCGAAGGCGTTGTTCAGCATAGCCTGGGGTTGGTCGACGGAACGACGACCTACCCCAGGAAGGTTGCCAATCGAGCGGGTACCCGGAACGGGTTCAATCATTTCGCCATTATAGGAGCGCGACGTGAGTACCGCCCGGTGAGTCCGGGGATGATACAACCCGGTTCCGGGTAGCCTTGGACGGCGGAAGTGCCCTGGGGTAGCCTCGTGCCTCGGCAACCCCAGGCTAACGAGAACTAACGCCGTTGGCGTAGAGGACGCTGCCGTCGGCTTCAGTGGGGGCGCTCATAATTTCCATGCGTAAGCCCTGGCGGGGACGGGGGCCGGCGTGGTCAGGGCCGGTCGCCGGGCCCGGGCTACGGAGTGGGGGCGGGCAGGGTGCGGCTGACGCGCTCGAAGCGGCGGCCGAGGTGGCGGAGGTTGTCGTCGAGGGCACCGAGGCGCTGGGCGTTCATGACGCGGTAGTTGGTCAGGGCGACGTTCATGCAGTCGCTGCCGACGGCCATGAAGGAGTCGCCGACGATTTCGCGAACGCGGGTGACTTTGGTGTCGATGGTGGCCAGCTGACCGCAGAGGGTGTGGTCGCGGGTGAATTCGGCCATGTCGATGTTGGCAGGGACGGCGGAGGGGTTCTGCACGGCGAGGGTGTGGATGCCGTTGACGAATTCCATGCTCTTGGGGCCTTGTTTGACGAGGCTCTGGCGCTCCTCCGGGGAGAGGTCCACGGCGACGGGCTCGAGTTTCGTGATGATGGTGTCGAATGCTGCCATGATGGCGTCGTAATCCGCCTGGCTGAGGATGCCTGAGATGAGGTTTTGCGTGCTCATATGCCTTGGTGGTGGGGTACGCTGCGGTTCGGGCTCGTCATACCGAGCCCCGCTGTCGTAACGAATGCCTGAATCGTAGCGTGCCATGTTTCTGTGGTTTGTTGTGGTGGTTCAGCGGTTCGGGAACAGGTACGTGCGGGGGGAGTGGATTCTTAGCACTTTTTTTTGGCCTGAGCGGGGTGCCGGGGCTCGGGCATGAAAACCAGGGAATCACTCCCGGCGTTACCTGTGCGAAAAGAATTGTTATCCAAAGCCTTGAGATCGGTGGAAACATGCGAGGCAACGGGTGAGCCAACCCGTCCTTTTCACGCGGCGGTTGCGTGCGGCTCGAACGGCGAATGTCTCGCCCTTTCAGGGCTCCGGATTTTGGTGAGGGAACCTGGGGCTTCGTTCGTGCCTCACTCCGCCCCAGGCTTTGGGGTCCCGTCCTTTTAGGACTCCGGACTGGGGGCATTGAATCCTGGGGCGGCCTCCTATTTGCCCATCCGCCCCAGGCTGGAGGGCGGAACGCCTTTGGCGTTCTCGGAAGCCGGAGGGTGCGCAAGCCGGTTTCCGATTTTCCCGCGCCGCCGGGCTAGGGGGCCTGCACGGCGATGCGGAAGTAGACGCGCCTGGTGGCGGTCTCCAGCGGGATGGTGAGGATGGCCTCCTCGGCGGTGGCGGTGATGGTGGAGCCGACCTGGGTCCATCCTGTGTCCAGCGAGGTGGATTTCTGCACGTGGTAGCGGTAGCCGATGGCGGTGGCGACGGTGAATCTGCGCTGGGTGCCGCCGGGGGCGAGGCCCCAGGCCTTCATTTTAAAAGGCGGGCCGGCTGCGGTG
This sequence comes from bacterium, assembly GCA_031411255.1. Taxonomy (GTDB): domain Bacteria; phylum Verrucomicrobiota; class Verrucomicrobiia; order Verrucomicrobiales; family V1-33; genus JANOAS01. The sequence continues at coordinate 8,389 of JANOAS010000259.1, forward strand.
AAGAGGCTCTGGAGTTGATAGGCGCCCGTGTTGGTGTTGTAGCCATCCACCTTCACCCAGTGGCGGCCGGGGAGGACGACGCGCTCGATTTGAAAATTGGAGCCGCCGTTGAAGTCGTCGTTGCTGGCGAGGAGGTCGGTGGCGCCGTGGAGTTCGCCGAGGGTGTCGAGGCTGCCGGTGGTCCAGACCTTGAGAGTGCCGGGAGCGGTGAAGTCAAAGGTAAACCAGTCGCTGTCATCGGCGGCCTGGATGTTTCCGGCCATGGCGGTGCCGGGCGTGAGACGGGTGGCGGAGGCCTGGGTGCTGCCGTGGTCGTCGACGAAGGCATTGACCGTGACGGTGACCTGCTGGGACGTGACGCCCGGAGCTGAGAAAGTGAGCGTGCCGGTGTGCGTGCCGGCGGGGCGTGCGCTGACGAGGGTGACGCTGATCGTGGCCCCGCTGACCGTCGCCGTGCCAGAGGCGGGGGTGGCGGCCAGCCAGGCGGCGTTCGAGCTGACGGTCCAGTTCAGGCTGCCGGCTCCGGTGTTGCCGATCTGGAGCGTGCCGAGCAGCCCTGTTTCGCCACTGCCCCGGCTGGTCGTGAGGGAGGTGGGGGTGAGGGCGAGTCCCGGCGTGCCCTGCACATTGGCCAGGAGCATGTTTGAGCCGGTGACAAGCAGGTTGCCGCCACAATCCAGGAGCGAGCCGGGATCTGCGGGCCAGGGCATTTCTCCGGCCTCCCACGTGATTCCGTCCAGGGAGGCGGCCAGGTAGCGGTGGTTGCGGGCCAGGGCGGAATCATAAAGGAGGCCGAGGGCCACCCAGGTGGAGCCACGGAGCACAATGGACTGGAGGTAGCCAAAACTGGCAATTCCCGAGATGCTGGCATCCAGCCAGGCTCGCGTGTCGGGCTGGTAGATCCTGAGTTGTCCCGACAGGCCTGTGAGGTAGAGCCGGCCTCCGGCGGAGAAGACGCGGCTGGCGTAGGTTGCAGAGCCGCTGGTGCTGGTGATGTCCGTCCATGTGGCACCGGCGTCCTCGGAGCGCAGCACTTTGTTGTTTCCAACGGCGAGCCCCCGCGCTCCGGCAAAGGCGACGTCGTAGAGGTCGGTAGTGACGCCCGAGGTGGCGGCATTCCAAGCCAGCCCGTCGGTTGACCGGAAGATGCCCCCTCCGCTGCCAACGGCGACGTAGGCGGTGTCTGCAGCGGCGACGCCGCGCAGGGAGGTGCCGGCGAGGTTCTGAATAGCGCCCCAAGTCTGGCCGTCCGTGGAGCGGGAGACGGCGCTGCGCCAGCTGGAGGTGGCCGAGTCGTAGCTCTGCCCCACGGCTACAAAGCCCGGGCTGCGCCAGGAGAGGTCGTACCCGTAGATTGGCAGGGTCCGCTTCGTCCACGCCGTGCGGCTGGTGTCCGTGGCTGGTGGGGCATCGGCAGAGGCGTAGCCGCCGGCGATCACGGCGCGGGCGGAACTGCAGGCGGCCGCAGTCATGGCGGTGCCGGAAAACGTGGTGGGCGTGATGTTGCTCCAGTAGAGCAGCGGGTCGTCCAGCTCGTAGGTGCGGGTGGACGGGGTGTGGCCGCCGCGGGCGTCGGCGGCCCATGCGGTCAGCGTCTTCGTTCCGCCAAAAAGAAACGTCTGGCTGACGGGGGAGCCAAAACGGTAGGGCGGGCCGGGCACCTCCCAGAGGATTTCCGTGGCATCGCCATCTGCATCGCCTGCCGTCGCAGAGAGGCTGGCGGCCACCCGAGCCGTCATCGTCGCCGGCCAGGCGGGCGCGAGGGTGGGCGGGCGATTGCCGGCATTGATCAAGGCGCTGCGCAGGATTTTTCCGGTCTGTCCGTAGATCCACAGGCGCCCGTCCATCAGCCGGACCTGGCTGGACGAGGTCAGCGGGCGCGGCGCGAGCAGATCCCAGCGCAGGCCGTCCGTCGAGACGGCGAGCGACAGCTCGTAAGCAGACGAGGCGGAAAGGTAGGTGGAATCTGACGCCACCCACACACCCTCGCCGTAGGCGATGCCGTCCGGAGCGAACGAGCCCAAATTAAAACTGCGGGATTCCCAGGTGGTTCCGCTGTCCTGGGAAATCCAGTACGTGTCATTTCCACTGACCGTGACCGCTTTTGCACCACTGGCGGCGATTTCCTCCAGATAGGGCCAATTTTGAGGAGTCGTGCGCTGGGTCCAGGTGGTGCCGTCCGGGCTGGTGATGATGGTGCCGCCCTGCCCGCAGGCCAGGAAATCAGTGCCGTTCGTGGCCACGCCGTACAGCGTCGAGGTTGAGGGATTGGTTCGCGGCGTCCAGGCGGCCCCATCCGGGCTGGTGAGCAGGGTGCCGGCAGCTCCGACCGCCACAAACAGCCCGTTGCGAAACGCGACGGAATTCAGTTCCGGCGTCGTCCCATGCGAGGGTTTTGTCCAGACCGAACCGTCCGAGGTCACCGCAGAGGCG
>JANOAS010000260.1:0-34168 GCA_031411255.1 bacterium
ACCTGCCCAAGTCCTCCACCACCGAAGCGGAAATCCAAGCCGCCTTGGCGCGGAGGCACAAACGACGGCAAATCGACATAGACTCGAAAAAACGGCGAGAAGAGACGCGACTGGAGGATTTTTTATGACACAGTAGAATTAGGGCATCCTGCACGGCATCCACTTCGTAAACCTCGCCAATGGCCACCCGGGCTTCCTCATCGCCCTCATATTTCCCATTCCGGTCGTAGTCTGTCTCGCACGCCGCCACAAATCGCAGTTTGTCGCCATCCACGCGATACGTGTACATGCTTGCAATCCGGGGGTTTGCCCCAAGCCATCTCTTCTGAGCCTCAATGATCTCGAGGTACTTTGCATCATCCGGCTTGGTGTCGTAGCCCAGATCTGCGTGCCCCATGCGCTCGATCTCCAGCGCATACGTCGGCGCAAGCCCGGAAACTGTTTCCTGAAGCCGTCCCTTCTCCCGGCTGGCCGCCAGCCCGGCAGCCTGCCAGCCTGCGAACAACAAACCCGCCACCACCACTCCCGACAAGACCGCGATCAGACGCAACACCTTCCGGTAGATCATCCATCCCAGCACGCAAGCCGCGACCACAGTGACAGTGGCTGCAAAAATCAGGTAATCTGTAGGTGGCATGATTAGATCAAGGGGACAGGTGTGAAAACATTAGATTATAAAAATTATTACATTTATTCAAATTGTCAAATTGTTCTTCCGGAAAGGATGACAAAAGCCGCTGCACCGAACGCGCAGGATCAAGCCCCTGCCACGGCACGCGGCAGGCTGGAACGGCTGTGAGCTGGTCGCGAAAACAAAAGCTCCGACAAGCCCAGCCGAGGCGGGTAAAGGAAAGGCTCTCACTGGTGGACCTGTTCTCCGTGGTGCAGACAAGGCCGGCTAAGGCGGGATTTGCATTGACACCGGGGCGGTTCCCTTGGAATAGACGATCGGTCAAGAACACCAAAAATGAAGTGCATCAAATGCGGCAACACGGAGGACAAGGTCGTCGATTCGCGAGAGTCGAAGGACGGCGCTTCCATTCGTCGCCGAAGGGAATGCCTCAAGTGCGGTCATCGCTTCACCACGTATGAGCAGATCGAGCGGATGGATCTTCGCGTGATCAAGCGAAACAACGTGCGCGAGTCTTTCAGCCTGGAAAAACTTTTGGGCAGCTTCGTCAAGGCGTGTGAAAAACGTCCTGTCAGCATGGACTCGCTGGAGATCGCCGCGGAGGAAATCATCACCGAACTCCAGGCGGACAACGTGAGGGAGATCCCCTCGCATGCGATTGGTAAAAAGGTGATGGAGAAGTTGCGACGAATCGACCAGGTGGGCTACGTGCGCTATGCCTCGGTCTACCGGCAATTCCAGGATGTTGGTGAATTCATCCAGGAAGTGAAGGATCTGGAGAACCACCAGCCGTCGCGAAATCCGCACCAGCGCGAACTTTTCCAGGCAGACTGATTTTTCTTCTCGACAGGTCCATTCTCATCTACGAGAAAATGGGCACCGATGATAGGAATGACCTCCCCCATGCCCCTGCTTTGCGTTGGCGATCACGAGATCGCCAACTACGAGGCTCGCTGGCTGGAAAATCTACTGAAAGCCGCTGCACGTCAAGCCGGTTACCAGGAATGGCTTATGGCTTCCGAGGTGGCGGGCGGAGTATTCGTCTTTCTGCGGGATCGTTTCAAGAGGCGGCGCATTGGCCTGCATGAATTGTTCGACCGGCTGGACGAAACGCTGCGCCGCATCGGGTGCTCGGACGTGGCCGACCACCTGACACCGGAGCCGCCTCCCATGGAGGTGGACCTGCTCAAGCTCGCCTCTGAAGCGGGGGATTTTTACGAGATGGGCTTCTTCAAGGCGCTCACGTCCGAGATCGACAGCGCTCTGAGTTTCGGTGCCACGGCACTCCGGCTGACTGGCGCCCGCGCCGCCATTTGCCAGCTGAAGGGCACACGCTTCTGGACTTCCGAATGCGTGGAGCTGATGGATGACCTCGCGAATTTCACGCGGGACATGGTCGTCCTGCGCAGCGGCCGGGTCGGGATTTCCCTGCTCCTGAGCTGAGGGTGCGGCGGTTTTCACCATGCCGGTGAAAATCTTTCATGCACCCGGCGGGCACTCCGGCACGGGACTGGCTTCAGTGGATGGGCCACTCCAATGGCCTTTTCCCTCACCAGCCTGCAACTGCCCTCCCCCGTGCTCCGCGAGCACACCGGCCCCCTCACACGCCGGCTGCTGCGGGAGGCGGGCGGGCGCGGGCTGGGCCAGGTGCCGGTGGCGGTGAAACCGGAGATCGTGGTGACGTCGGTCTGCGGATTTTGCTCCACAGGCTGCGGGCTCTCCGTACACCTGCGCGACAGCCAGGCGGTGAACCTCTCCGCAGATGGCGCCTATCCCGTGAACCTCGGCATGGCCTGCCCCAAGGGCTGGGAGTCGCTCGCCCCGCTGGCGGCGGCCGACCGCGCCACCGTTCCCCTGCTGCGCGACCGCACGGCAGGCACCACCACTCCACTCACCTGGCACGCCGCTGCCGAACATTTCTCCAGGCGGTTCAAGGCCGTCCAGGCCGCGCACGGTGCGGACTCCGTCGCCTTCATCAGCACGGGCCAGATCTGCTCAGAGGAAATGGCCCTGCTGGGCGCCTTCGCCAAGTTTGGCATGGGCGTCGTGCATGGCGACGGCAACACGCGCCAGTGCATGGCCACGGCCGTCACCGCCTACAAGCAGTCGTTCGGCTTCGATGCTCCGCCGGCCACGTACGCAGACTTCGAGGAGTCTGACGTCATCGTCTTCATCGGAGCGAATCCGTGCATCGCCCATCCCATCATGTGGCAGCGCGTCATGGCCAGCCGAAGGGAGCCCGAGGTCATCGTCATCGACCCGCGCCGCACCGAAACAGCCCTGGCCGCCACGTGGCATGTGCCGCTCCAGCCGAAGTCCGACCTCGCCCTCTTTTACGGACTGGCCCGCATCCTCATCACGCAGGGCTGGCTGGATCACAACTACGTCGCCCTGCACACCAACGGCTTTGAGGACTTCGCCGAGTTCCTCGAACCCTTCACACCTGAGGCCACAGCCGCGGCCACCGGGCTCCCGGTGGAGGAAATCCACCGCCTGGCCGCAGCGCTGAAACCGGGCCGCCGCGTTTCCTTCTGGTGGACGATGGGCGTGAACCAGGGCCACGAAGCCACGCGCACGGCCCAGGCCATCATCAACCTCGCCCTCATGGGCGGACACATCGGCAAACCCGGCACGGGGGCGAACTCCATCACCGGCCAGTGCAACGCGATGGGCTCGCGCCTTTTTTCCAACACGACCAATCTCTTTTGCGGCCGGGATTTTGCCAACCCGTCACACCGCGCCGAGGTGGCCGGCCTCTTGGAAATCCCCGAGAGCGCCATACCAGACCAGCCCTCGCTCGCGTATGACCAGATCATCGACGGCATCGAAACCGGAAAGATTCGCGGCCTCTGGGTCATCGCCACCAATCCGGCGCACTCCTGGATTCAACAAGGACGCATGCGCGAGCTGCTGGCGAAGCTGGATTTCCTGGTCGTGCAGGACATGTACCACACCACCGAGACCGCGCAGCTGGCCGACCTGGTCCTGCCTGCGGCGGGCTGGGGGGAAAAGGAGGGAACCTTTGTGAATTCAGAGCGGCGCATCGGCCGGACGCGCCAGGTGTCGCGCGCTCCGGGGCAGGCGCTGTCAGACTTCCGCATCTTCCGCCTCCTGGCCGACGCCTGGGGCTGCGGTCCCCTCCTGCGGCAGTGGACGGACCCGGAGGCCGTTTTCCGCCTGCTTCAGAGGCTGTCCGCCGGCCGCCCGTGCGACATCACCGGCATCGCCGGCTACGACATGCTCGACCGCTGTGGCGGCGTGCAGTGGCCCTGGGCGGGGACGGGCGAGCCCGAATCCGAGCGGCGTCTGTTTTCCGGCGGCAAATTTTTCCACGCCGACGGCCGGGCGCGCTTCATCTTTGACGCCCCGCGCCCCGTGCCCGAGCCCGTGGATGCGGAGTTCCCCCTCGTCCTCCTCACCGGACGCGGTACCAGCGCCCAGTGGCACACCCAGACCCGCACAGGGAAATCAGAGATCCTGCGCAGGCTCCACCCGCCTGATCTTTACGTCGAGGTTCATCCCGCCGACGCCGCCCGCCTCGGGCTCGCTCCGCATAGCGCCGCCCTCGTGGCCTCCCGCCGGGGCAGCCTGCGCGCCCGCGTCGTCGTCTCGCCCGGGGTGCAGCCGGGCAGCGTCTTTCTCCCCATGCACTACGAGGCGACAAACGGACTGACCCTCTGGGCCGTCGATCCCCACAGCCGCCAGCCTTCGTACAAACACTGCGCCGTCAATCTTTCCCCCGCCACGTGAGCAGGGACTCAGGCCAGCTGCGCCGCGAGGTCCTTTAAAAACTGGTACGGGTAAATCCCCGTCTGGTGCCCGTCACTGAAGCGGAATGCCAGCGCATACCCCCCCACCACCTGCCAGCCGGCCACCACCACGCCGGGAAATTCCTTTTGCGTTGTGCCGCCGTAGACCGTTCCCGTCAGATCACGCTCCCCCACGTTCTCCGCACTCGGGCTGGCCGCGCGCAGCTTGTCCATCGGGTAGAAATCCTCGGACTGGTCATTCCATTTGATGGCGAGAAAATCGCCGACGATCTGGACATCGGTGGGGACGGGTGCGGACATGAGGGTGGTGGGAAAAAAATCGTGCGGAAGGCGGGTTGGGTGCCTGCCCACTATGCGCGGGTCGTGCCGGGTCGTCCACTGATTGCAAAACCGGCGGCTTCTTTGCAGTCCGCAGGCCGACCAGTCTTGACATGCAGCGGGCAGGGGCCAGACTGCGGCAGTCTCTGCCCTCCCCTCGCCCATGCCGCTGCCACCTTCATTCCCATCCCCCCAGCATCCGGGCCCCGCCACGCGGAAACTCCTGCGGGCGGAAACGGCGCTTCAGCAGCGCGTGGAGTTCGAGGGGCTCGTCTACCGGCTGCAGAACCACTTCGCGAACCTGCCCAGCCAGTACCTGGACTGGGGCATCGAAGAGGCGCTCGGGGCCATGGGCGAGTACAAGCACGTCTCCCACGCCCACATCTTCCGGGTTTACGATCAGGGGCGCATGCTCGACCACACCCACGAGTGGAGCGCCGACGGCCGGCCGACCGCCATGCGCAACATCCAGGGCCAGGTCCTCGACGAGATCTTTCCTTGGGCGGCCCAGCGGCTGCGGCGGCTGGACGGCATCGCCATTTACTCCGTCGCCTCCCTGAGCCCCGCCGCCGCCCGGGAGCGCGCCATTCTGGAAGCGCAGGGCGTCCGCTCCCTCCTCCTCGTGCCCATGAGCGTGCGCGGGGCGCTGGTCGGTTTCCTCGGCTTCGACTCCACCACCACCGAGACGGACTGGGATGCGGACTCCATTTCCCTGCTGAAAATGTGCGGCTCCAGCATCGCCGACGCCCTGGAGCGGCAGCGCGCGGAAAATGCGCAGGCCCAGCTCGTCGGCATTCTGGAGGCCGGGTCCGACCTCGTCGCCATCGCGGAAAAGGAAAGCCAGCGGCTCACCTGGCTGAACCGGGCGGGCCGCGCCATGCTCGGGCTGGAGGCCGCGGAGGACCTCAGCCTGTGGCGCATCAGCGACATCGTCCCCCACTGGGTCTGGGAGCTGAAGGTGCGCGCCTGCTACCCCGTGGTGGAGGCCGTCGGCTCCTGGACGGGCGAGTCCGCCATCCTCACGCGGGACGGCCACGAGGTCACCGTTTCAGAAATGATCACCCGCCTCCCCAGCCAGCCCGGCACTCGGGAGGAGGGCTACGCCTTCATCATCCGGGACATCACCGAGCAGAAGCGCCTGGAAAAGGAGGTGCTCGACATCGCGGAACGAGAGCAGAGCCGCTTCGGCCACGATCTTCATGACGGCCTCGGCCAGCACCTCACCGGCGTCCAGTTCATGGCCCAGGTGCTCCACCAGCGCCTGGAAGACGAGGGCCGGCCGGAGGCCGTCGAAGCCGGGGAAATCGCCAAGCTCATCCGCGAGGGCATCACCCAGACCCGGGACCTCGCCCGCGGCCTCTCCCCCGTCGTCCTCCAGAGCAAGAGCCTCCAGGACGCCCTGCGCGACCTCACCGAGTCCATCAGCCGCCGCGGGCAGGCGCGCTGCACGGCGGACTTGGACGAGGACATCGCCATCACCAACAGCGAGGCCGCCATCCAGCTTTACCGCATCGCCCAGGAGGCCGTGAACAACGCACTCAAGCACGGCGGCGCCACCGACATCGTCGTCGTCCTCCGGCACGACTCCACCCGCATCGAACTCATGGTCAGCGACAACGGCCAGGGATTTCCCGCAGACTTCCAGCCCGGCCAGGGCATGGGGCTGCGCGTCATGAACTACCGCGCCGGCCTCATCGGCGGCTCCCTGGAGATCCTCCAGCGCGACGGCCAGACCCAGGTCAGCTGCACCGTGGACGAGGAGCAGCTCAACCGCCAAAACCTCGCCAACGCCCCCGCCCCCGTCATCCGCCGCGAGTGATCCCCCCTTTTTTCCCTGAACCGAACCACCCTCCCCGTTAACCAGCCTAATAGAAACCCCGACCACGTCTTTCAGGAATGTATCCGGCTTCCCCAGTGGACAAGTCCCGGGCATTCCTGAGAGTCGAATCACAACTCACACGCATCCATCATGAGCAAAAAGCGAATTTTCATCGTCGACGATCATCCCATCATGCGACAGGGCCTGGCCCAGTTGATCAACCACGAAACCGACTTGGAGGTCTGCGGCGAGGCTGCAGACGCCCGTGCGGCCCTCACCGGCGTCATGGACGCCAAGCCGGACCTCGTCATCATCGACATTTCCCTGCCTGGAAAGAACGGACTCGAACTCATCAAGGACCTGAAGGCCAGCGCCGACAAGTGCATGATGCTCGTCCACTCCATGCACGACGAGTCCCTCTACGTCGAGCGCGTCCTGCGCGCCGGCGCCCACGGCTACATCATGAAACACGAGGGCGGGAAAAAGCTCATGGACGCCATCCACAAGGTGCTCCGGGGCGAAATCTACGTCAGCCCGGAAATGTCCGGCAAGATCCTCGAAATCTTCTCCGGCCGCCGCCCCAGTTCCACCGACCCTGTCGAGGCGCTCAGCGACCGCCAGTTCGAAATCTTCCAGATGATCGGCCAGGGCAAGGGCACCCGCGCCATCGCCGAGAGCCTGAACGTCAGCGTAAAAACCATCGACGCCCACCGCGCCCACATCAAGGAGAAGCTCGGCTTGAAGAGCGGCAACGAACTCGTCCGCTTCGCCGTCCGGTGGGTGGAAAACCAGAATCTGAGCTGACTGGCGGGGCCTCCGTTTGGCGGAGGCCCAAGCCCGGCCACTTCCCCGGCGAAAGCGAGAAGAGCCCGCAGCCCACGTTGCGGGCCCCCCTTGCGTTGTGCTGCCGCCAACTGGCGCGGTTGCCGCCTATCCGATCTTCTCCGAAATCTCCGCCTTAAGGATGTCCTCCAGGCTCTCCCGGCGGCTGATCATTTCCACGCTGCCGTCCTCCTCCAGCCAGAGCTGGGGGGCTTTGCCGATTGAGTTGTAGTTGCTGCTCATGGCGTAGCCGTAGGCGCCCGCGTCGCGGATGGCGATGAGGTCGCCTGGGACGGGGCGGACGAGGTCGCGGGGGACGATCTGGTCCTGGTCGTTGCGGGTGAAAACGTCTCCGCTCTCACACAGCGGACCGGCGACGACGACGGGCTCGGTGTTTCCGGTACGGCCGACGACCTCGATGCCGTGGTGGCTGCCGTACATGGCAGGCCGGACGAGATCAACGAAACCCGCGTCCACCATGGCGAAGGTGACTCCGGGCCCCTTGTCGTTGGACTGGGTTTCCTTCACATCCGTGACGCGGGTGACGAGGGTGCAGGACGGGGCGACGTAGTAGCGGCCGGGCTCGATCTCCAGGCGCAGCTCGCGGCCGGCGGCCTGGCAGAGGCGCTGGCGGGCGCTGGCGAAGAGGTCGCGCAGCGGGTCCAGCGGCACGACGGCGGCGGGATCGCGGTAGCTGTGGGGCAGGCCGCCGCCGAGGCTGACGGCCTGGAGGTCGGGGAAGTCCTTCGTCATGCCGGCAAAGACGGTGGCCAGGCGATCGAGGTTCTCGATGAGTTCCTCGTATTTCGGCCCGCTGCCGATGTGCGCATGGATCATGGTGATGGGCAGCCCGGCCGCAGCGGCGGCGGCGCGCACGGCGGGCAGGTCGGTCGGCCAGATGCCGTGCTTGGAGCTGGGGCCGCCGGTGTCGCACGAGTTCACGTGACCGTGGCCGAAGCCCGGATTGATCCGCAGGGAAATCGGCCCGCGCCACCCGGCGGCGGCGAGTTCGGCGATCATGCCGGGGGAGCCGACGTTGGGCAGGACCAGGTTTTCCAGGACGACGGAGAGGGCATTGTCGCGGAAGACGTCGCTGGTGAAGCAGATGACGGGCGGCTGATTTCCCGCCGCGTGGCCGGCGTGCATGGCGCGCAGGACTTCGTTTCCAGAGACGGCGTCGATCCAGATGCCCGCGTTGGCCATCTCGCGCAGGACTTTCGTGGCCGGGCACGACTTCATGGCGAAGCGGGCCTGCACCCCCGGAGTGGAGGTGATGTACTTGATGTCGGCGATGCGCTGGCGAATGACGCTGGCGTCGTACAGCCAGTAGGGCGTGGCGGCGAGACCGGCGAGGCGCTGGAGAAGGGCGGGTGAGTGGGACATGGAGAATGCGGTTTGGAAATGCGGACGGCTGGGCGAATTTGAACTCTGAGATTTGAACTCTGAACTGCCCGAAGGGCCGGGGGGAGAGCATTTATGAAAATCGGCATTCCGCAATCCCCAATCCGCAAAATTCCCTGTCAGCTTTCCGGGTTTCGGGTCAAAAAGGGGGGACGCAATCTCATGGCCGACACGAACATCTTTCTGGAAGTCTTCCGCCCGCAGGAGTCCGAGCTGCGCGCCTACATCGGCGCGATGGTGCGGGACGCCCACGCGAGGGAGGATGTGTTCCAGGAGGTGTCGCGCACGCTTTGGGAGAAATTCGGCACGTTTGACGCGACGCGCTCCTTCGGCGCCTGGGCGCGCGGGGTGGCCACGTTGAAGCTCCTGGAGGCGGGGCGAAAGAACGCGCGCTTCCCGCTGACGTTTCCGCCGGAGACGATCGAGGCACTGCAGGCCGCGTTCGACGCCACAGAGTCCCCGCCGGGCGGGCGCGAGGAGGCGCTGGCGGAGTGCCTGAAGTCCGTGCCCGAGAAGGGCCGCCGCCTGCTGGCCCTGCGCTACGAGGAGGACCGCCGCGGACCGGAGATCGCCCGCACGCTGGGCCTGAGCCTGGAGGCCGTCCACAAGTCCCTTTCCCGCCTCCGGCAGCAGCTGGAGGTCTGCATCCGCCGCCGTCTGGAGGGCGGCCCATCCCGAGAAAACCCATGAACACCACTGAGCTGATTTCCAAACACCTCGACCACGAGACCACCCCTGCCGAGGCCGCCGAACTAGCCGCCCTGCTGGCTGCGGACCCGGAGGCGGCGCAGGAATTCGCCCGCAGCGTGCGCACGGATGCCGCGCTCCGCCGCGCCCTGGCCGCGCCCGTGGCTCCGGTCCTCCGCACCACGCGCTGGCGCTGGGCGGGGGCGGCTGCGGCGGCTGCCGTGGTGCTTTTTTCCACCTGGGCACTCCTGCACCGGCCTGTGGAGAAATCTGCCGCCCCCGTGGCAAAAAAGGAGCCGGTCCGCCGCATCGTCCCGCCCCGGCTCAGGGCAAAATCCGCCGCCCAACTGGCGAAGGCTGACGAGGGCAGGGCGATGGATGAGCTGGAATTCCGCCACAAGCTGGCCCATTTTTTCCTGCCCAAAACTGGCACCGGCGAGCGCATGGACCTGAATGCGGCCATGGACTGGCTGCTGGCGCAGGTGAAGGAAATGGACCACGACAAGGACCTAGCCGGGCTGGACTGGGGCTGGAAAGAGGGGGACGGCGAGACCCCGTCCAAAACCGCCCACCCCGTGGCCACGAACCTCAGCGACCGCCCGCTCCTGAGCGCCCTCCGGCTCCTCGCCGTCCAGGTGGACGCCGACCTCGTCCTGGAACCGCCGCACGTGCTCTTCAAGCCGAAGGCGGGGCTGGATCAGTCGGGGGAATTGAAAGAGGTGACGCTGCTGACGAGCCCGGATTTTCTGGCGGCGTATGGGTCGAGTACTTTTAGCACAACGAGTAACGGTGCCGGCATAGTTCGCTTCGTCAACCCGGCCTCGCCCAGTGGTGGCGTCAAGGGAGAGCCTGCACAGTCGGAACCGAAATCCCTCTACAGGCTGGATTCGCAGGGGATGACCTACCATCTGGGCGTGACGAAGGCCGAAAAATCACCCGGCGACTCTCTCAACATCAAGGCTGACCAGGTGGGGTATCTATCAGATTCCGGACGTGAACTCACCGGCAACGGCGTCTTTCTCCAGCCACCCGCTTTCGCGATGTGGGACCCCTCCACAGCCGAACTCGCCCTGCACGCCACCCCTCACGACCAGCGCGTGGCCAAGGCCCTCATCGAGGAACAATCCGGGCCGCGCGAGACGGTTCACATCATGTCCAAATTCGTCAGCATTCAGGCCGCGAGTCTGCCGCCGGAGTGGAGCGGGCGTGACGGGTGGGTGGTGAACACGGACGAGGAGTTTCAGATCCTCATGACGACCATGTCCCAGACGCGCGGACTGAACCTGCTAACGGCCCCTTCAGTCATGACGCGGCCCGGACAGCTGGCCGTGGTGAACATCGGCCAAGAGGGCAAAAATGGGATTTTTGCCGGTTTTAACCCGGAGCGCCAGGGCGGCTACCTGCGGCTGCGGGGCTCGGCATCGGTCGGTGGGGATAACACGGAGCTGGACGTAAGCCTGGCGGGTCCGCAGTCGGCGGTGGTGCGGATCGACTCCGGGCAGACCGACCAGGCGCTTTTTGTCCTGCTCAGCACCCGGCTGCTCTCCCCGGACGGAATGCCGGTGGAGGTGCTGACAGACGACGCTAAGCGCCGTAAGCGCTAACGCAGCACGGTACGAGGATGGCGTCCTTCATGCCGTGGATGATTTTTTTGTCCTCCGGGCAGATGGTGGCGAGGATGCCGCCGAGCGTGAGCGAGTCGTCCGCAGCGGAGGCGAAGAAATACGGGCAAAGGCGGACGCGCCCGCGCAGGGTGCGGAGGAGGCCGGTCTCGCGGTCGTAGTAGGGATGCTCGACGACGCGGGCGGGGCGGAATTCCTGGAGGACGAACGGGTTCGTGGCGAAGGATTTTTGCGCCTCTGCCACGGCGGCGGCCCACTCGTGCTGGGAGACGTCGTGCCCGATGGTGACGCTGCGGGAGCCCCAGGCGAGTTCGGAAAATCCGCTGAGTTTCAGGACGAGCTGGCGCTGCTTTTGGGAGAAAGCGGCGAGTTCGTCCCAGCTCTGGATTTCCAGGCGCGGGAGCACGGCGTGGTGCGGGAGCGGTGCGGGATCGACGAGCCAGCTGTAGGGAATGATTTTCTGAAGGCGGTGGAGCTGGTTGTCCGTCAGCTCGCGCCGCCACGTCTCCAGAAGCGGGCGCAGGTGAAACAGGGCGAGCCAGGCTTTCTCCTCCAGCCAGGGCTTGGGCGAGGCGGTCATGCGCAGGCGACCGGCGGCGACTTCGGCCAGCAGGGCCGGGGCGGCGGGGAGGTTGGGCAAATCAAACAGTTCGAAGAAGCGGTAGACATCGCGGTCCCGCGCCGTGTAGTCCTCTGCGGAGGCGACTGAGAAGGCGGGACCGAGTTTTTCCGCGAGCCACTGCATTTCCGGGCGGTAGCTGCCGGCCTCCTGGGAAACAAGGAGGTCCGCCCCGCGCGGGAAGAGCGAGCCGAAGCCGTCGATCATGCCGCGCGGCCCGCCAATGACTTCCGCACCGGAGGCGGCGTAGGTTTCATTCAGCCAGGCCGTGAGCCCGATGCCGCCCGGCACGCTGTCGATCTCCGTGAGGGCGAGGCCGTCCGCCGTGAGCAGGAGGTCCGGGCGGATGACGCGGGGGAGTTCCTCTCGCAGGGCGGGAGCGCGGGCGATTTCGAGCAGGCTGGCCGGTTTCCCCGCATCCACCGCGGAGGCGATCCACGGGGGAAGCTTCCCCTTCACACTTCTGTGATACAGTGCATTGCACGCCTTCAAAAACACGCGCAGCCTGTGGCCAAGCCCGGAGATTTCCTCCGCGAGCTTCGGCTCCAAGGGGAAGGGCTCGGGGGAAAGCAGCCAGTCTTTTTCGGCAAAGAGGCCGTTTTTCGGAAAGGCGGCAGCGAAGGCTTCGGGCGTGAGCATGGATGGCGGGAAAAGGCGGGGCTCAGCTGTTGAGCACGCGCAGGGCGTTGCGCAGCAGTTCATCGGCGGTGGCCTTCGGGCTGGCGGTGAGGGCGTCCTTCACGGCTTTCTGCGCATCCACCTGCTTGTAGCCGAGGGTGATGAGGGCGAGGATGGCATCCATGGCCTGCTGCTGGCCGGGCTCCTGCGTGGAGGCGCTGGCGGCCTGCCAGGCGGCGGCCACGCCCACCTTGTCCTTCAATTCCAAGACAATGCGCTCGGCGGTCTTTTTGCCGAGACCCTTCAGCTTGGAGAGGGAGGTGACGTCGTTGTTGACCACGCAGGCCTTGAACCGCTGAACGGTCATGCCGCTGAGCACGGCGAGGGCCAGCTTGGGCCCGATGCCGCTCACCTGGTTGATGAGCAGGCGGAAAAGATCCCGCTCCTCCTCGCTGGCGAACCCGTAGAGTGACTGCTCGTCCTCCCGCACCTGGAAGTGGGTCAGAATCTTCACGTTCTGCCCGGGCGGCGGCAGCTGGTCGTAGGTGGAAACGGGGATGTGGACCTGGTAGCCGACGCCATGGACATCGACGACGGCGCGGTTCGGGAAACTTTCAGCCAGCTGGCCGCGGAGGAAGGTGATCATTTGGGGGTTCGGTTATCGGTTAAAGGTTATCAGTTAACAGGAACTGGGATGGCATTCAAATCTGGAGGGGGGATTGTTTCATAAACTATTAACTGATAACTGATAACCGCTCACCGCCCCCTCACTCCGTCCGGAAGGAGCCAATGCACTTCAGGCCCTGTTTGTTGACGGTAAAAACCTCGTAGCTGACGGGAAAGGAGGACTGGGCATACTGGAGGAGGACTTTTTGTCCGAACTCCTGGTAGTCGCCAAAGCCGTGCGCGAAGACGTGGATGGTAAACCGGTCCGGGATGAGGACAACAAGGTCGTCGCCGAGGGTGGGCTTGAAGAGATCCAGAAACCCCGGGGCGAGCACGGCGCTGGCGGTGAGGGGGCTGGTGCTTTTGAGCGTGGCGGACTGGACGCGGTCGCGCTTGTCCTTGGTGAACTCGGGCTTCAGGGCGGCCAGGGCTCGGGTGGCGGAGGGTTCGGCCCTTTTCATGAAGGCGTCCCAGTCCGCGCCCATTGTCTTCCATTCCTCGGCGGTGTAGTACCGCACGCCGCCGATGCTGGTTTCCCGGCCCGCAACGAGGGCGGTTTTTTTCGCGCCAGGAATGGGCCGGGTGACCTGAGGCCCCTCCGCTGGTTCGACGAGGAGGCAAAACTCCTCCGGGCTCCGCTCGGGAGTGGCGGGCTTTTTCACCGGATCGGCGGCTCGGACGGCACAGGGGAGAAGCAGGTGGCAGACCGCAAAAAGGAAAAGCAGACCGGTGGCCGGAAGGCGACGGACGGGCGATGGGGCTGGAAGGACGGCGGCAGGCATGGGCGTGAGGTGGCTCGGATCAATAGACGCGCGCAGGGCCGTGCGGGGAAGCAAAAAAACCCGCCGGCAGAAACCGGCGGGTTTTTTCGAAAAAGGGTGTCTGCGGATTAAAAACCGGAGAAGCGGTTGGAGAAGGAACCGCCCTGGAAGCCGATTTCCGGCGGGAAATCAGCGTAGCCGTTTTGGGCGTCAAGCGTTTCTTTGTTTTTGAAGGGGGCCTTGTAACCGCCCTTGTAGGTGGGGAAAGGGAAGGTGACGACGTCGTAGAGGCCCCAAGCGACGCGGACAACGGTCTTGTAGGCACCCCAAGTGAGGCCGTAGGCGGCTTCGCTGGAGCCATCATGGGTGTTGGAGCGGGTCCACTGCATGGGCACTTCTGTCCATCCATAGATAATGTTGGCCAAGCCGCGACCGAGCTTGCCAAAACGACGGTACTTGGCTCCGGGAGGAGCCGTGATGTCGGCGAAGCTGGTGCCAGCGATGGCGACCGTGACGAGAATCAGCAAAGCTTTTTTCATAAAGGGTGGCGTGAAGGTAGCGAGGAATGAGGGTGGATGGCAACAGCAAAATTGCAAGATGCGTGTTTTTTCTGAGGCGAGGGATGGGTTTTTACTGAGAATGGGTGAAAAACGCGGATTTAGAACGAATTAGAAGGCGGCGGAGGAATCGGCGCAGGAGGCGGCGGGGCGGCGCCGGGCTGCCAGGCGTACACCAGAGCCTGCCCGGGAAGCGAAAGTGTGCCGGAAACGGGCTCAAATTCGGCCACGTACTGGTCGCCCTGCTTGCGGGTGATGGTGGCCTGGAGGGTGGGGCGGGTCCATCCGTTGACGGCGATGAGGATGACGTCGCCACTTTTCATTTTCTGCCCCGGGCGGGGCCGGATGACGGCGAAGGACCAGTCGAAATTCACGGCGGTGACGCAGCCGATTTCCTCGATTTCCGTCCCGGAACCTTCGTCCGCGCCGCTTTCGGCGGGTTTCGGCGCAGGAACAGCCTTGGGCAGGTCGCGTGCGGCGCGGACTTCGGCGTGGGCTGGCTCGGTGGCGGACTTTTTCGCCGCGTGGCCGCGCGGGAGGGCTGCGGGTGCGTCGGCCAGGGCCTTCGAAACATCGGCGGGGCCGGACATCCAGGAGCGGATGGTGCTGTAAACCGGGGCACGCACGGGACGTGGCGGCGGAGGGGACATCAGGAGGACGACGCGGTCCATGAGTTCGAAAAGTCGGGCGCTGGAGCCGCTCGCACTTTCCTCGGTGATCTCCTCGATCCGGCCACTGGGAATTGCCAGCTTCTTAAGCGTGAGCTTGTAAAATTCATCCTGCCCGACAATGGTGGGCACATAGACAAAGGCGGCCCCGGAGGCGCTGCCGACCTGCACGGGGGACTGCTTCTGGCCGTTTTCGGCTTTGGCAAAAGTTTCGGTGTCGATGATGTCGACGGCTCCGGTTTTCAGGATGCCGCTGGCCAGGCTGTCGGAAAAAGAGCGCCCGAGGTCGGGACGGTTCTCTCCGTTCAGGGTGACTGTGGCCTCCATGATGGCGACTTTGGGTTTCGCAGGGACAGCCGGTGGCGGGGCTGCGGGGGAGCCTGGATCGACTGGCAGGAGCGTGGGAGCCGGTTCGTCAGCGGCGCGGAGGGAGGAGGCACCGGCCAGACCAAGGAGAAGGGAGGCGATGAGGGGGAGTTTCATGACGGGTGAAACTCTACTCCAAGAGGAAGTCTTAGGCCAATTTTTTCTCAGGACTGAGAGTGAGGAGGAATTCCCTACCCTCAGTTTTTTCCCGGAGCCGCAGCGGCCGGGCCGGCGGAGAGGGCACGGAAGTAGCCGCGGACGAGGTCGCGATACTCGGTCGGGACCCGGTCCCCCTCGGCGCCGGCGCCGGACTGAACGAGGCCGCGGAGGCGGGCCCATTCGTCGGAGGTGAGGCCGAGCTTGGCGAGTTCAGGCGGAAGGGTGTACGCTTGGGTGGCCTGGAGGCCCTGCTGGTCCTGCGCATCACCGGGCTGGTCGGGCTGCTGGCCGGGTTGTTTGGCCATGTTCTGCTGCTGGCCGCGGCCCTGTCCGGGCTGGGGCGGGGTGTTGTGCTGGCCCATGGACTGGGAATTCAGGCCGCCCTGGGGAATGCCGGCGGCTTTTTGCGCGGCGGCGGCGGCCATGGCGAGATTGCTGGCGGCCTGCTGGGCCGGGGTGGCTGCGTTTTTCCCGAGGGCCTCGCCGGAGGCCTGGGCGGCGGCGGCCTGCTGGGCCTGCTGATTTTGACCAGCCTGCGCCGCCTGCTGCGCGGCCTGCTGTCCGGCCTGCTGGGCCTGCTGCCCGGCCTGGGAGGCCTGCTGGCTCTGCTGGGTGGCTTGGGCGAGGGCGCCGGTGCCCTCGGTGAGATTCTCGGCCTGGGAGGTGAGGGCCTGGGCAGCCATGTTCAGGGCATCGGCAGCGGTATTGAGCTGCTGGCCCGTCGTTTGCATGGCAGCTTCACCAGCGGAGGCGGGTGGTGTGGCGGCGGCCTGGGCGGCATCGCCAGAGGCGGGAGTGGCCGGAGCTGCACCATCTGCCGGAGTGGGAGCCGGGGTGGCTGCGTCTCCCGCAGCACTGGCAGCTGCAGCAGCGGCAGCGGCAATGGCCGGGTCTGCGGGGGTGGCGGCGGAATTGGCGTCCGCATTTTGCCCGGACTGTGCCGGCTGGGCGGCGTCCCCCTGCGCGGACTGGGGCTGCTGGCCTTGCTGCGGAGGGGTGGACTGGGCGGTTTGCGGCTGCTGGCCAGGCTGGGCACCGGCGGGATCAGGGCTGCCGGATTCGGCCTGCTTGCTGAGTTCGGCGCTCAACTGGCTGGCGGCCTCGGTGGCGGACTTGGCGGCGTCATTGAGCTGCATGGTGGCCTGCTCGACGGCGGTGGCGGCGAGGCCGTTCTGGTCCAGCTGCTGGCCGGCCTGCTGGTCAAACTGCTTGGTTTTCTCCGCCAGCTCCCGGGCGGCCTGCGCGGCGGTGGCCTCCTGCTGGGCGGCCTTGGCGTCACCGGCCGCGGTGCTGTCCTGGGCGGCCTGCTTGGTGGCGGCTTCCTGGGCATCGGCCTGGGCGTCGGCTTGTTTGGCCAGGTCCTGCGCCTGGGAGGCGAGTTTTTTCAACTGGTCAGCGGTGGCCTGCGGGTTTTGCCCCTGGGCCTGGTTGTTCATGTTCTGGATCTGCCCGGCCACGTCCTGCTGCTGCTGCTGCCACTGCTGCGGGTCAAACTTGGCCGCGAGTTCCGGTTTGTCCGGCTGTCCGGTGGGAGCCTGCGGGGCTTGCGGCGTGGCGGCGGCGGCAGCCGGGTCTTGGGCGGCAGGGGTGGCCGCATTCGGCTGGGGCTGAGGCTGGGAATTTTGAGCCGTCTGGGCGTCGGGTGTCGCCGGCTGGGGTTGAGCCTGCGCGGGATCGTTCTGCGCGGTCTGCGGGGAGGCTGCGTCCGGTTTGGCCTCCGGTTTCGCTGCGGCAGCGGCCTGGTCGGCCAGCTGCTGCTGCTGCTGGGCGAGTGCGGCGAGCTGGGCGGCCTGCTTGGCCTGCTGGGTGTCCTGCCAGAGATTGTTCAGCGTGTCCTCCACCTTCTTCACGGCATTCGCAAGGTCGTCACGAGCCTCCTGGGCGGCCTCTGAACGCTCCTGCGGGCTGTCGGACTGGGGGATTTTTTGCAGAGCCTCGGCAGCCGGTTTGGCGTCCTGTGCGGCGGCGGCGATTTCCTTCGCCCGCTCGGCGAAAGCGCTCTTCTCCATTTTCTCGGCCAACTTTGCCAGAGCCTCGGCGGTCTGGGCAGTTTTCTGCTGGAGTTTTTCCAGCTGGTCCAGCTGCTCGGGCTTCATCTCCTCCTTGTTGCGCAGCTGCCACATTTTCTGCTCAGCCTGGTTTTTTTCCTCGTAGAGCTGGTTCTTCAGCTGGTCGAGTTCCTTGCGCACGGCGTTTTCCTGTTTCGCCACCGTCTGCTCCATGAAGCTCTCCGCGCCGCGG
The DNA here is from genome assembly GCA_031411255.1 of bacterium. Taxonomy (GTDB): domain Bacteria; phylum Verrucomicrobiota; class Verrucomicrobiia; order Verrucomicrobiales; family V1-33; genus JANOAS01. Next base: position 17,726 of record JANOAS010000260.1, read on the forward strand.
TTCAGGTGGATGACGATCTCATCGCTCATGCCGATCTGCGGTCCACTCAGGTCTTTGGGCAGGTTGTCCGACACCTGGACGCGCACGCGCAGGTCCCGCACGCCATCGAGATTCAGCTTGGACAAATCCAGAGCCGCCCTGCCATGCCACGTCATGGGGATGGACGGGTCGCGCTCAGGCAGGGTCTGGGAAATGCGGGTCTCGCCGCGGCTGTCGAGCTTCACACGCAGGTCGACGGCGCTGAAGCCGTAGTCCTCGCTGGCGCTGTACTCCACGGGCAGGGTGTCCGTGGGCTTGAGCTGGATTTCCCTTTCCAGCGGAGAATCAATGACCACCGTCGGGCCCTCGTCACTCAGGGCGCGGAGTTCGTGGGCGCGGGCGACGTTCGCCAGGCCGGTTGAGTCCTTCACATGCATCTCCCAGTGGCTGTTCTGCCCGTTCAGCAGCGTGGTGACCCACTGCGCGCGGGGCTGCCCGTTTTCCTCCAGAAATGTGACGGCGCCGTCGATGCCCCGGGCCTCCTCCCCACCGTCGACGACGACCTCGCCAGTGGCCAGCTTCCGGTTCAGCTTTGCCTTGACCGTCACCTTCGTGCCCGCCGGGGCGCTGATGTCGCCCAGGGAATCCGGATCCACCTTTTGCGGCAGTCCAGTGTAGGCCGGGTAGTCGTAGATGAGCTGGTAGTTCTCGATCTCCGGACGCGGCACCACGGTCACGCTGAACGAGGCCGTGCGGGCCCGTCCCGCCGTCACATACCAGGTGAACGACTCCTTCGCCGCCGGGAAATGAAGGGCAAAAGCGGTCTCGTCCTTCTCCACCTGGGAGGAAATCTCCTTCAGCATGCGCTCCGTCACCGTCGCACCGGCGGGGCTGACGGTGTGCAGGTCCACCCGGCGGTCCTGCCGGCCCTTCGCGGCCACAAGCACGGTGATGGGCTCGCCCTCGGCCACCGTCAGGTCCTGGGTGATGACGCGCAGTTCAAACGAGCTGGCGTTCCCAATTTTCAAAAACGGGGCCACCGCCCGGGCCAGCAGCAGCCCGGAATGGCGCGGCCACAAGGCAAAGAGCACGAGGAGCACACCCACTGCGGCGATGGCGGCCCACTTCGGCTGCTTCACCGGATTCATCGTCACCTCCACCTCGGGGCTGACGGTCTCGGCGTCCAGGAGGGCGGATTTCACCACCTCGCCCAGCAGCTGGTCGGAGCCCTTCATGGATTCCGCGTCCTTGCTTCCCAGCAGTTCCACCGCTGTGGAGATGCGCTCGTGCATTTCCGGGTGCCGGATTTCGATGAGCCGCGCGATGCTGGTGAGGGAGATTTTTTTAAACTGGGGCCGGATCAGCCACCGCCAGGCCACCGCACCGGCAAACCCAAACGCCGCCAGCGAAAGCCCCCAGCGGATGACAGGGTGGGCCACATCGAAGGCAGCATCGACCCCCATGACGCAGAGCAGGGCAAAGATGAGCGCCGCCGCAGTGGCATACAGCCCCTTGATGAGCAGCACCCGGCGGATGCGCGCGATCAGGCTTTGCAGCTTGTCAACAATGGGCTGCGGCAGCCTTTTGATGCCTTCTTCGGTAAATGTGGGGGTGGACATGGTGGTGGAGAGTCGGGCTGCATTATAAGACGCCCGCCCCGCACCGCCTGCTCATTCCACACTCGGGGAAAACCCGTAGGGGCGGGCGCTGCCGTCACGTCACAATCCTGGAAGCGATGGTTGAAATCCAATGGGACAAACTCTAAACTCGGGACCATGAGCGCGATCACAGCCACTCTTGATGTTGACGACGACATGACGGCCGCCGTTGCCGACATGCTGCGCCATTTCCCCAAGGGTTCTCGCGTGAAAGTAGCCATGTCGAACATCCCACCGGCCGAACCGGTGCCAACCCTCGACGAGTACCGTCAGATGGTCGCCGAAGCCCGTAGAAGGGCTCCCCGCAATCCTTGGAAGACCACGGCGGAGGCTATGAAGGTCTTGAGGGAGGGAGAGGACGATTGAAATGGCTTGGGTCGTAGATACGTCCGTTGTGCTTGATTTGGCGACGGCCGACCCGGCATTTGAACCGATTTCCACGGCGTGCCTGCAGGCTCATCTCGGCGATGGACTCGTCGTCAGCCCGGTCACCTTCGTGGAACTCGGGCCTGCTTTCATGGGTGAAGAGTTGGCGGCCGAGGCATTCCTTAGATCTTCCCATATCGGGACCTCCGAGTTTTGGAACGCTGGGGACACAATTCTGGCCCACCGCCTTTGGCATCAGTTTCAGGCAAGGCGCAGGCAGTCTCAGGCGGCCAAGCGCCCGGTGGCTGATGTATTGATTGCGGCTTATGCGGAACGCTTCCAAGGGATCATCACGCGCAATGCCACCGATTTCCGCAACATTCTTCCAACGCTGCGGATCATCGAACCGTGATTCACCCACGCTCCGGGCCAACCCGGCGCCGAAACTGTGGGCTTTCGTCTGGCACCTCTGCCGAGGCCTCAAGCGGGGTAACCAGGCAGGCGTGGCCGGATGCGCCCCAGAATTTCAAACCGACAGCGGCACTGCGAATACGGCCTACCCCACCAGCCCCTTCACCACCTCCCCGGCGATGCCGGTCAGGCGCACGTCAAGGCCCTGGAATTTGCTGTTGAGCTGTTTGTGGTCGACACCCATGAGGTGGAGCATGGTGGCGTGGAGGTCGTGGACGCTGACAACGTCGTGAACGGCGCGGTAGCCGAGTTCGTCGGTGGCACCGTGGACGTGGCCTGCGGCGACGCCACCGCCGGCCATGAAGAGGCTGAAGGCGAGGATGTGGTGGTCGCGGCCGGTGCCCTGGCCCATGGGGGTGCGGCCAAATTCACCGCCCCAGAGGATGAGGGTGTCATCCAGGAGACCGCGCTGCTTGAGGTCGCGGATGAGCGCGGCGGTGGGTTTGTCCACGTCGGCAGCAGCGCTGGTCATACCGCCTTGGACATCGCCGTGGTGGTCCCAGGCGCGGTGGTAGAGCTGGATCATGCGCACGCCGCGCTCGGCCAGGCGGCGGGCGAGCAGGCAGTTCGACGCGAATGACCCGTCGCCCGGCTCTTTCACGCCGTACATTTCCAGGACAGAGGCGGGCTCGTCCTTCATGCTGGTCAGCTCGGGCACGGAGGCCTGCATTTTAAAGGCCATCTCGTACTGGCTGATGCGGGTCTGGATCTCGGGATCGATGCGGCTCTCTGCGAGGTGGCCGTTGAGGAGATTGATCTCGTCGATGATCTGGCGCTGGGTGCTCTGGCAGACGCCCTCCGGGTTGCCCACGTAGTGAACGGCGTCCCCCTTTGACTGGAACTGGATGCCCTGGAACCTGCTGGGGAGAAACCCGCTGGACCACTGCCGGGCGGAAACGGGCTGGAGCCCGGTCTTGCCTGCGGACATGAGGACGATGAAACCAGGGAGGTCCTCCGTGTCGCACCCCAGCCCGTAGAGCAGCCAGGAGCCCATGCTGGGGCGGCCCTTGATGATGGAGCCGGTGTTCATGAAGGCGTGGGCGGTGTCGTGGTTGATCTGCTCCGTGGTCATGGAGCGGACGACACAGAGGTCATCGGCCAGACCGCCGATGTGGGGAAAGAGGTCGCTGAGTTCCAGGCCGGACTTCCCATAGCGGCTGAAACTGCAGAAGGGCCCGCGCGCCTTGAGCACGGCGCCCTGGAGCTGGGCGAGCTGCTGCCCTTTGGTGAAGGACTCGGGAAAGGGCTGGCCGTCGAGTTTTTTCAGTTCCGGTTTCCAATCCAGCGACTCGACATGCGACGGACCGCCAGCCATGCAGAGATGGATGATGCGCTTGGCCCGGATGGGAAAATGCGGACGCGCCAGCGTGCCGGTCCAGCGGGTGGAAGGCGCGGCAGCTTCACTGCGCTGGAGCAATCCCGCGAGGGCGGCCCCGCCCAAACCGTAGGCTGACTGGAGAAGGAAGGCGCGGCGGTTGACGCTGGTGGCAAAGGCGGAGGGAGACATGAGATTGCGGAATTCGGATTGCGGATTGCGGAATTTTGGCGGGGAGAGCCGGGTGGCTGGCGGGCGCTGAGGGAAGGGGGAGGGGAAATTGCTAATTGGAAATTATTGATTGCTGATTTCAGAGGCGCACGGCGTGTTGGAAGCTGGTTTGGAGGCTGAATTCTTGTCCCGACTCTTGACAGAGTGTTCTGAAATTTCCAATCTCAGGAACGACCTGCCTTTCAATAACGTGTAATCGTTTCATGGAGGTTCAGGATGACCCGGCAGAGGCTGGTCCAAGCGGCTAGTTCGGTGGTGTCGGTGTCCGGCGGGAGTGGGGTGAGGCCGGTTTTCAGCATTTTTTCAGCGGCGGCGGGGTCAGCCTTCCAGGCGGTGCGCTGGGTTTGCAAAAAGGAGAGAAGGGAGGTGATTTCCTGCTCATCGGGCCGCCGGAAGAGGGCGTGCTCATAGGCGAGGCCGATCCGGGAGGAATCGTCCTTTACGGTGCTCTTCAGCAGGCGGGTGGCGAAGGCGCGGGCGGCCTCGACGAAGGCGGGGTCGTTGAGCAGGGTGAGGGCCTGCTGGGGGGTGTTGGAGTTGGTGCGGGCGGCGGTGCATTCATCGCGCATGGGGGCGTCGAAGTTCGCCAGCATGGGGTGGAGGAAGGTGCGCTGCCAGTGCATGTAGACGCCGCGCCGCCACTGGCGGTCGTCCGGGCTGGCATCGTAGGGGCGGTCGGGAAACTGGAGGGCGGCGTAGTAGCCGGTGGGCTGGTAGGGTTTGACGCTGGGGCCGCCCATGTCTGGGTTGAGCAAGCCTGAGATGGCGAGCGCGTTGTCCCGGACGAACTCGGCATCCAAGCGGCGCGGGTTCTGGCTGGAAAGGAGGCGGTTCGCGGGATCAATCTCGCGCATTTCGGGCCGCAGGCTGGAGGACTGGCGGTAGGTGGCGGAGGTGACGAGGAGCCGGATCATGTGCTTCATGTCCCAGCCGCTCTCGCGGAACTCGACGGCGAGCCAGTCGAGCAGCTCCGGGTGCGAGGGAGGTTCGCCCTGGGCGCCGAGGTCGTCCACGATGGCGCTGAGCCCGGTGCCGAAGAACTGCTTCCAGAGCCGGTTCATGACGGCCCGACCGGTGAGCGGGTTTTCTGCGGAGCAGAGCCAGTTCGCCAGATCCAGCCGGGTGCGGCGGGTGGCGGAGGCAGGCGAGCCTGCTGTGAGAAAGACCGGGGAAGCAGGCTCGACGACCGGGCCGGTCTCGTCCATCCAGTTTCCACGCGGCAGCACGCGCACGGTGAGCGGAGCGCGGGCCTCGGTGACGACGGTCCACGCCTTTCCGCCATGGCACTCGTGCATGGCGGCGAAAAGTTTTTTCCACTCCGCGAAGGCGGCGGCGTCTGCGCCGGTGCTGGCCAGCCAGGACTCCAGTCCAGCGGCGGTGGCGGAGGCGAGATTAGTGGTGTCGTCGAGCACGGCGAAGCGGGAGAAGGACAAGCGGACGGAGGAGAGGGCGTTGTCGGCCAGCTCCACTTTCACCACGTCTCCGGCGGCCAGCTCCACGGGGGCGTCCAGGCACCAGACGGCGGTCTGGGGTTGGTTCCAGGCGGCGGCGGGTGTTTTCCAGCCGCCGAGGATGTCGTCCACTTCGTTCCCGTTCCGGTAGCGTGGCTCCTTGTGCGTAGCTGTGGCGTAGCGGATGGCGAGCGGGGTCTCCTTCTTGGCATCCTTGCGCAGGAGGCTGGCTTTCAGGTTCACCGTGGCTCCACCCTGGGCGCCGGAGCGCAGGATGCTGCCCTTGCGCGCCAGGTCGGGCAGCACATCCAGCCGCAGCGTGGCCAGCCAGCCTGCGGGCGGGGAAAAGGTGAGCGTGTTTGTCTCCGTGGCAGCGGCGGTGAAAACGATGGCTCCATCCGGCCGGACGGTGGCGGCGACAGTGGCGGCTTCGGGTTTTTCATCCTGAGCGGGATCACAGGCAGCCTTTTTCGCCGCAGCCCTCGCAGCCTTGGCCGGAGCGCCTTTTTTTGGTTTTGGAGACGCGGTGCTGGAAGCGACCAGCGGCGTGGAAGCGGCCCAGCCGGTGGTGTTTTCCTTCAACCACGCCCGGCTGGCGGCAGTCCAGGCGGCGGCCCTGTTTTCCTGGCCGGCGGCCAGCGCGGCCATGCGGGTGCGGAGTCCGGCGCGGCGCTCCTTCAGGTAGTCGCTCTCCACCTGGATCTCCGGGGGGAAGGGGTGCTCGTTGCTCCAGCCCTTCAGGTCCGGATTCGGCGTGTAGCCGTAGTCACTGTAGACACCCCACTGCTTCACGTCGGCGAAGTAGGCCTGCATGGAGTAGAAGTCCTTCGCGAGAAACGGGTCAAACTTGTGGTCGTGGCACTCGCAGCAGCCCAGCGTGGAGCCCATCCAAGCCCCTCCCACCGTGCGCACGCGTTCGGCTCCATATTTGGCGATGTATTCCTTCGGCTGCGCCCCGCCCTCGCGGGTGACCATGTTCAGACGGTTGAATCCCGTGGCCACCAGCTGCTGCGGGGTCGGGTTTGGCAGCAGATCACCTGCCAGCTGCTCGCGGGTGAACTGGTCGAAGGGCAGGTTCCGGTTGAAGGCGCCGATGACATAGTCCCGGTAGGGAAAGTTGCGCAGGTTCTGGTCGCCATGGAAGCCCACCGTGTCCGTGAACCGGGCCACATCCAGCCACCAGACAGCCATCCGCTCGCCAAAGTGCGGGCTCTTCAGCAGCCGCTCCGCCATTTCCCCCACGGGGCCGCCCGCCGTGCCAGGCTCCGGCGGCAGACCGGTCAGGTCCAGGGAAAGGCGGCGCAGCAACACCGTGGATGAAGCCTCCGGACTGGGCGCCACGCCGGCGGCCTCGAGTTTTTCCAGGATGAAGGCATCGATCGGACTTTTCACCCAGTCCTTCTGCTTCACCGCCGGCACCGGCGGGCGGACGAGAGGCGTGTAGGCCCAGTGGGCTTCGTATTTGGCCCCCTCGGCGATCCAGCGTTTGAAGAGGTCCTTTTGCTCCTGGGTGAGCGCCTTGTGCGCCTCCTCCGGCGGCATGAGGTCGTCGGCCACGGGGGTGAAGAAGCGCTTGATCACCTCGCTCTCCTCCGGTTTGCCCGGCACGATGGGCACGGCTCCGGATTTCGCCGGTTTCAGGGCCTCGTCCCGCAGATCGAGCCGCAAATTTGCCTTCCGTGAATTTTTATCCGGCCCGTGGCAGTGGAAACACGTGTCCGACATGACCGGGCGGATGTCCCGGTTGAATTTCACGCTGGAATCACCAGCCGAAGCAGACCCGGCCAGGGCGATAAATACGCTGGTGAAAAGGAAGTTACGCACGGGCATCTGGCTCATCATGGCTGGGGAGAAAAATCAAACTACCCTCCCAGTCTAGGGGAGATTTCCCCATTCTCAAGAGCCCTCATTCCCTCTCCGCCCCACAGGGGTTTTCCGCTTTATTCGCAAAAATTGTAATTTAGTATTGAAGGTTAAGCTCTCTTTAGTATTAAATGCCCTCATGACCTTGGACGAAACCCCTCCACCACAGTCCCAGATGCCTTCGTGGCCACCCTTTCCCGTGGCCGGGATGGCAAGACCTGCGGTCGTACTCCCCACAGGAGACCACTCTGAGGGAACGGCACATGAAGTTGACCTGCCGGTACCTGTGTGGATGGACAAGATCCATGCCGCGCCCGAGTCCGACCCAAACTGGCCGCCGATGCCCACGCTGCGGGCGGTCAAGCCGGTGCTCAACGGACCAGTGCGCCGGATCGAACCGCGGCTGGCCGGCAGGCGCACCGTCTCCACCACGCCCGTGGCCCGCCAGGCGGCGCCGGTGGTTTTGACGAACCGGCCAATCGGTTTCAACTGCCCCGCCTGCTCCGTCGTCCTCGTCATCCGCGAGCCGGAGAAATACGACGGCCAGGCCGCACCATGCCCGCACTGCGGAGTGGCGATCCTGCCCCCGCGCGTGGCGCATGGAAATCCCTTTGCGGCCCATCCCCTGCCGGGATCCTCCGGACTCCCGGCAGCGGCCACCTCTCCGCGCGCCCTGCCACGCCCGGAGCGCCACGGGAAAATATCCTGGCGCGACGGACAGTCCCGGTAGGCCTGGCCTGCGGCTCCTTTCGCTACCTGGCCCCGGCGGGCCCGGGCTTCGCGCTCTGCTGCTCCAGCCAGGTCCGGAAATCAAAGAAACCGGGCTCCCGTCCATCGGGTGCCTGCTTTTTGGCCTCCAGATAGCGATCCCAGGCCAGTTTGACGTCCGCCACGGCGACGAATCCGTCCATCAGCTGAGCCGTCCGCTCCTGGGCTCCGCTGTAGCCGCGGTTGAGCAGGATGAGCGCGCACTCGCCGGCGCCCCGGTTGGGGCTGCCCGCTGCGATGGTCCGGACCCGCTCAAGATTGACCGTGGCCGTTTTCCCCCGTACTTCCAGGCCCAGCAAGGCATTGGCCGCAGCGCGCGCCATGCCATCACGCGGATGCTCCAGCAAGTCGGTCAGCGCGGAAATGGCCGTGGAGCTGGCAGTGAGGGCGAGGGCCTCGATGCACTTGAGCACGACGTCGTCGCCCGGCTCAAGCGCCAGTTGTTTGAGCTTGGCCACCACCGTGTCATCCACGGTGCCGGTGCGCAGCGTGTGCAGCGCCTGGTCGAGCAACCTGACCCGCTCCGCACGCCCCGCGCCCACCGTGGCGTCCAAAAAGTCCATCACCGTGCGCGTCCGGTCGCCAAACGGCGCCGGCACCACGGGCTTGGCCCCTGGCACATACCGCCTCCACAGCGCCGTATCCTTGAAGGAATAGACCGCTGCACAGGCCAGCCCGAGAGTGACCAAGGCTACCACTGCGTTCCTACCCATGGATTCAGCCAGTATCCCGGACAACCGCCTAGGTCAAGCGATCTCTCGGGAAGGCTGAGCCGCCGGGCAGTGTCACTGCGGGAGCTGCTTCAGGTATTTTTCCGGGTTCTTCAGGAACTTGGTTTTGCACGGGGCGCAGCAGAACTTTATCTCCTGCCCCTGGTAGACAATGCGCTGCTCGTCACCCATGGAGCCGAGGTCATTGCCTGTCACCAGGCAGGTTTTCAGTGGATAGGCCTTCACGCCTCCAGTGGCGGTGGACGCCTGCCCGCCGGTGCTCGCACAGGAGGTGAGGAACAGCGCGGCGCCGGTAAACAAAGTTGCCGCAAGGGTGATCAGTGTGGTTTTCATGGTCTGTTTTTTCTTTGGGTTTGGGTTAAAATCTGAAGGAAAAGCCGGCTCCAAAGCCGTAGTCCGAATCAAAGGAGGCGGTAAGGCCGAGCGTCCTCGTCAGCGTGTAGTTCGCGCCGGCCATCCACATGAAGCGCTCGGTCGTGTCGTACTCCACCGCGCCTGAAAGGCTCAGACGGTCGGTGAGCTGGAAGGATTTCATGAGGCCGGCCCGCACGTCGCCGCTGCTCTCGACGGTCAGCGTGCTCTCGACCATGAACGGAAAATGGTACATGACGCCGGCGATGGCGCTGTCCTCCTTGTCCATCATGTTCGTCAGCCGGTATCCGGCAAAGACCATCCACCGGGGGTTCAGGTAGCGCATCCAGGTCAGGTCCACCTCGTACTCCGTCTCGTCCATGGTGTGAAAGGGGCCCTCCTTCCGATCACCCCAGCCGGCCTTCCACGTCGCCATGAAGTCGTTCTTCTCGTCCATGAGCCCGACGCGGCCGTGGCTCATCTGCGTCTGCACCGTGCCGTCCAGCATGAAGTGGAAGGGATTTTCGCTCTTCAAATCCAGCGCCGGCCGGTGGTCCGCGCCCTGGCCGTCGTAGCTGAGCACCTTCATCATTCCGCCGTGCATGTGGTAAAGCATGTGGCAGTGAAAGACCCAGTCCTTTTCCTCGTCCGCCAGGAACTCGATGACGCGTCGGCTCATCGGAGGCACATCCACCGTGTGCTTCAGCGGCGCATGATCCGGGTCCGGCCCGCCCGGCATGAGCAGGCGGAAAAAGTGGCCGTGCAGGTGCATCGGGTGGTGCATCATGCTGTCGTTTCTCAGCTCCATGCGCAGCACCTCCCCGCGCTTCACCGGGATGGTGCTCTCCTCCGTGAGTGTGGTTCCATTGATCGTCCAGACGTAGCGCATCATGTCCCCGCTCAGTTTGATGTTCATCGTGCGCACCGGTGCCGCAGCGGGCAGGCGCGTGGACTTCACAGACTTCAGCCGGGCGTAGGGCGGCAGCGGGCGGGCTTTCTCCGCCGCCAGGGCCTGGCGTTCCGTCTGCGGGCCGGTTTCATCCAGCTGGTCCAGCACCACGGCCAGGGCGGCATTCATGCTGTAGGGGTTCATTCGTTCGATGTCCGGTGCCGGCATTTCAGGTCCGGTGCCGAGAAACAGGGAGGCATGCCCGGAGCCGTCCTGCGCTGTGGCGCGCACCTCCCAGGACCCCGGCCCGGAGGGAACAGCCACCATCACATCATACGTTTCCCCCATGCCGATGAGCAGCCGGTTTTGCCTCAGCGGCTGCACGTCCATCCCGTCCGCCGCCACGATGGAGAGCGGCCCCGCCGCCGAGTTCAGGTAAAAGTACGTCGCCGCCCCGGCATTGATCACCCGCAGCCGCACTTTTTCCCCCGGCCGGGCCGCCATCTGCACGCGGGGTTTTCCGTTGATCAGAAAAGCATCGTAGGCCACGTCCGAGACGTCCATCGGCATCAGGCGCGCCTTCTCGCGGTTGAAATATTCCTTCAGGTACCCGGCCTTCGCCGCGCCCAGGATCGACTGCGCCGTCCCCTTCTTGATGCCATACCAGTCGCTCCCGCGCATGAGCGTGCGCATCACCGCCTCCGGGGATTCATTTGTCCAGTCGGAGAGCAGCACCACCTCCTCGCGGTCCGCCTTCACCCGCTCACCAGCCTTCGGCTCGATCACGATGGCCCCGAACGCCCCGCGCTGCTCCTGCAGGCCCGTGTGGCTGTGATACCAGTACGTCCCCGCCTGTTTCAGCGGAAACTCGAACGTGCGCGACTGTCCGGGAAATATCGGCGGTGTGGTGACGTACGGCACCCCGTCCTCCACGTTTGGCACCAGCAGCCCGTGCCAGTGCGTGGACACCTCACCCTCAGGCATTCCATTGACCACATGAATGCGGGCCACATCCCCCTCCCGGAAGCGCAGCGTCGGCCCGGGGATGCCGCCATTGATGGTCACCGCCCGCACCTCCTTTCCCGCCGGAGAGAGCCGCGTTTCGGAAATGTTGAGCGTGTATTCCACGACACGGGCGCCAGCCAGCGTCGTCCCGGCCCACAAGACCGCTAAAAAAGTAAAGAGAGTTTTCATGATGAGAAGTCGGTAAATAATTGAACGAAAAGCCACGGCGCACCGCACACAGAGGCTCGCAATACTCAGCCCGCCGCCACCAGGGCGCAGTACGGGCGGGAGGGACCGCTTCTCACCAGAGGAACGAACAGTGACGGATGCACAGAGGCACCGCCGCCCGGACGAGCAGCGGGGGCACCGCAGGCAGCGCAGGCACCGGCTGCACAGCGGCTCTCACCACCGGCAGCGGGAAATCCAGAGACCGGACTTCCAGAAAAAACACATCACCCGCCGAGACAGGACGCGGCGGCATCACCGGCAGGGGCGCCTCCGGGGCATTTGTCCCGCCAGGCATCGCGCAGCAGCAGCTTTCCGGCCTGCAGCACGGGCAGGCTGCAGGGTGCGCCTGAATGGCGGAAAACTCCCCCGCCCCGCACGGCACGGCACAGGCCGCACCCGCCGGAAGGGATCCGGAAAGCATCATGCAGAAAAGCAAAATGACGGTGAGGAGGGATTTCACGGCAGGAGAGATGAAGGCGAACAGCCCCGTTGGTACGCGGTGCAACCTCGCCCGGTTGCCTGGCCAATTCCACCTTTTTGCTGATTTTCCGCGCCCGCCGTCTGGAATGGAGATCATTTGCCCCTTGGCAATCCTGGTTTGCCTCTTAGCGTGCCATCCTTTCACCATGCCAGCCGCCGTCGAACTCATCCGTGTCACCAAGGACTACCCCGAAGCCGGCGGGGCGGGCCGCCGCGTCCTCAATGAACTCTCCCTCACCGTGGCTGCGGGCGACTCCCTCGCCATCGTCGGCGCCTCCGGCTGCGGGAAGAGCACACTGCTCAACCTCATCGGCATGCTCGACGTCCCCACCAGCGGTGAAGTCAGGCTTTTTGGCGAGTCCCTCACCGGGCGCACTGCCGACCAGCTCAGCGCCATGCGGGCGCGGGAGGCCGGCTTCGTCTTTCAGCATCACCACCTCCTGCCCCACCTCACCGCCTTGGAGAACGTCCTCGTCCCCACCCTCGCCCTCCCCGCGCAGGACCCGGTCCGCCTTTCCGCCCCCGGCCGGGCCGCAGCGCTACTCGCCAGCGTGGGGCTCGCCGGGCACGAGGGGAAAAAACCCGCCCAGCTTTCCGGAGGCGAGCGCCAGCGTGTCGCCGTCGTCCGCGCCCTCATCAACCAGCCGCGCCTCCTCCTGGCCGACGAGCCCACCGGCGCCCTCGACGAGGCAAATGGCGAAGCCCTCGGCCGCCTCCTCGCCGGGCTCCCCGCCGCCCATGGCACCACCGTCATCGTCGTCACGCACAATCCCGCCCTCGCCGCCGTCCTCCAGCACCGCCTCGAACTGGGGCGAAAAGATTAACCCGCAAATCCCACTCTTAATTCTTGCCACCCGCCCCGCTCCCGGTACCATCCCCTCACCTGTCCGACGGGTTTTCATAGCGCAACGCCCGCCCCGGACAACGGAAGCCTCAGCCGACCCAACCGACCGCCATGAAAATCCGCTCCTCCGCCCTCGCCCTCGCTGCCGCACTCCTGCTGGCACCCTTCGCCCATGCCGATGACGCCAGCCTCTACCGGCGCTACAACACAAAGGACGGTAAAACCTTCAAGGCCGTCGTCCAGTCAAAGACAGACGCCTCCGTCAATTTCCTCATGGAAAACGGACGCGTCGTCCCCATGCCCATCCGCGACCTGAGCGATCCCGACCAGCAGTTCGTCCGGAAATGGACCAAGCTCAAAGACGACCTCCTGCGCAACGCCGAGTTCGCCAAGCTCACCGTCCAGGACATCCTCGAACTCGTCGGCTACCAGTCCTTCGAGTTTGACCTCAGCGGAAACCACATCTTCGTCGAGGGCCTCGTCAGCGGGAAAACCATGAAACTCATGGTCGACACCGGAGCCCAGACCACCGTCTTCCACGACGCCTCCGCCAAGGATGCCGGCCTCGAAATTGGCGCCTACGACCAGTGGATCTACGGCGTCGCCGGGAAACAGGAGGCCGCCGTCGTCAGCGTCCCCTCAATCAAGCTCGGTGAAGCCCAGGTCACCAACCGCAAATACATCGCCGCCGACCTTTTCAAGGCCCAGCCCGGGGCCCGCGACTTCGACGGCATCCTCGGTGCCGACTTCCTCCGCGAGTGGGACGCCGTCATTTCCTACCGGGAGGGCCGCATGTTCCTGAAGGTCGACCGCAGTGCCGGCACCAAGCCCGCCGACACCAAGCCCTCCCCCGGCGCCCCGGCCACCCCCGCCGCCGCTGGCAAGCAGGAGTTCCGCCGCTGGACCTCCAAGGACGGAAAGTCATTCTACGGAGCCGTCGAGGACAAGACCGACAACGCCGTCACCTTCGTCATGCAGAACGGCGCCAAGACCACCGTCCCCATCGACCGCTTCGCCGAGGCCGACGCCGACCAGCTCAAAAAATGGAGCAAACTCCGGGAAAACATCGCCCGCAGCACCGAGTTCCGCCGCATGTCCGTCCGCGAGCTGCTCGATCTGCGCGGCTACCAGTCCTTCGTCTACCGGCTGGATGGCAACCACATCATGGTCGACGGCAACGTCAACGAATCCAAGGCGCGCTTCCTCATCGACACCGGCGCCCACGGCGGAGTCCTCTACTCCGAGTTTGCCGTCAAGGCCAAGGTCGACGTCGGTCCCTACGATCAGAAAATCATCGGCATCGGCGGAGAGGCCCCCGCCGCCCTCGCCAAAGTCACCTCCCTCACCATTGGCGATGCCGTCATCCGCAACCGCACCCTCCTCGCCGCAGACCTCTTCAAACAGGAAACAACCGGCCTCGCCGGATCCAAAAATTACGACGCTATCTTCGGCGCTGATTTCCTCCGCGAACTCGACGGCGTCGTGAACTACAAGGAAAACCGCATCTTCCTGAAACCAGACAACTCCGACGCCCCCGGCGCCGTCGCCAAGCCTGCCGGCGAGGCGAAAGAGGAAATGAAAAAAGAAAAGTAATCCATGGCCTGCCCCGGCCCCACCCAGCCCGGGATCGGCAGGCAACCGCTGTCATCGTTGTCCTGAATCCACCGGCGCCGGACCGGTTGTGCCGCCGACGACAAACTCCACGGGCACGTTGGATTGCCTCGCATCCCTGCGGCCCCGGCTCACGGCGGCCGCCCAGCGCACGATGCGGCGGACCACCGGGCCGGAATCCCAGCGCATTTGGGAGATGGCGGGCGTGCACCACGTGAAGGCGGGATCGGCCTCCGTGCAGATGAGTGATACTTGCTGCGGCACGCGGATTCCACGGGCGGCCAGGAACTGCTGCGCCGCGATAAAAAATGGCGCTTCGTCAATGATGAGCGCGGTGGGTGGCGTGACGCGGAACAGCGAACTCAGGAGCGCCTGAAGCCCATCTCTCGTCTCCTCCCAGTCAGGCAGATTGAAGTCACCAATGGGAACATCATGCGCCTTGAGTTCATCCACGAAGGCGCACTCGAAGGGGCCCGGTTCCGGCAGCCTCCGCAGCCGGCGGTTTATCATCACGATCCGCTGATGACCCAGCCCGATCAAATGGCGGGTGGCCGCAGCCACGGCGGGCCGTCCGTCCGTTCCCATGGCCGCCATGGGCAGGCCCTCCCGCCGCCCGAACAGCGCAAACGCCGGCACGGGCTGTGTGCAGAACCAGTCCAGCACCTCCCGCGAGCCGGCGCAGATCACCCAGGCATCTGCAATGGTACGTTTCACCAGCCGCCGGACGCGCTCCAAATTCATTCCGAGCTCCATCAGGGATTTCTCGGCATAGAAGACCGTATGGCCCGCGGCCAGCAGCTGGTGCTGCAGCTCGACCATGTAACCCTCGGTGCAGACTATCGGCTCAAAATCCAGAATGGCGATCCGCATCAGGCGCACAGCCTTGGCGCTGGGCGGGACGATGCGGCGTCTGCGGCCCTGGCCCTGGCCCACCAGCAGTCCCTCATGTTCCAGCTGCCGGAGCGCCGCCTTGATGGTCTTGTGGTTCACCCCGAGGTCCGCCGCAAGTTCGGTGGCCCCGGGCATCACTGCGATCCAGCGCCCCCGCTCCAGCTCTGCACGCAGGTGTGCAGCAGCCTGTTCGGAGGCGGAAAGAGGGCAGAGCAAAGGCATGGCCGAATCATGGCCCCAAAAGGTCCTGGTTGTCCAGAAGAGACTACTGGTATCCGTGGTGGAAAAGGGGAGAATGAACGCTGGCCTTTAGCCAGGCAGCCGGACCCCGCCCAAACGAAAAGCCAAACCATGAAAACCACACTCATTTCTCTCGCGGCCATAGCCATCCTCGCCACGTCCGGCCCGATTTTCGGGGCTCCGAAGGCGGTGCCAAACCCGGACTTCAGCAAAGGCCAAAAGATCCCTTCCGGCGCGAAGCACGACTGGAATCTCGGGCCCACGGGCCTACGCGGCTGGATTTATTGCGACAAGATGGTCACCTCCGATGCCCGCCAGATCGCGATCACCAAGGTGGCCAAGGGATCTCCTGCGGATGGAGCACTCGCGGTCGGCGATGTCATTCTCGGTGTGGGCGGCAAGCCGTTTTCCTACGATCCGCGCACGGAGTTCGGCAAGGCAATCACCGCCGCCGAATCGGATGCAGGCGGAGGAAAGCTGAGCGTTTCGCGGTGGCGGGCGGGCAAATCGGTGGAGGTTGTTTTGAAACTCCCGGTGCTCGGAAGCTACAGTGCGACTGCGCCTTTCGATTGCGCGAAATCGCGGCGCGTTTTGGAGCTGGGGTGCAAGGCGCTGGCGGCGCGGATGGCGAAGCCGAAAGATGACGAGGACGCGATTGTGCGTTCGATGAACGCGCTCGCTTTGCTCGCCAGCGGCAACCCCGAATACCTCCCGCTGGTGAAACGCGAGGCTCAGTGGGCGGCGGGTTTTACGGACAGTAGTTTTCAGACCTGGCACTACGGCTACGTCATCACGCTGCTCGCGGAGTATGTCGTGGCGAGCGGCGATGAGTCGGTGATGCCGGGGCTGCGACGGCTCGCGCTGGAGGCGGCGAAGGGGCAGAGTGCGGTGGGCTCGTGGGGGCATGGGTTTGCGATTCCCGGCGGTCGGCTCGGCGGCTACGGGATGATGAATGCGCCGGGCGTGCCGCTCACGATTTCGCTCGTGCTGGCGCGCGAGGCGGGCGTGAAAGATCCTGCGCTGGATCTCGCAATCGAGCGCAGTGCGAAGCTGCTGCGTTTCTACATTGGA
>JANOAS010000261.1:0-18058 GCA_031411255.1 bacterium
CTCGGCGTGGCTATCATGGACCGGCTGCGCAAGGCTTCCGGTCCTCGGGACTGAGCCTCCTAGCTTTACGCGCTCACGGGCCGGGCTGGCTGTGCGGCCGGGCTGGCGGGAGTCTGGCGGCGGCTGGGCGGGAGGAAAGGCTGGTCGAAGGCCTCCGCGAAATCAAAGACACCGACGAAATCCTCCTGGCGATCCTCGGTGGAGCGGGAGAAGACTTCGGTTTCGATGAGGTTGAAGACAATGTGGCCGATGTCCGCCGTATCACGAACTCCCCACCCGCCGAGCAGGAGCCTGGCCATGGGGCCGAACTGCTCCAGCGCGTGCAGGCGCGCCCCGTCGCAGAGTTCCTGGCCGGAGACGTGCCGGCGGGAGTTGGGGTTGCCGTCGGTGATGAGCTTCATCGTCACGTCCAGGGCGTCGCGCACGAAGGCGTAGGCCTCCGCGGTGTAGCGGGGGTCGCGGGCAACGCAGAGCTGGACGGCATCGTCGAAAAGGGGACGGATCATCGGTCTTCGGTGGCGGTTCTTGGTGGGTTTGTTTCCGGTGCCGTGGCGGCAGGCGGGCGGGTGGGCTGAACGTGGCGGAAGTATTTCGCAAATGCCCCCACAAGTAAAACGAATATCGCACCGAAGATAAGCCACCGTTCGCGCACGGTCAAAAGTTGTTCCAGCTCAGTCCAAAGGCGTTTAAGGGGCTTCATGGCAGCAGAGTGAGCCGGCCAAAGCGGGCGGGCACGTGAAAGTTTGGCGGTGTGGCGAGCGTTGGCACCCAGGAGGAGAACTCGGCAGGCGGGCCGTGTCGCGGGCGCTCGATGCGATGGAGGGCCAAGCGCCACTCGCGCGGCAGGGTGGGGGACTGGTGCAGGCTCGCCCACGGGAGCCTGAGTTGTGCACTCCACTGCCGGCCTGCCGGCTCGATGGCGGCGCTCCACTCGATGCCCGCACAGTCCCACGCCATGTCCGTACACATGTCCTGCCGCAGGCCTGTGGGGTTGTGGATCCGTGCTTCAAAGAGGGCGCCCAAGGGGTTCACTTCGAACTCAAAGTAGTCCGCGGAATCCGCCGGCCCCGGGGCGATGAAGACCTCCACGCATTCCTCCTGCCAGAGCGGCGCGTCACGCTCCGTCAGCGTGGACCAGATGTCATCATCATGGACGGTGAATGCGACCATGAGCGCCTCCTGCGTGGCCTGCAGGCGGGCGCTGGTCTGCTGGCGGGCCGGGGCGCTGCCGTCTGCCAGAAAAAAGGGGGAGACCGTGACGGTCTCCCCCCCGATGGTGAGTCTCAGCTCCATGCCATGCAGGCGCAGGGGCTCATTTGGCCAGACCTTCGGCGACGAGCGCCTCCAGCTTGACGATGTCCTTCGCGAAGGCGCGGATGCCCTCCGCCGTTTTCTCCGTGGCCATGGCGTCGTCGTTGAGCAAATAGCGGAAGCTCTTCTCGTCGCAGGGCACTTTCTTGATGTCGAGCGCTTTGGCAGCAGCGGCGTCCAGCTTTTTCGCCAGAGGCTCCGTGGACTGGCTCAGCTTTTCGAGCAGCGCGGGGCTGATGGTGAGCAGGTCGCAACCGGCGAGTTCCACGATCTGGCTCGTGTTGCGGAAGGAGGCGCCCATCACCTCGGTGCTGTGGCCAAATTTCTTGTAGTAGTTGAAGATGGCCAGCACGGACTGCACGCCAGGATCGGCGGCTCCGGTGTATTCCTGGCCGGTGCTCTTCTTGTACCAGTCGTAAATGCGCCCAACGAAGGGCGAGATGAGCTTCACACCCGCCTCGGCGCACGCCACGGCCTGGACGAGGGAGAACAGAAGCGTCAGGTTGCAGTTGATGCCTTCTTTTTGCAGGACCTCCGCCGCGCGGATGCCTTCCCAGGTGGAGGCGATTTTGATCAGGATGCGCTCTTTGGCGATGCCCTCTTTGGCGTAGTCGGCGATGAGCTTGCGCGCCTTGGCCACGGTGGCCTCCGCGTCGAAGGACAGGCGGGCGTCCACTTCCGTGGAGACGCGGCCCGGAACGATTTTCAGAATCTCCATGCCGAAGAGGACGA
The DNA here is from genome assembly GCA_031411255.1 of bacterium. GTDB lineage: Bacteria > Verrucomicrobiota > Verrucomicrobiia > Verrucomicrobiales > V1-33 > JANOAS01. The sequence goes on from JANOAS010000261.1 coordinate 2,044, forward strand.
GGATGCGGTCGATCACGCTCTCCACCAAGGCGCCGCCGGTGAGGGCGCTTCCCTTGTGCTCGGTGATGGCCTGGTCGACGAGTGGGCGGTACTCGGGTTTCTGGGAGGCTTGGAGGATGAGGGACGGGTTCGTCGTGGCGTCCTGGGGCTTGAACTGCCTCATCGACGCGAAGTCGCCAGTGTCGGCGACGACGGTGGTGAAGGCCTTGAGTTGGTCCAATTGGCTGATGTTGCTCATGTCGTGTGTTGTATGATAAATGGCGGAAGCGGGGACTTTACGCCACAAGGAGGAAAAGAAAAATGGTTTCCATGCGGATTCCGGGGGAGGGAAATTGAGTCCGGAAAGTTTGCCCATGCCAAACGGGCAAACGCGGCTAAGGTGCCGGTCCGGGATTTCCACCGGGACCGATCATGCACAACGTCTACATTCGCACCTACGGCTGCCAGATGAACGAACGCGACTCCGACCAGGTGGCGCGGATGTTCGTCGAACGGGGCGGCTATGCCCTGACGCCGACGGAGGAGGATGCCGATGTGATCCTCATCAACACCTGCTCCGTGAGGGACCAGGCGGAGCAGAAGGCGCTGGGGAAAATGGGTCAGGTGGGCAAGCTGCGGCGGACAAAACCGCACGTGGTTTATGGATTTCTCGGCTGCATGGCGCAGAGCCGGGGGGAGGAACTCCTCGCGACGGTGCCTCACCTGGACCTCGTGGCCGGGACGCAGAAATACCACCGCGTGGTGGAGTATGTGGACACCATTCTGAAGAAGCGGCTCGAGCGCCAGATGGACGACGAGCGGTTCAGCATCGTGGATGTGGCGGAGGAGGAGGGGAGCCAGAACACGATCCGCGACCAGGAGGTGGTGGAGCGGCAGGCGACGGCCTTCGTCAGCATCATGCAGGGGTGCAACATGAAGTGCACCTTCTGCATCGTGCCCTACACGCGCGGAGCGGAGCGGGCGCGGCCCATCGCAGAGATCGTGGACGAGTGCCGCCGTCTGGCCGACCAGGGGGTGAAGGAGGTGACGCTCCTCGGCCAGATCGTCAATCGCTACGCCATCAAGGATTTTCCGACCATCAACGGCCTGAGCCCGTTTGTGCAGCTGCTGGAGCAGATCCACGAAATCGACGGGATCAAGCGCATCCGTTTCACCAGCCCGCACCCCATCGGCTACCGGGATGACCTCATCCAGGCCTTTGCCCGGCTGCCGAAGCTCTGCTCGCACATTCACCTGCCGCTGCAGAGCGGGAGCGACTCCATCCTCAAGGCCATGCACCGGCCCTACACACCGGCCCGGTTCCTGGAGATCTGCCGGAAAATGCGCGAAGCCCGGCCCGACCTGGCCATCACGACGGACATCATCGTCGGCTTCCCCGGCGAGACCGAGGCGGACTACGAGGCGACGAAGGCGGTGGCCCGCGAGGCGGATTTCGACAATGCGTTTGTCTTTCGCTACAGCAAGCGCCGCGGCACTCCGGCGGCCGAGCTGCCGGAGGAAATCCAGCTGCCCGAGTCCGTGAAGGAGGACCGGAACAAGGATCTGCTGGCCTTGATCGATGCGATGGGCAAACGGAAGATGGAGGGCCTCGTCGGCCAGGAGCTGGAAATCCTCTGCGAAGGCTACTCAAAGACGACCACTGAGCGGCTGACCGGCCGGACCAGTCAAAACAAGATTCTCGTTTTCCCAGGGGATCACGCCCGGCACACCGGGCAAATCTTCAAGGTGCGGGTGGATCATTTCCACAGCTTTACGCTGTACGGGGATCCCGCCATCCTCGCCTGATGGTGCGGGTTTTTCGGATGAGTTGGCCGTGGATTGGCCGGCTGCGTTAAAAAATTAACGCGTTTTTTCTTGCGGATTTGGCATCGTGCGTTAAAAAAGTAACGGAACTTTTAACCCGACTGCCGCCATGCCAGACCCCACCGACCTTTCCCGCCGCGAACGCCAGATCATGGATGTACTTTTTTCCCGTGGGGAGGCCACGGTGAACCAGATCGTCGAGGCGCTGCCTGATCCACCCACCGCGATGGCCGTGCGCCGGATGATGCACATTCTGGAGGAAAAAGGGCACCTTCGACGACGCGAGCAGGGGCGCGAGGTGGTGTATGCGCCGAAGGAATCGCGGGACAAGGCGGGACGCTCCGCATTTGAAAAGGTGCTGGAGACGTTCTTTGGCGGGTCGCTGGAGGAGGCGCTCACGGCGCATCTGCTTTCCAGAAAAGATGCGGTGACCAGTGCTGAAAGGGAGCGGCTGGTGGCATTGATCGAGCAAACCGAAAAGGAGGGTCGGTGAGATGAACCGCGTGCTTTTTTCCGGTCTGGCGGTGCTGTCCGCAGCCATGCCACTCGTGATGGACTCCGCCTTCAAAGGCGCAGCCCTGCTCCTGCTGGCGGGGGCCTCTGCCCTGCTGCTCTGGCGGGCCTCGGCGGCGGCGCGGCATCTGGTGTGGCTGGTCGCGGTGCTGGCACTGCTGCTGGTGCCGGTGCTCTCCTGGGTGCTGCCGGGCTGGCGCGTGCTGCCGCAGTGGGCAGTGGGGCCGGTGGTGGTGCGGGCGGCGGTGGTGCCAGAGAACAGGGCCCATGTGGCCCATGAGCCAGATAGGCCAGATGTCTCCCCACCCGCAGTTGCCACGCGCTCTACGCTGCCGGCTGCCGTGCCGGAGCCCGCCCCCGCGCCTCCGCCGCCTGCCCCGGCCCCGGCTGCCGCAGTGCCACGTGCCACCGCACCCACCCTGGCTCCAGTCTCGGCACCCTGGTGGCGCACGGCACTGCCCTTTGTTTGGACTGCCGGGTGCGGGCTGCTGCTGCTGCGCCTGCTGGTGGCCCACTGGATGCTGCGGCGCGGGGCGTCGTGCTGTGCGGAGGCGCCGGCGGGCGTGCTCACGGAGTCGCTGGCGGCAGCCGTCCAGCAGCTGGGCGTGAGACAGCCCGTCCGCCTGCTGGTGGATGAAAAGCGAACCATCCCCGTGGTCTGGGGCGTCTGGCGGCACCGGCTCATGCTGCCTGCGGAGGCCCTCACGTGGGACGCTGGCCAGCTCCAGTCCGTCCTGCTTCACGAACTGGCCCACATCCGCCGTCGGGACACCCTCGTGCAGTGGGTCACCCAGATCGCCTGCGCCCTGCATTGGTTTAATCCCCTCGTCTGGCTGGCCGCGTGGCGTCTGCACGTGGAGCGCGAACGCGCCTGTGACGACCTCGTCCTCGCCAGCGGAGTCAAGGCCTCCGCCTACGCCGGGCATCTTCTCCACGTGGCATCCCAGCTTTCCCCCGCCCGCTGGACCGCCGCCTGCGGCCTGGCCATGGCGCGGAAGACCTCCCTGGAGGGGCGTCTCATGGCCGTGCTCAGCGGCACGCGCAACCGCCGCGGCGTCACGCGGCTGCTCGCGGTGGCGGCCCTTTTGCTCGGCTGTGCCGTGGCGGTGCCGGTTGCCATGTTGCGTGCAGCGGAGTCCGGGGCCGCGCCGGACAAGAAACCCGCCAAATCCACTAAATCCTCCACTGACAGCATGCCGCCCGCCGCCCCCAATTCAAAAAACGTCCCGCCACACGGCGGGGAGGAGAGCCCGACGGCCACAGTTTTTATCGAGAGGGGCAAGACCGCGCCGCAAAAGCTCGACGCGCCGGATGGCATCAGCGTGGAGTTTCCTGGGCATGTCGTCCATGGGGCGGACGTGGTGCAGTCGGCGCTCATTCACTGGCCCGCCGTCGGCGTCCAGCCGGCGCTGGAGCACCGGGAGGTCTTCGCGACGGATGCCTTTGGCCAGCAGGATCAATGGGCTGCCGGATGGATGCGCGGAACGAAGGTGGTTCACCTCGCCTCAAGGGGAACGCACAACAACACGCTGAATCTCCACCGGCTCGATTTCAGCGATCCGACAAGGGTGCAGGTGCGCACCATGAGCGTGAACCGCAGCGAGCCACTGCCGGATGCCGGGCTTGCCACCGAACTGCGCGATTCGTTCGCTGGGTTCTTTGGTCTGGAGAAATCACCGCAGCCGTCACAACTGCCCGATGTCTACACGGTGGAGCGCGTGCACCAGGCCGTGCCCGAAGGAACCTCGCCGCCAGCGGGCACCCCCGGCTCAAAAGTGTCTGGAAAGAAAACCGCCGAGTGGCGGGTGAAATTTGAGGACAGCGAAAGCGGCAGGCCCGTCCGGGAGATGAGGGCCAGACTGCGCATCATGGAAGTGGACGGTTCGTTCACCCAGGAAATCCTCCGCACCTGGAGAACCGACGGCGGCTTCTGGATCGACTTTGGCGAGGACGGGGAATTGCGGGTCATGCTCAGCGAGACCCAGTATGCCTCCGTGGCTCTGGAGGGCGATCCTGCGGGCCCGGGGCCCATCAGTTTCTTTGGGAAGGTGCCGGACGGACTCGAGGCTGCCATCAAGAATCTGAACGTCGGTCAACCTTTGCGGGTGAAGGTTCCGACAGCACGGCCGGCGGCAAAAGTGGAGGATGTCCGCACTGCGACCGGCCCGGGCGCCTGGCCGCTCAACGAAAAAGTCGGCCTGCAGATCAGCCATGAGGGCGGCGACAAGGCGATGCTCGTCTGGAAGGAAGCGGGTCCGGCCCCCTCAGCGCCGCGCGGGTCCCGCGAGATTCGCCTTCCCGCCGGGAATGCCGTGTATGCTTTTGCCTGGAACCAGCGCGGAGGTCCACTCTGGCTGCTGACTCGCGAAGCACTGCGCAGGATCGACATTGGCGAGGCCGGCGAGGACTCCGACAAAACGGTGGAGGTAAAAGAAACCCTGGCACTGGAGCAGCAGGTTCGCATGAAACTGGTGTATGCCTTCACGGAGGCGGCCAGGGAGATTGCCGGTCCCGTGGACTACCACCTGCTGGAGCCCAATGTGGCCGTCTTGAAAACCCCTGGCATCGACCTGAAAGCGGCTGAAGCGGCGGTCATGGTTTACTGGAGCGTCTATACCATTTACGAAGGCGCAGCGGACGGGGCAGGTGATCCGTTTGATCCGGAAGAACTCAAGCTGGCGGCTAAAAATCCAAACGCACCGAACCGGCTGCCGTGGCTGATTTATCGTGCAGCCTCCGTGAAGGACGCCTCCTTCCGCCATTTGCTCGAGGATGCGGCGCTGAAGAACGACGAACGGCTCAAACCTATGCTGGCAGCCTACGACTATGCGGTGAATGCGAATCAGGCGGCCTTGCACTATTTGCTGGAGAGCCTGGCAAAATCTGAACCCGGCAGCGACAGCAGCGAGGCGGTGCCTTTTTCCTATGTGGATGAGTGGGAGCTGGTGCCGGCGGCGCTGGAGAAGCACTTCGCCACTGCGGACGGGGCGGCCGGAATTGCCGACGCGGTCATCTGGGCGAATCGTGCGTGCCTGTTTCCAGAACACCATGTGGAATACCTGAGGAGGCGGGCGAAAACCGGCACGACAGCCGCTGTTGTCAGCACCGCCACCGTCCCCACCCATAAAGACGCCCGCGCCCTCTACGAAATCTGGCAGCGGCATGCCCGTCTCAGTGGCGACATCCCCGGCGCGCTCATCGGCGAACTTGCGGCGGCGGTGAAGGTGTTCATCGGCTACAACCCGACATGGGAGACGGTGCCGAAACTCAAGGAAATCCTCCCGCGCCTCGACGCCGCGCACGACTGGAAACCCGCGGACGCCATCGCGCTGCTGGATGAAGTGGCCGCCGTGCAGGATTCCCCCCTGCAGACGGCGGCGGAGAAAATGACTGCCGCCACGATCAGCCAGGGCAAGGCGCTGCCGGAGAAATTCGCCAACGTAGCCTGGGGCGAAACGCAGCCAAACGGTCTGCGCGCTGCCTGGGTGCTGGAGCCGGGCGGGGCGGAACACAGGAGTGGCGAGGCGCTCAAGGCGCGGCTGCTTGTGCACAACACCGGAAAACTACCCGTCATGGTCCGGGTGCCGACGTGGCATCAGGGCGGCGTGTCAGCGCGCGATGCGACAGGCGCGGAAGTGCAGATCTCCGGCATCGATTGGACCACGATGGCACGGCTCGTTCCCGTCCGCCTCGGAGCCGGTGAATTTATCGAAATCAACGCTCCCGGCGTAGGCCTCGGCAAAGACGCCGGCCGAGGACCGTGGGCCGGGCCGCGCGTTGGTTCCAACGTCCTCGCGAAGGACGGCACCGAACTCACCCTGACGCATGGCCCCCTGGCGCTCGACGGCAGCGGCGTGGGCATGAGGGAAGACGCCCCGCACCTCATCGGTCCCGGCTGGTGGCAGGCCCACATCAAAGCCCGCCTCGCCCGCGAACTCCCGCTGCCCGCCAGTGGCGCCAAACGCACCCACCTCCTCGACCGCGCCGTGCGCGAACTGTTCGCTACTACGCCCACTGCGGACGAAGTCGCCGCCTTCGCCACCGACCAAACCGACGGCACGTTCGATGCCCTCGTGCAGCGTCTCGCCGCCCGCGCCGATGTCGTGGAATTCGCCGGCTCGCTGCCCACCGCGCCTGTGAAGTTCCGCGTCCTCCCCGCCGACCCCGTCGCTGACAAAACCCCGCGTGTCGTGCTCGGCCCCGGTGAGTATCCTCTGAGCGCAGGGACGGCGGAATACGGTGCTGTGACGCTGAAAATCGTCGGCAGACCGGTCGGTGACCGCCGGACAAATGATGCGCAGCTCCTGTTCGAAGCCACAGAGGCGACCGGAAAACTTCCGCCCGACCCTCAGAAACTCGAACTCCCAGACGGCTGGGGCACATGGGCCATCGTCTGCCGCCCGAGCGACGGATTCTTCTACCTGCTGCACAAAGGCGGCGTGCGGAAAATCGACTACACTAAACCCCGCAAAGTCACCGACACCCCCGCGACCGACCTGCCCGCCGGGTTCCGCGAGGAAGTGAAGCGCCAGTTCGACATCGCAGGAGTCCCCGCCGAGTCGAAGGCCGAGGTCTTTGAAAAGCCTGCGCCTCCCGCTGACGGCAAAGCAGCCGCGGGCGGAGCTCAGGCGAAGCCGCCGGAGCGGGAGCATCTCTGGAACGACAAGTATGCCGCGGTGGCCTACCAGACGGAAAAGGACGTGAATTTTGTCCTCGTGTATGAGGGCTTCATCTCGACGGGGCTGAGCGAGAGTTGGGCGTCGACCTCCGGCGAGTGGAGCATCGAGGGGAACATCCATCTCGTGGATCCGGAGAAGACGGAGGCGGCGAACAAGAACGTGGACAAGCGAGTCATCGCGGTGAAGCACACGTCGGACGAGCCGGGGACGCTGTATCTCGACGGCAAAGCCTACGCGCTCGGCACCGGGCGCGTGTTCGTCCTCGGCGACGCCGGCGAGCCGTTCCAGACGGCGCGTTCGATGGCACTGCGGAGCACCGAAGACCTCGTGAAAATCGGCGACATCGCGATGGATGACATGAAGCGGGCGCGACCAGCGGCAACGCCCGTGCCGAAGTCGGCGGAAGCCGGGCCGCGCTCTGACGAGGCTCGGCTCCATCCGAAGCACGAATCCGCGCAGTCGCTTTTGAAAAGCTGGCAGCGGTATGCGCGCAGCGATGGGAAAATCCCCGGCGCACTCATTGCGGCGCTGGCTGATGTGGTGGACTGGACTCTCTGGACGGACGGCTGGATTACCCCGCAGGATGCCGATCAGGCGGCGAGACTGGCAGCGCTGGAGTTCACGCACACCCGCTTGAAAGTGACCGGGCCGCAGGCCGCGCCGTCTGTGGCGAAACTGACGGCCTTGCGGGCGCGCCTCGACGGCTCCCGCGACTGGACGCCAGCAGAGGCAGTGGCCATGCTGGACGAACTCACGGCCATCACCACGGAGCCGGTGCACCTGGCGAACCGCAGCACGCCGCTGGATGACGAGGCGTTGGTATGGCCGAAGGACGGTGATGGTCCGCCGAAGGCTCGGACCCTGAAGCCCGGCACCGGGGAAGCGCTGACCTGGGGCGATCCGGTCGGCGGTCTGCGGGCAGCCCTGGTGCGGGTGGCTCCGGAGAGGGAACTCGCTGCGGGAACGGTGGTGGATTTCAATTTGTTGGTGCAGAACGTTTCGGAGGCGGCAGTGAAATTGAACGCTTTTTCGCCCATGGCCGCCAGGCTCAAGGTGAGACTTGCCGATGGAACCATCGTGAAAGTGCCCCAGACTACCGATGCGGAGAGTCGCATGGACAAATACACGCTCCAGCCACGGCAGGTGGCAGTGATGTCACTGTTTTCCGTGGGCATCGGGGAGCGTGACGTGAACGCGAAAAGCGAACATGGGAGATCGGTTGGCTATTGGGTCCCGGCCGGCAAGGCCATTGTGGGGTTCGACGCCGAGGCCACGTTCCCGAGCCTGTCGCCCGGATTCTGGTCGGGCACCCTGATTGCGCCCTTCACCGTGGCTCACGGCACGCCCGCCGGAGCCGCGCCAGCGCAGGATTCCGGCGATGGAAAGGCACCGCGCACCGCCACTGCCCCGGGCCGCTACGTGCTCGGCGACGGCGTGCATCTGCAGATCAGCCGGACGGACGTCCATCCTTACCGAGCGGGTTCCCGTCCATTCCTCCAGAACAAAGCCACTATCATTTTCCCTGCCCCAAAACCGGAGGCCGCCCGGGGGCCCAAGCCTCACGAGATTGCGCTGCCCAACGGCAGCGGCACCTATGGCATCGTCTGGGAGCGCGGCGCGGGCACGCTGTGGGTCTTGCAGAAAGATTTGGCGCGAAAATACGACTTCACCGACCCATGGAAAGTGCAGGAAACGCGTTTTGCCGAAGGCGGCATCACCAACATCCCCGAGCCTCTGCGCGAGGCGATGAAGAAGGTGTTCAATGTGCCCGGAGCGCCTGTGCAAAATCAAATACCCGAAAAGCCAAACGGAGCGGCGGCTGACGCCACTCCTGCTGGCGGGTTGGTTTTCATTCCGCGCAATGCGGAGCGTCCGTTTCCCGTGCTTGACGCAGGCGATGGCGTGACGCTGGTGATCCACGAGGACGGGGGCATGAAGACGACCCGGGTTCGCATCCGCTACACGGCGGCGGACGGCATCGTGACGGGGCACGATGTGGATGTCGCAAACGATTTTGGGGCAAATCGCGAGCAGTTGGCGATTCTTTGGGTGCGCGGCACGAAGACGTTCTGGCATGTGAACGGCGAGTTCGACGGCAAGCGGCTCCGTCTTTACCGCACCGACTTCGCCGACCCGCGTCGCATCGTGACCGCCTACGATGGGAACTACGAAGGCGAGCCGCTCGACGCGCTCGGTGTCCCGACGGACGTCCGGGAGAAGTTTTACGAGCACTTCGGCGTGGTGAATCCGAAGCTCGTGGACAAGAGCAATGGACTGCCGGATGTCGCAGGCGAATTCATCGCTGCCGCACGGCCAGTAAATCCCAACGGCTCTCTAACCGAAGTGCCCGTGAAGCCCGCCGCCGGGCCGGACCGGCGCTGGAACGTGCAGTTCGTGGACGCCGCGACAGGAAAAGTCGTGCCTTCACTGCGTGCGAAGGTCATCTCGCGCACGGTGGACGGTGCAAGAATCACTTACGTTACGTGGATGGTTTCCTCGGGCACGCTGGAGCGGAATCTCGGCGGCGACGAGTATGCGTGGGTGTCCATCGAGGACGAGAAGATGACGAACGCGGAGGAAGGCGAGCGCCTTTTCGGCAACGTGCCCGCCGACGTTTCCGCCGTGGAGAAACACACGAATCCCAACGCGCCATTCATCGTGAAAGTGAAGGCCCGCGAGAAGACAGCGGCGGCTCCCGGAGCGGTCCCGAAGCTGCCCAAGCTCCCCGACGATGCCTACGCAAAGCCCGGCGTGCATTGTCAGAAGTTCCGCGAGGAAGACGCGAAGCGCCCGGGCGGCGATCTGATGGGAGGCGTGCTGGAGCCTTCAAAGCCGGATGACCGCAACGAGGAGCCGCTGGTGCTCGGTATCCGGACGGCCAGCGATGCCCAATGGCGCATCGGCGGCACCGCCAAAGTGGGCCTCGTCGTGCGCAACCGCAGCGACAGCGACGTGAAGTTTGCTTATACACTCCGATACGACAACTGGCTCTCCGTGGTGGCGGTGGATGAAGCCGGAATAGAACACAAGACAGCCTTCGCACAGGACGGCCTGCTCGTCTTCCAGCGAATGCTGTTACCTGCGGCTCACGTCGCCACCATCGCCGAATTCACCATCCGTTTCGACGCGGAGAAGCGGGATGTCACCGAGGCACACGTCGCGGCATTTCACCTCCCGCCCGGCAAATACACGCTGCGATGCAAATGGAACGACGCCCAGCCTGACGTGGCGCATGAGGGAGAATGGACGGGTGAACTCGTGAATGAGGAGCTGGCATTTACACTAACTGCCGCTGTCGGGCCGGCTGTTCAGACTCCGCTCCCCGAGAATGGCAACATCGTTTCCGCTGAGCCAGGTGGTGTGAGCATCGTGACCTCGGCATCCTACAAAACGGATACCTATCCACTGACCGAAGGCTTGAGCATCGTGGTCCGAAGCGAGATCTACCATGGCGCGGACACCTCTACGGATGTCGTTGCCCATTGGGCTGCCACAGAGAACCGGGCGGCAGCGCACGCGGTTTTCCAGGTCGCGTCCGATACCATGGGCAACCGCCAGCCGTGGGCCGTGCTTTGGGAAAATGGGGCGCCTGCCCTCTGGTTCGCCACTGGGAAATCTTCTGGCATGATCGGGGAACCCGCTGGCAAGACACAGCCACTGGCACAATTGGTGAGGATCGACTTGAGCGATCCTGAGAACCTGGTCAGCCACGAGTTCAGCGGGATCCCGGAGGCCGGCGGGCCATCGGCGGCGGTTCTGGAGAAATTGCGTGCACGCATGACCTGGGAAGGAACAGGGACTGAAACCACGCGCACGCTCCGTTGGGCCCAGCCAACAGCGAAAGTCGGCAAGACAGCAGGAATTTTGTTCGTCTTCACTCGCGATGCCGGGAAATTCCAAGTGTCCAATGGCAAGCCATGCGATCTCGAAGGGCTCAGGGGATCCATCGAGGAAGTGGGCAAGGATTATGCAAATCCGCCTCATCAGTTCACGCTCGTCGGTCCGCCGGCGCACTGGGAGAGGATGCAGCAGGCTGCCAAGCGGCTTCGCGGCTGGCATCCCACTATTGCAGGTGGCGCGGAGGAAACTCCAGCCGCGACGCCGCCTGCAGGCTCGACGGATCCAACACCCGGCGCGAAGCTCCAGCCCGCCACGGAGCAGAAACTCAAATGGGGCGAGGCAGTGAATGGCCTGCGGATGGCGCTGGCGTGGCCACTGACGCTCGGTGAGCCGGGGCTGGGCGATGTGCCGGAGTTTTATCTCGTCGTGCAGAATGTGTCGGATAAGCCGGTGCGGCTCACCGCGAATGATGCCGCGCCGAATCCCCGCAGGCTGAACCTTTACGACGCAACGCTCGTGTCGAGAACCGTGGATGACGTTCCCATCCCGGTGGACTGGCTGCTGCAGCCGCGCGAGGCCGCGTTTGTTCGCCTGTTCCATTCGGAGCAGAAATTTGACGACGGGCGCACGTCTTCTGTTCTGAAGGAGAATGTCGTGAGCACCCTGGGGCAATACAGCTACACGGCGGAAATGACCATCGGGAAGGCGCCGGCGGGCGCGTGGACGGGGAAGCTGGTGACGGGAGCGACGCGAGGCTCGGCGGACGTGCTTGAGGCGGGAAAACCAATCGAAATGAGATCGGCACCGCCAATGACCTGGGGTGTGCCCAAAGACGGCCTGAGAGGCGCTTTCCGGGTCATCGGTGAGATGCGCACCGGCGGGCAGGCAAAGGCGGAGTTGTGGGTGTGGAATGCCAGCGTTGACGTAGTGAAGCTTTCCTGGACAGAACGCGCGGACATCGGTCTCGCCATCATGATGAGCGACGGAACCAACCCCGCACGCGAAGCGCCCGTGACGCGTGACAAGAAGGATTTCCAACTGCACTACCTCGTGCTTCCCGCCGGGCAGGCCGTGAAGCTGAAGGAGTTTGCGGTGCGGCTCGGCGGTGCTCCGGATAATGCTCCCGCCGGCACCGTCAGCCTTCCCCTGACGCCTGGCGACTGGACGCTGCAGGCCAAGTGGTCGGACTCCCGGCACATCATTGATGCCGCGCCGGAATGGCATGGCGTGCTGGACACCGGGGAGTTAAAACTGAAGGTCACACCCGAAGGCGCGACCGTGGCTGAACCGGCAGCCGTGAAATCCAAGTGGCCGCCGGTGCGGCAGAAAACGGAGTGGAGCGAGGAATTCCTGGCGCACAGCAAGGCCGTCGCAGAAGCCCGCAGCACGCCGGATGCGAAACCTGAGGACCTCATCGCGTGGGGGGCGGAGGAGAACGGGCTGCGGGCGGGATTGCTCATGGCTCCCCGCGTCACGCTGCGCGGACAATTGCCGACGCGGATGGTGCTGCGCAATGTCACCAATGACGTGAGGAAACTCGGACTGTCACTTTCCCTGAATCGCCTGACGGCATCCGTGCAGACACCGGACGGAAAACTGCTCGAGGTTTACAAGACTCAACTCAGGGGCAGCGACGCGCTCTACAAAGTGACACTGTTTCCGGGGGAGCAGGTGGAATTCGAAGGGCCGCCCGTGCAGTTCGGCGTGGAGCATGACGGGGAAACGAAGAGGGTGAAACTTCCGGAGAATCCCATCTGCGGAGTGGAGACGGGCGCGGGGAAAGTGCATGTGCATTTCAAGGTGGAGGCCACGACCGGGGAAGCGGTCGTCGAGGTCACGGCGGCGAAAGAGGGCGCGGGCGCCGGGAAGCCCGATGCCAAGCCCCCGGGAGCGAACACGCGGGAGCAGCCAAAGCAGTCTGCGAAGTTGCAACCAGCCACCGAGCAGAAGCTGGACTGGAGCGAGCCTGCGAACGGCCTGCGGCTGGCGCTGTGCTGGCCGCCGTCGCTGGGTGAGCCTGCGGCGGGGGAAGCGGCGGACCTGTTTACCGTGGTTCAGAATGTTTCGGAGGCGCCTCTCCGGCTGTGCACGACTGGCGAAGCGCCCGATGAGCGCTGGCTGGACATGCGGGACGAGTCAGGCACTCTGCAGCGCCTCAGCAGTAAAGAGCCCAGCGGTGTGGACGTTACTCTGAAACTCCGCGAGGTCATTTTCCTGAGGCTGCTGCCGGAGGGAGCGAAGGCGGCTGACAAGAGCACGACGGGGGCGCTGGTTGCCTCCGATGTGAGCCAAATCCTGAAGCTGAAGTTGAGGGCGGGGCTGAAGATCGCCACGGCTCCGGCGGGAGCCTGGACGGGCACGCTAACGACACCGGACACGCGGGCGGGCCTGGATGTGGCGGCTCCGGCAAACCGGAAGGCGCAGGAGCTGCTGAAGGTGTGGACCCGTCATGCCCGGAATAACGGGCTGGTGCCCGGCGGGTTCATCGCGCGGCTGGGGGAGCACGTGAAGGTGTTTGTGAAGGCGAATGGGGCGGAGGCCTCCGGTGCGGCCGTTGCGAAACGGATGGAGTCGCTGCTGCCCCGGCTGGATGGCTCGCGCGACTGGCAGCCGGCGGAGGCGTCCGCGCTGCTCAATGACATCGCTGCTGTGTCAGACGGGGTGCTCAGCGTGATGCTGGAGGAAATCGCCGCAGGAAAAGTCCAGCACGGCCTGCTCTGGGAAAAGGAGCTGGAGTCGGCACCCTGGGGGCAGCCGCCGCCTAACGGACTGCGCACGGTCACCATCGTCGGGCCGGGCGTTAGGCCGCGCCTGCGCTACATCGACTGGATCGGGAATTTTGTTTCCCAGGGCGATGCTGACAAGGCCGGCCTGCCTGCGCAGGGCGCGGAGTTTCCGCTTGGCACCGCACTTGGCTGCCGCATTCTCATCCACAACTCCGGAAAGGAGCCCGTGGTCTTCCGCGTCCGGACGTGGCATCACATCGAGCCAACGGTGAAGGACGGGAAGGGCGCGGAGATCGGGATGGAATCGCAAACCCGTTTCACCCGCCCGCCGCTGGTGACGTTCCGCCTGGAGCCGGGTCGCTTCATCGAACTGCCGGGCTCTGGGCTGGGACTGGGCAAGTATGGCTTCCATGATTTCAAACAGGGAGAGATCGCCACGTGGATCGGCGCGAAGGAAGGCGATGAAGTGACCCTCACGCCCGGTCCGCTGCCGCTGCAGGACTGGAATGAACCCGCCGCTGCCGATGGCGAGCCGCGCTGGTGGCTCGACTTCATCAGCGCGCGCCTCAACGTGATGACGCCGATTCCCACGGATGCCGCCGACCGCCGGAAGCTGCTCGACTACGCCATGCGCGACCTTTTCCTGCAAAGCGTGCAGCCGACGGAGGAAGAAGTCGCGGCGTTCCTCGCCGACACCTCCCCTGAGGCCCTGACGAAACTGGCAGAGCGCCTCTTTCACCGTCCCGGCGTCCATGCCTGGTCCGGGCCGCTGCAGTCCGGCGTGACGAAATTCCGGGTCACCTCCGCAGCCGGGGGCAACACCACGCCCGCGAAGAAACCAGCGGCAACTCCGCCTCCCGCTGATGCGCCATCTGCGGACAAACCAAAGACGGGCGAGGCCGGCAAGGACAAGCCCGCCGCAGCGGCGCCGGTGGAGGGTGAGCGCGAGTGGAAGGTGCGCGTGGTGGATGGCGCGACCGGGCAGCCGGTGGACAAGGTGCACGTGACGGCCTGGGTTTTCCAGCCGGGCAGCCGCACGGGCACTGCGGTGCCAAGGGTGACGGACGGCGGCGGCTTTGCGCTGAAGCTTTCCTCCGCAGAACATGCCGTGCTCCGCTGCGATGATGAGGCCTGGGTGGGCGGCGGCTCCAGCGTACAGATCGGGAACCTGCCGCCGGTCGATCCGGCCATTCATGCCGACGAAACCGACCAGGCCGACGTGCGGCACACGGATCCGGGAACGCCTGTTGATTTCAAAGTCTGGCGCGGGGAGAACGTCACGGGCCGTGTGCTGCTGCCGGATGGCAAACCAGGCGCCGGGGTGCACGTGGTGCTTGGGGCGAGGATTGACGACGGGGAGTGGATGAAGCGGCTGGGCATTTCATCCATCCTCGATTCCTTTGACCACGGGGACCACGCCAACTGGGTCACGTTCGCTAAGACGGATGAGAAGGGGGACTTCGCGGCAGCCGTGCCGCCCAGGGAGGCTCGGACGTTCATGCAGATTTCCTGCAAGACAAAGGACACGCTCCAGTTTGAAGAGGAATTCCGTGACGCGCCCACGGACCTGAAGCTGGACCCTGCGCCAGCGGGAGACGGGAAAATCAGCATCCAGCTCCAGGCGGGCGTGCGGGTGAGTGGTCGCGTGCTGGACACGGACGGCGCGCCGGTGCGGCAGGCGCAGGTCATGCTGAAGGGCGCGGGAGATGGCAGTGCACTGACGGACGTGGAGGGCCGCTACGAGCTGCGGGCCACACCGGGAGCGCCGGTGGTGTCCATCGACATCAGGCAGCGCAATGCGGAGGGCGAGGTGATCGCGCACATTGAGACCGGAATCCATGCGCCGGAGGCCATCCTGATCCCGGAGGGGGCGAAGGAAGTGGCGCATGACTTCCGCATCATGCGACTGGGCGAGTCTGGTCCGGTGCTGCCGACGGAAGGCAAGCCGCAGCGGGAGAAGAGCGCAGCGGTGAGCTTACTGAGCTATGGGGAGCCGGTGGAGCACTTTTCCTGGATCGCCGGGCCGTGGGGGCCGGAGAAAAACGGGCTGAGGCTCGCGATGGATTTTGAAAAACACACGGATGCCCGAATCGGCGGCCAGGTGGAGGCGGCGCTCTATGCGCGCAACGTCAGCGACCATGCGATCACCTTTCCCCAGCACTACGCCATGCATGTGGGGCTGGCCGTGATCGCGCGGGACAAGGACGGCGGGGACCACCCGGCGCGGATCACCATGTGGGAGCCGTGTCCCGCGCTGCACCACCTGACGCTGCCGCCCGGCCATGCGGCGAAGGTGAAAATCTTCACGCTGCAGATCGACGCCCCCGGCAGCCCGGAGCGCCAGACTGGCGGGTGGCTGACCGTGCCCCCGGGCGACTACAAACTCCGCGCCCGCTGGAGTGACGCGCACGCGATGTGGGCGCACGAGGGCGAGTGGACCGGGGAGCTGGAAAC
>JANOAS010000262.1:0-34681 GCA_031411255.1 bacterium
TTCGGCGGAATTCGGAAATGTTGTTTCGGGTGTCCAAATAGAGTGTCATCCTCAACTTATTGGCACAGTACGGTCAAAAGTACAGTATGGTATTTATAAACATGATTATGAACATTATGAATCGTACAAGATGTCTATTACGAAAAGCAACACGGGAACGGTAACGCTGGCCTCGGCCACGTCCTACACCGGCCCGCTCAGCGTCGCCAACGGCACGCTGGTGCTGAGTGGAGCGAACTCGACGCACGGAAATGTCAGCGTGACCGGCGGCACACTCAAGATGGGGGCGGCGAGTGCGCTCGCGAACCAAAATTCGGTCGTCACGATCTCACCGGGCGGCACGTTGGACTTCGGTGGTATCGCGCCCGGCATCAAGATGGCTGATCTCCGCGTTTCTGGCACGGGTGTCGGGGGAAATGGAGCGATCTTCAATTCGGGCGCAGCCATCGTGAACAACACGGGTGCCGCGAAGGTGACCCTCTTGGGCGATACGACCTGGGGCGGGGTCTTGAATGGTCGCTTCGACATGTCTGCCACGCTGTTCCAGGGGGGAAGCTTTACCCTGACGAAAGTGGGACTGAATGAGTCCTGGTGGGGTCCGAATACGGGATCGACGCTCGGACCGGTCGTGGTCAATGGAGGTGTCTTTGGCGTGCAGGCGACGCCCGCCATGACGAGTGCGGATGCGCCCATCACAGTGAATGCGGCAGGGACGCTGGGATTGTTCAGCAGCATCAACATCGGACGCGCGATCAACCTGAATGATGGGGTGATCTCAACCAGAGGCGGCGGCACGCCAAACCTGACTGGCACGATCACGCTCCAAGCCGCGGATGTGGCGGGGCTTCCGGTCAATCAGATCGGCGGGACTTCGACCAACGTATTGGCGATCTCGGGTTCGCTCGTGGGTCCTGGTGGTTTCGAGAAAAACGACACCGGCACCGTAACCATCCAGAGCAACACGCATACTTATTCGGGAAACACGTTGATCACCGGCGGGGCGCTGAATTTCACCGCGACCGGCGGCCTTCCGGCTACGACGAACCTCATCGCCAACGCGGGCACGCTGGATCCGTCGAACATCACCATTACCGTCGGAAGTTTGTCCGGCACCGCAGGCTCCATCAATCAGGCCACCGCCGGAACCGGGGTGCTGGTGAGCAACCAATCCACGACCACGACCTTCGGCGGCACGCTGAACCGGGCGACCCTGCGCATGGCGGGCTCCGGCATGCTTACGCTCAATGGCACGGCGGCGAACGCGAGTCCTGTTTTTGAAGCCAATGCGGGCACGCTTGTCCTTGCGGGAACGGCGGATAACAGCTCGGGCATCGCGATCGCGAACAACGGCGGCACGCTGGTGCTGGCCAAGACCGGTGCCGACTTGAGCGTGCATGCCGTCGGCAGCGGCCTGACAATCAACTCCGGCGGCTTGGTGAAACTGGGCGGCAGTGTGACGGCGCAGACCGGCACGGGAGTGAACGCGCCACCTGCGGGAATTCCCGCGAATTACGTCGATCAGATTTACAATAATAGTCCGTTCACGATGAATACGGGCGGCACGCTGGACTTGGCGGGCATGAGTGAAGCGGTGAACGCCATCGCTGGCACCAGTGGCACCATCACGAACAGCGTGGCTGCCACCATCAGCAAACTTTATGTGGGGCATCAAAATGGCAGCACCACCTTCGCGGGGGCCATGCAGGATGGGTCGGGGACTCTGGCGCTGGAAAAAATTGGCACTGGCACGCTTACGTTGACGGGAACGAGCAACTACACCGGTGCGACCACCCTGACCGCCGGTTCGCTGGTGATCCCCGTCGGCGGGGCGCTGGGGAATACCCCCATCAGCGTGGCGGCGGGCACCTTCCAGATCGATGGCACCACCGGCACCGGGGCGGTGGCGCACAATGCGGGCACGATCACCGGAGCTGGCACGATCGGGGGCACGATCACGACCGCGAGCGGCGGTATCATCACCATCGGCACGGCCACGAATGGGGCGAGTGCCACCACGCTGACGGCGGGTGGACTGACGCTCAGCGGTGGCGCGATCCTCAATGCGGACTTCACCGGCTCAGCGCTGGACAAGATCGCGCTCGGTTCCGGCACGCTGAACCTCAGTGGTTCGAACACCGTGAACGTGGCGCTGGGCGGCCCCGGCTGGGTGACGGGTGTCTATCCCCTCATCAGCTACGGGACACTCGGCAGCGGCGGCGGGACCAACTTCACCCTTACCACTCCGACCGGGCACAACGTGGTCAATTTCACGAACGCGGGTGGAGCCATCAATCTGGATGTGACCGCAGGCACCGTGAAGTGGAATGGCAACGTAAGCGGCGTGTGGGACAACAACAACGTCCTGAACTGGCAGTCGGCGGACAGCAAATACCTAAACGGAGACAATGTGGTCTTCGACGACATGGCAGTGGGCCCGAATTTCAACCCGATTGTCACGACCGCGAACGTCACGCCCGCGAGCGTGACGTTTAACAACACCACGAACGCCTACACGCTCGGTGGCGGTGCCTTGGGCATTGCCGGGGCGACGGGCCTAGTCAAGCAGGGGACGAACACCCTGACGATCACCAATGCGAACACCTACACCGGCCAGACCAGTGTGCAGAATGGCACCCTGATCGCCAACTATAACAACGGCACGGCGACCACCGTTTTCGCTGCGGGCAGCGCCATCAATGTGTCTGGTCCTGCGACCTTCAGGGCGGTGGCTAATGACGCAAACTTCACGCTGGCCAACGCGCTCACAGGATCTGGCACCGTCGTCATCGACCCTCACCTGACGGCGGGCGCAACCCAGCGGGATGTAGCGATTACTGGAAACAACACCGGGTTCACCGGCACCCTTCGCCTCTCCCCGACGACCGGCGTTGCCACTGGATTGGGCACTTTCCGAACCAACCAGCTCACGCCTACGACCGCCGGCGGAGCGACGATCGACGTTGACAATGGCGGCCAGGCTTGGATCAACGGTGGAACCTTCACCAATAACTTCATCCTGACCGGCATGGGCTATGGGGAGGCGGCCGGTGGCACGCCGGTGGCCGCTTCCGGGCTCACGCAATACACGGGCGCAGCCAAGGGAGGAATCGGTGCGATCCGCATGGACACTGGCGCGATCATCAGCGGCAATATCACCCTCGACGGCAACGCCAAGATCATGCCCTACAACGGCACTGGCACCATTTCCGGAAGCATCGGAGTCACTAATGCGGGCGACACGCTGGTGGTTGGTGGCGGCGGTGCTGGCACGACGCTAATTCTGACTGGAACCAACAACGTCGGGGCGAATTCGCTCAAAAACATTTTCGTGAACTCCGGTGGAACCGCTGGAACGAATATCCTGGCCATCGGTGCCAACGGCACTGCGGGCACGCTGGGCACAGGGTCAGTCACCCTCAATGGCGACGCCGCCGCAGCCGGACTCCTCCGTTTTGACCGCTCCGACGGCTACTCGCTGGCCGCTGGTAATACCATCACCGGTTCCGGCACCACCCTCGGGAATACGTTCATCGAGTTCGACACGCAAGGCACCGGCTTCAACAGTAATGGCAACGCCCTCACGCTGGGCACGGCGGCCTCGGGCGGCACCTTCCGCGTTGGCCAGAACAGGCCAAACACGGTGACCAGTATCAATGCCGGGCTGACTGGCACGAACCTCCTCGTCGGATCCGGGGCGGCGGGCACGGGTGCGACGCTGAATCTGAACTCGGGCGCAAACGTGAGCGTCGGGTTGATTTCTGTTGGTGCAGCTTCAACAGGAGCCGTGCTGAACATCACCTCCGGTGCCACCGTCGCCGTCGCCAACACCTTCTTCCTTGGCGACCAGAGCGGCTGGTCGGGAACGGTGAACCAGACGGGTGGCGATGTGACTGTTGGCTCCCATGTTCGCGTCGGTCACTGGCCGAACAGCACGAATAACTACACCATCAGCGGTGGCACGCTGACCGTGGCGAACATCAATGCCGCTTTGGATCCCTCGGGTGGGGCCGAACAGACAGGCGGCATCTACCTGGGCGTGGACAGCACGGGCAGCATGACGCAGTCAAACTCCACCGTCACCACCGACTGGATCGTCCTCGATAACCGGGGAGACACTGCTGGGGTGGACACCTACACCCTTAATAGCGGCACGCTGATCTTGCGCAGCCAATGGGGGATCACTCAGCGCAATGCCACGACGGCGGTGACGCTGGCGGGCGGCACGATCCGCAACGGAGGCACGAACCCTCAAGTGCGGATGGACACTGCCGCCGACATCACCGGCACAGTCACGCTGGACACGGTTTCGGCTGGTAACAGCTTTAACTGGCTGCGCAATGCATCCGGCGCTGGTTCGCTGGCGCTGGCTGGCGGCGGCACGCTGAAGTTCACCACCGCCGGCACGCAGACCGTGTCGGTTCCCATCACGGGCACCGGCGCGGTGGAAAAGCTGGGCACCGGCACCACGACGCTCAGCAACACCAACACCTACAACGGCGCAACAACGGTGACAGATGGACGCCTCAACCTCACCGGAAGCATCAACAACTCGACGCTGACACTGGCCGCGACCAAGGTGCTGGGCGGTGAGGGTTCGGCAGGAAACATCGTGCTGAACGGCGGCACGATCTTCATCGATCCCACCACCGCCGGCGCGCTGACCTCGAACGGAGCGCTCACCGCCACCGGGACCAACACGGTTGACTTCAGTGTGCTTCCGATTGGCCTGGGGCCCTACACCGTGGTCAATTACGGCGCCACCTTCACCGGCACGACGGCCAATTTTGCCCTCGCCAATCCCGGCAACTTCCGCACCCCGACCTTCGCCGACACTGGCAGTGGCGTGGGCCCGGCCTCGATCACGCTGAACTTCGCCACCGCGGACCTCATCTGGACCGGCACGGGCGGCAACACCTGGAACATCGCGACGACAAGCAACTGGAATGCTCCTGGCCCGGTCGCGTCGCCTTTTTACACGGCGGATCGCGTGACGCTCGACGACTCCGCGCCGGGATCGGCCACGTCGATCACGCTGGCGGGCTCGATTCAGCCGGGTTCCATCACGGTGAATTCCGCAACCGGCGGAAACAATTACACGGTCACTGCGGCCGCAGGAAACGTCATCACCGGCCTCACCAGCCTGGTGAAAACGGGCACCTCCACGCTGACGATGGCTGGCAACGTGGCGAACACCTTCACCGGCGGCTCCACCATTGCCCAGGGCGCGGTCAATGTGCAGCACATCCAGTCGCTCGGCACCGGCACGATCACCCTGAACAACGGGACGACCGGGGCGAACAACACGTCGCTCTACATCGACACCAACCGCCCGACATCCGGCACTTATGTCAGCAATGTCGTGGTCTCGAACAACGGTTCGGGAGTTTCGACTTTGGGGAGCCGGGCCAACGTCGGCGGCACCGGGTTGACGGGCTTCCAAAACATCACGCTGGTCAAGGACGTCACCTTTGACTCCAACGCGGCGGACCGGACCGACTACAACAACATTTCCGGCACGGGGAATGTGACGGTGGGCGGCACGGGCCGCTCGCTCTTCATGTCGGCCAACACCTGGGTGGGGGATTTGACCGTCGCCACGACGGGGGCCGGTTCGTTGCAGATTGGTACGGTTTCCGGAGCCTTGAACGCCATCCCGGACACGGCGAATGTGACGATCAACAACGGCGCGGTGTTGAACCTTTCAGTCAGCGGAAATGAGAGCATCAACGGCCTGAACGGCAGCGGGTCGCTCGGCATCAACCAGGCCAACAGCACGATCACCACCGGCGCAAACGGCGGTGGCGGGTCGTTCAGCGGCGTCATCAGCGGCAGCGGGGCAAACACCCTTTCCTTCGTGAAGAGCGGCGGTGGCACGCAAATCCTGAGCGGTGCCAACACCTACGGCGGCACCACGGCGGTCACGGGCGGCATCCTCCAGGTCGGCACCGGCGGTGCGGCAGGAAATCTGGGAGCCGGGGCGGTCACTCTTTCCCCGGGCACCACCCTAGCCTACAACCGGACTGGCGCGTTGACGCAGAGCGGCGCCCTCAACTCCAGCGTGGCCGCGGCGGGCACGCTCACAGTGGACGGCGGCGCGGCGCTCACCCTGGGCACCGCCGGCAACTTCAGCGGCAGCATTTCCGTCCTGAACGGCACCTTGGTGGCCGGCGTGACCAACCCGTTCTCCACCGGTGCCACCGCGCCGAACGTCACCCTGGCGGCGGGCACGACGCTCACGAACACCACGGGGAGCAACACCGCCTCGTTCAACAACGTCACCATGAACGGCGCCACCTGGACGACCGGCGCGGGCGTTGGCTCGACGGACGGCGAGAACTACGTGCTCAACGGAACCGTCACCGTTGGCGGCACGGTGGCCTCGGTCATTTCCCGGGACGCCGGCCGGAACGACGCCAACAGCGGCATCGCCCTGAACGGCACGCGGACTTTCGACGTGGCCGACGCCACCTCGTCCCCCGCTGCGGACCTGACCATTACCACCGAGCTGGAAAACTCTGCCGCTGCTCTCGGCGGCCTGACGAAAACCGGCAACGGCACCCTCGTCCTTGGCGCAAACAACTCCTACGGCGGCGGCACCAACATCAATGGTGGTGTCGTCCAGGTCGGTGCAGCAGGCGCCCTAGCGATAAGCGGTGCGATCAGCTTTGGTGGCGGCACCCTGCGCTACACGGCGGCGAACACGACCGACTACTCCGCACGGATCAGCACCGCGGCCAGCCAGGCGGTCAGCATCGACACCAACGGCCAGAATGTGACATACGCGACGGGGCTCAGCAGCGCCGGCGGCTCGCTCACCAAATCCGGGAACGGCACGCTGAGCCTGGCGGCAGCCGGGACGTATTCCGGCGGGACCAACATCAATGGTGGTTTCGTCCAGGCTGCTGCGGCTGGTGCGCTGGGCACGGCGGGGACGATCGCCTTTGGCGGCGGCACGCTGCAATACACCGCAGCCAACACGACCGACTACTCCGCACGGATCAGCTCGGCAGCAGGGCAGGAGTTCAAGATCGACACGAACGGCCAAAATGTTTCCTACGCTGCGGGCTTGAGCAGTGCCGGGGGAAGTCTCTCGAAGACTGGTGAGGGCGCGCTGACTCTGGCCGGGGCCAGTTCATTCACCGGCGGGACCTCGGTGACGGCGGGCACGCTGGAAGTCGGCGGCACGACCGGGGCGCTGAGCGGGACGACATCCGTGAGCGTGAACGGCGGCACGCTGCTGTTGAGCAGCACTGCGGCCAACCGGGTCAATGATGCGGCGACGGTCGCCTTGGGTGGGTCCAATACCGCCGCCTCCACCCTCGCTCTCAGCGGTGCGGTGACGGAAACGGTTGGCGCCCTGACGCTCACGGCGGGTTCGGGAGTGCGGGTGATTGATTTTGGCGCAGCGGGCAGCCTGCTCACTCTCGCCAGCATTGCCAGCTCGGCTGCGGGCGTGCCCGTGCAGATCTGGAACTGGTCGGGAACGGTCTTCTCCGGGGGCGGTGCGGACCAGTTGATTTCCACTGGCAGTCTCGGGGCAAACATAGCCTTGGACGACATTCGTTTCTACAGCGGAGCGGGCACGGGCAATCTGGGTTCGGCGATGTTTGTCGGCGGCGGCTCAACTGGCGAGCTGGTGCCAATCCCCGAGGCCGGCGGCGCGCTGACGGCGCTCCTGCTCCTTGGCTCCGCCGGATGGCGGGAGCGGCGGAAATTTGCGCGTGCCCGTTAAGACACGAGGCGGCTCCGACTCCCCTCCCTCCTTCAAAGGGAATGCCGGGAGCCAGGGGCCGGAACACCGGTTGTGTTCCCTGCAAGTCGTGGCAGACCCAGGGTAGCTCCTCGTGCCTCGGAGCAACCCTGGGCTGAAGGTCGCAACGCGGTTGGCGTTGACAAGAACCCGGCCGGTGCAAGGGAGCGTGGCCCTCGGGGGGCATGCCGCGTTTTACCCTAAAAACGGCGAGAATTGAACAGGAGGGAGCAGAGAAAACGGAGAGGGAACATGTTGCGCCCTTACCATCCGTCACCTGGATGATGAGGTGGCTGGACTCTAATGTCCGCGCCTTAAGTGCTGGTACTGCGTTTTCTCTGTCTCCTCCTGTTCCAAACCATTCCGGCGTTTTGGTTTTACCATAAAACCTTTGGAATTGATATGAAGTGTCACGGCATGGCATTTCGCTGCTCTGTGACCCGGCGGGGTGGAGGACGCTTCTGCGCGTGCGGTTAGGCGGGCTGGCGGAAAAAGAAAGCGGCGCGACCCGTGAGGATCGCGCCGCTGTGGTGAGGAGTGAATGGAGCGTGGCTCAGTCGACGAAAATACGGCCTTTGTATTTGGCGTCTTCGAAGACCTGGTTGCTCATCATGTAGGAATTCGGCGGATCAGGCACGGAGGAGTCGTCGAGCACAGGGAGTGAGGCGCCGACGGTGGCATCCTCGGGCTGTGAGGCGGAGATGTTGATGGGGGTGCCGGTGCGGACCATTTCGAAAATCTTGGCGGCGGAGTTTTTCGGGAGGCGGACGCAGCCGTGGGTGCAGGGGTAGGGCTTGAGGAAGCCCCAGTGCATGCCGTAGCCGGAGGCGAACTCCATCCAGAAGGGCATGGGGTATTCGCCGTAGGAGTGGGAGCGGCGGCGGGCTTCCTTGGAGTAAATTGTGCGGTTGCCGGACGGGGTGGGGGTGCCTGGCTTTCCGACGGTGCAGGGCGTGGCGAGCAGGACTCGGGTGCCCTCGACGACGTAGAGGCGCTGCTTGCCGGTGCTGATTTTTACGCGCACGGCTGACGGGTTCTGCGGCCGGTGGGCCGGAGGATCAAAGCTGCTGGAGTAGCGGCCCGAGCCGCCGCCGGATTTGGGCGTGGTGCAGTTCGAGAAGGAGAAGGCCGTGGCCACCGCGAACAGGGCGGTGAGGACAGGCCGGACTGGGAGGGATGGGATGCGTTTCATGGGATGGCGGACTTGTTAACACATGTTAAGTAATTATGCCAGGCCCAATTTTTTCAGCGTCCGCGCGGGGGGCCGAAGCCGCGCCAGTCGCGGCGCGGGGCCTGGGTGATCTGGGACTGGGCCTCGGCGGGGAGGTGGGCGGCGGCCCAGGCACGGGCGTCGTCCGGGCTGGTCTGGAACCAGTGCTGTCCGGCCTCGACGAGGGATTTGGTCTTCAGCGCGGGGTCGGAAATGGTGGAGGCCCACTGGATGGCGTCCTGCGGGTTTTCCTGGCCGATGCCGGATGAGAAGGCGCTGATGGCGGAGTCCCGCGACGGGCCGGGAGGGAGGGCGTTGAGGCTGGTACTGGCGGCGGTGGGGTCCCTGGGCGCCCATTCGCGAAAGACGCGGGAGTAGGCCTCGCTCTGCCCGTCTCCGGCGGGCAGGGTGCCGGCCCAGGCGAGGCCGCGGGCGGGGTCCTTCTCGGCGAGGTCGCCAGCCACGCGGCCGACGGCGTCCCTGGCGGCGGGGTCGGCGGCCATGCCGGCCACCCATGCGGCGGCCTTGTCCAGGTCCTGCCGGGAAAACTGGCGTGCGATGTCGCTCAGGGCGCTGGCTTTCATTTTCGGGTCGGTCAGCGTCTCCGTCCAGGCGATGGCGGTGCCGAGGCCGGACTTGAGCTGCTGCTCTGTGAGGACGCTGGTGAGTTCGCCCTTTTGCTCCTCTGTGGCGGCGGTCACGTAGGCGGTGGCGCCGGTGAAGTCGGTGCGCGCCATGCCGGAGACGAGGCCCCGGCTGAGAAATCCGGCATTTTCCTCGCCATTGTTGGCTTTCAGCCATTTTTGTGCAGCGGCGGGATCAGCCGCAGCCCAGCCTGACAGGGCGCCGGCGGAGCCGAACATGGCCTCGCGACCGCCGGTTTCCTTGAGTTTGGCGAGGGCGTTTTCCCCGTCGAGTCCGCCCCAGGCGGCGGTGAGCATGGGGAGGTAGCGCATGCTTTCCCAACCGGTGATGGTGGTGCGCACGGCCTGGAATGCGGCGGGGGCGTTCCCGGCGGTCATCTCGCGCATGAGCTGGGTGAAATTCATCATGCCACGGAGGGGGTCGGCATCGCGCACGGACTCGATGACGGCCTCCGTCATGCGCTCCGGGGAGATGCGGCCTTCGGCATCCCGGAAGCGGGAGGCCCACTGGGCGGGATCCTCAATGTTTCTGCCGGCGAGGGGGAGGGCTGCCTCACGTCCGGTGGTGGCGACTCCGGGCGCCCTGGGTGCGGCAATGGGTGAGGTGGCAGGCAGGGGCGCCGGGCTGCGCGACGCGCCAGGCCCGCCTGGTCCCAGACGGCCGAACAGCCAGGCCCCGGTGGCAACGGCCAGCCAGGAGGCGTGGATGAGAACATTCTTTTTCATAAAACAGGGGCGGACCCGCCGGACAGGAAGGCGACAGTGACTGCGAGACCCAAGCTAAGGCGGAAGCGGGGGGCGTCAATGAACGCTCCTGCCAGTGCTCATAAAAAAAGCAACCCGCAGCAGGGCTGCGGGTTGCCGGGGTGAGGCGGAGTTTTAAGCCCGCCTCTGAGCCGCCGGGGCGGCTCACGTGCTGAACTCAGGCCGGAGGTGTGGCCGGATCAGTCGGAGGCACCGGAGGCTTGGGCTCCGTCGGGCGGGGCGGCCGGGTGCCCGGGGGCTTCGGCTTCGGAGGACGGGGCGGGTGGGTGCCATCGCCCGTCGTCGGAGGAGTCGTGGGCTTCGGATGTTCAGCCTTCCAGGCTTCGAAGGCGGCTTTCAGCTCATCTCTCGAGAGCTTTCCGTCCTTGTCGGTGTCCCACTTTGCGATGAACGCGGCGCGGGCGGCTTCCCGACCGGCTTTGATTTCATCAGCGGAGAGGACTCCGTCGTTGTTCGTGTCCCAGGCCTTGAGGGCGTCCGGGATCGGACGAGGCGGACGCACTGGAGGCGTGGTACCGCCGCCGGTGGTCGTGTCATCAGCGAAACCCAGAACCGGCAGGGCGGCGAGGGCACTCAGTGTGAGCAGGATTTTGTTCATGTTTTTTGCTTTGGGGATTTTGTTGGTTGGTTTCCCCGTCGCTTTGGGCGCGAGCCCTGACGGCGGGAAGGAGATTTTCCGGCATCCGGACCCCCGTGTTGCCCGGGAAACCGGAGTTGACTTTTTGAATCAACAAGGGTGCAGACGCGGAATCCTGGCGGCCGGTTACATCTTTTGAATTTGGCGCGGATTTTTTCCGTGGCCCGGGCTGTTCCGGCCGGCGGCGGACCGGGCGGGAAATGAGGAAGCACGCCAATCTGCTGGATTAGCGCGGTTTGGATGCGGTGAGCCAGGTGGCGATGGCGGCGATGGTGGGGAAATTGAGCAGGTCGGCAGGGGTGACTTCGCGGGAGGTGAGGTCTCTGATTTTCCCTGCCAGCCGACGGGCGAGGAATGGGGTGCCGCCGAGGCGGAGGAAGTCATCCGTAGTGCCTGTGGTCTGGCCGAAGGCCTGCTGCCAGAGAGGGAGGAGGGTGGCCTCGAGTTCCGTGCGCGGGGCGGTGGGAAGCGGGCGGGTGAGCAGGGCCGGGGGGCGGCGGACGGCGCAGCCTGGTGTGATGGTGGCGAGTGAAGCGACCTGGCCGATGGTGGAGTTCCGCGGAAGCAGGACCATGCCGCCGAGGAGGGCGAGGACGTCGTGAACGAGGAGGCTGGCGCGCTCGGCGGTGCAGCGGTTCGCCTGGCAGACGAGGGTGACGTCCAGCCCGGCGCCGGGGGAGGCGATGAGGGCGAGGGGCCAGGTGAAAGGGTGCGGGCTCTGGAAGCGGGTGAGGGTGACTTTTTCTCCGAAGCGGCGGAACTCCGGGGCACCGTGGGTGTCCTGGAAAATGACGACGCTGTCGAAGAGGCGGGTGTGCCACGGGAGGGCGGAGGCGTCGTCGGCGGCGGAAACCGGGCCGGACTGGCGGGAGGAGAGGGCGCGCAGCTGGTCCCCCACGGTGGTGACAAGGGAGGAAAGCGAGGTGTCCGGATCGACGGCCAGGCGGAGGGGGAGGTGGGTGGCGAAGGGGCCGGCGAGGTCGCGGGCCCCGGGGAGGGAGTCCGGGCGCCCGTCCAGCCCGGCACCGAAGACGATGTCGTCGTCGGCGGCGGACTTGGACAGGAGGATGGCCCAGGCGGCCATGAGGAGGGCGGCGGGGGGGACGGATTTTTCCCCGGCGAAGGAGGAGAGGGAATCCCACTCGTCCTGGGGCAGGGTGAGGGTGACCTCGTACAGCCCGCCGGCGGGCTGGGCCTCGGCGCGGTCGATGGGCAGCGGGGTGGGCTGCTGGAAGCCCTGAAGGTGGCGGGCAAAGAAGGGGCGGTCTGCGGCGGGATCGAGGTCGAGCAGGTGGGCCAGGGTGTCCGCGAGGTCTGCGGGCGGGGGCAGGGCGGGGGCCTCCCGCGAGCAGATGGCCTGGTAGGCGTGTGCGGCGTCCCGCTGGACGAGGGCCCATGAGACGGCGTCGAGCTGGAAGTCCGGCACGGACCAGAGGAGGAAAAACTCGTCATCCTCGAGCTGGACGACGGTGAAGCGGGAGAGCGGGGGGCGGGTGGGGTCCGGGCGCATGGCGGCGTCCCGGGAGAGGATCTCTGCGAGGGCGCGCTCGCGGTCCTGGCGGGGGAGCCAGCGGAGGTCGTCAGATTTCCACTGCGGGGTGACGCGGTGAAGGATGATCTGGAGCGGCTGGGCAAGGCCGGCGGTGAGGATGGCGGAGCGGAGGAGGGGATGGCGGTTGAGGGCGAGCGACCATGCCTGACGGAAGGCGTCTGTATTGAGCGGTCCCTTCAACCGGCAGGACCACTGCTGGAGGCCGCGGGTCGGGTGGAAGGGGGCGAGGGTGAGGAGGCTGGACTGGAGGGGGGAAAGGGGGAGGATGTCCTCCACATCCGTGCGGCCGGTGGTGAGGGTGTCGACCATCTGCTGGCTGAGGCCGGCGAGGGGGAAGTCTGACGGGGTGTAGCCGCCGGCGCCGGGGCTGCCGCAGATGGCGATGATCTGCTGCAGGGCGGCGATGAAGACGCGAGAAATTTCCGCTGCGGTCTCGGGACGGTGGACGCTCTTTGAATACCGGAACTCTGCGGTGAAGACGCCGCTGCGGGTGGCGGCGAGGACGTCGATGGCGTGGGCGCGGCGGGCGCGGGGGTGGTGCCAGGCGGAGGTGGTCTCCGGGGCGAGGCTGAAGAGGAGGGAGCCGGCGACGAGATTGTCCAGCTGGCCGAGGAAGTGGAACGACAAGTCCGGAGCGGGGGCGTGGCGGAGGGCGTGGGATTCATTTCCGCCGAGGTGGCGCAGGAGGCCGAAGCCGAGGCCGCGGCGGGGAAGCTGGCGGAGCTGTTCCTTGACGGACTTGAGGGCGTCCTGTGAGGACATGCCCTCGGGCAGCTCCAGCCGGGCGGGGAAATGGGCGGTGAACCAGCCTATGGTGCGGGAGCAGTCGAGGGAGGGGATGAGGTCGTCACGGGCGGGCTCCTGGAGATCGACGCACAGCGCGCGCTTTTTCGTAAGCCTGCGGAAGGCCATGGCGAGGGCGGCAAGGAGGACGTCCTCGACGCGGCAGCGCCAGGCGGCGGGCACACGCTGGAGGAGGCCGAGGGTGTCCGTGGCGCTGAGGCTGACGCGAAGTGACTCCGCGGAGTCTTCGGTGTTTGGCCCGGGTTCGGGGGAGTCGGGGGGGAGGTTCGGCTCGATGCGGGAGCAGACGTCCTCCCAGTAGGGCAGCTCGTCCCGGCAGTGGCGGACATGCTGCTGGAGGGCGCGGCCCCAGGCCTGGAAGGTGGCGGTGCGGCGGGGCAGGGGCTGGCCGCGGTAGGCGGTCTCGATGTCCTCCAGGAGGAGGCGCCATGAATCGTCATCCATGGCCAGGTGATGGACGGCGATGAAGAGGCGGGCGGAGCGAAGTGGGTTGGACCGCGAGTAGACGGCCTTGATGAGCGGGCCGCGGACGAGGTCGAGCGACTGCTGGGCGCGGTCGGATGCGACCTGGAGGGCGATGCCATCAACAACCTCCAGGCAGGTGTCCGGCCTGCGGGTGGAGTAGAACTGGCGCCAGCCGCCCTCCGGAGCACGGGCGAGGCGGAGGCGGAAGGCATCGTGGTGGTCGAGAACCGCGCCGAGGGCGAGTTCGAGTTTTTCGGGATCGAGGTCGTGATTGACGGCGAAAACCATGGCCTGATTCCAGTAGTCCTGGCCGTGGAGTTCCTGGTCGAGGAACCAGCGCTGGGGCGGGGTGAGGGGGACGTCACCCTCGAGGGTGGGGAGCGGGGAGGGTTCGGGTCCGGCCGGTTCCTCCGCAGGCTCTTGTGCCGGTGCGGGGTCGTCTTTTTTCAGAGCGGGGCTGTCCGGAAATAGGGCGCTGGCGAGCTGTGCCGGTGTGGGGTGCGCGGCCAGGTGGGCGGAGGTGAGGTCGAGGCCGGAGAGCTGGCACTGCGCGACGGCCTCGGCGAGGAGGGCCGGGTCGTTTCCGGAAAAGCTGAAGAAGTGGTCGTGAATGCCGACGCGGTCGAGCTGGAGGACGCCGGCAAAGATTTCGCAGAGGCTGGCCTCGGCTGCGGTGCGCGGCGGGGCAAAGGCGCTGGCGGCTGGCGCGGTCTCCTGGTTTGGCCGGGGCAGGGCGCTCTCGTCGAGCTTGCCATTGAGGGTACGGGGGAGCTTGTCGAGAAAAACCCAGGCGGTGGGGACCATCGGCTCCGGCAGGGTGGCTAGGAGGTGCTGGCGGAGGACGTCCGTTGTGGGCTGGAGGCCGGGCCGGGTGACGAGCCACGCGGCGAGGAACGGGCCGCCTGGGGAGGGTCGTGCGGCGACGACGCAGTGGAGGACTGCGGGGTGCCGGCTCAGGGAACCTTCCACCTCGGCGGGTTCGACGCGGAAGCCGCAGATCTTGAGCTGGCGGTCGCTGCGGCCGAGGAACTCGATGTCCCTGCCGGGCAGAAAACGGGCGCGGTCTCCGCTGAAGTAGAGGGTGTCTCCCGGTACGAAGGGGCTGGGGAAGAAGCGCTGGGCGGTGAGTTCGCGGCGGTTCCAGTAGGACTGGGCGACGCCGGGGCCGCCGACGAAGATGTCTCCGGGAACGCCGACGGGGCAGGGTTTCAGATTTCTGTCCAGGATGTAGAGCCGGACGTCCGGGAGGGGGACGCCGATGACGGAGCCGCCGTCCGTGTCCGAGGCGGCGAGGGGGCGCCAGGTCGAATGGATGGCGGCCTCGGTGAGGCCGTACATGTTGTAAAGGCGCGGGGATTCCTCGCCGTGGCGTTCGAACCATGGCTTGAGCATGGCTGGGGCCAGCGGCTCTCCGCCCAGCACGACGGTGCGCAGGGCGAGCGCGGGCGGGGAGGCGAGGGCGGACTCTGCGGCGATGAGTTCGCGGAAAGCGCAGGGCGTTTGATTTAAAAATGTGACCTGCTCGGAGGCGAGGAATTGGAGTCGCGCGGTGGGTGAGGCGAGATCCGCGTCCGACGGGATGGCAAGGCGTCCGCCGAAGAGGAGGGCGCCAAAGATTTCCCAGAAGGAGAAGTCGAAGGCGATGGAGTGGGAGAGGCTCCAGACATCGCCGGCGCTGAATTTGAAGGAAGAATGGCAGGTGGAAAAGAGGCGGGCGAGATTCTGGTGGGTGAGGGGGCAGCCCTTGGGCTGGCCGGTGGAGCCGCTGGTATACTGAATAACTGCGATGCTGTCTGCGGCGGCGCTGGAGGCTGGGGGGGAGGTGTCGAAATTTGAGAGGCGGTGGGGCTCCTCATCGATGAGGAGAGGGCCGGCCTCCTGCCTGGGGAGGCGGGGGAGGAGGGAACTCTGGGTGAGGAGGACGAGGGCCGAGGTGTCGTCGAGGATGGCGGCGAGGCGCGCGGGGGGATGCGTGGGATCCAGCGGGACGACGCAGCCTCCGGCTTTCAAAATGCCGAGGAGTCCGGCGATGAGGTCCGGGCCGGGCTCCAGGGCGAGGGCAACGCGGATGTCACGCCTGACGCCGCGCTCCATGAGGGCGCGGGCGATCTGGCTGGCGCGGGCATTCAGCTGGCGGTAGGTGAGGCTGGATCCGGCGAAGGAAACGGCGGCGTGGCCGGGCCATTCGCGCGCGGCGACCTCGAACCACTGGGGCAGGGTGGGGGCGGGCGGCTGGCTGGGAGTGAAAGGATTCCAGTCGTAGATGATCTGGCGGGTCTCCTCTTCATTGAGCAGGCTGTAGTCTGCGATGCGTGAATCCGAGGCCTGTGAAATGGAGTAGAGGAGGGTGGAGAGGCAGCCGAGGAGGCGGGAGGCAGTGTCCTGGCGGAAAAGGGAGGTGTTGTATTTGAGGTTAAAGAGGAGGCCCTCCGGGGCGGGGACGGCCTCCAGCAGCAGATCGCACGGGCAGGTGAGGTGATCGAGGGGGATGGTGAGCGACTGGAGGCCGGGTGCGGTGAAGTCGCCTGTGGAGGCGCTGCGGAGCAGGAAGAGAACCTGGCAGTGCGGCTGGATGCCGGCCTGGAGGGAGAGGCCGAGAGCGTCGACGAGCGTCTCGAAGGGCAGCTCCTGGTGGGCGAGGGCGGCGGCGGCGGTGTCGCGCACCTGGTGCAGTGCCTCGCGAAAAGTGAGGGCGGGGCTGAAGGTGATGCGCAGGAGGAGGGTGTTGAGAAGCGGTCCGATGAGGGGCTCGATCTCCGGCTCCGTGCGGCCGCTGGCGGGGATGCAGAGGAGGATGTCGTCCTGGCCGGACCAGCGGTGAAGGAGGACCTGCCAGGCGGTGGTCAGGAGCAGGGAGAGGGTGACGTTTTCCCGTGCAGCGAGGTTCTGCAGGGCTGCTGAAAAGTGAGCCGGGAGGCGGCGGCTGACGGTGGCGGTGCGGAAGGAGGGAGTGGCCGGGCGGGGGAAATCCGTGGGGAGGTGGAGGAAGCCGGGAGCGTCCTTGAGCCTGTCGCGCCAGTAGGCGAGGTCCTCGGCGAAGGCGCCGGACTGGAAGCAGGCGTCCTGCCATGCGGCGCAGTCCAGGTGCTGGACGGGGAGGGGGTCCAGCGTGACGATGGAGCGGCCGGCGAAGCCCTCGTAGAGCGCGCTGAGTTCGCGGAAAAAGAGGAGCATGGAGGCCTCGTCCGCGATGATGTGATGGAAATTCAGGACGAGGACGTGGTCGTCAGGCTCCAGCCGGAAAAGGTGGGCGCGGGTGAGGGGGCCGGTGGCGAGGTTGAATGGGGCGGCGGCCGCGTCCATGGCGCGGGCGATGGCGGTGTCGAGGCGCTGGTGGGGATCGAGGTCGCTGAGGTCGGTGAAGAGGAGCCGGATGCCGGACTCGGTGAAGACCTGGGCGGGCTCGCCATCGATCTCCGGGAAGGTGGCGCGGAGGATTTCCTGCCGGGCGCTGAGGGCGTCGATGGAATTCCGGAAGGCGGGCATGTTCAGCCGGCCGATCATGCGGCGGGCGGCGGTGATGTTAAAGGGAGAGGCTCCCGGGCTGAGGCGGTCGAGGTGCCAGAGGTGGCGCTGGGCGCTGCTGAGCGGGTGGCGCTGGCCGGGGGCGCGGTCGATGGGCTGAAGCCTGGGGCGGGCGGCGCGCTTCTCCGCCCGGGCGGCGGCGAGGGCGAGGTCGGCGATGGTGGGGTGGTCGGCCACGGCACGCTGGGGCAGCTGGATTTTCAGCTCGCTGGCGATGCGGGAGAGGAGGCGCGTGGCGAGGACCGGAGTGCCGCCGAGGGCGGTGAAGTCATCGCGCGTGCCGACGGGCGAGACGGCGAGGACGGCGGACCAGAGTTCGGCGAGGCGGGATTCGAGCTGGTTTTTCGGCGGGGTGAACTCGGTGGCCAGCGCGGGGCGGGAGCGGTGGCGTGCGGCGTCGATGGCGGCGAGGATCTGGGGCGCGGTGGCCAGTGAGTGCGCGATGTCGTTCCACACCGTGGTGGGGAGCGGGGTGGAGCCGGGAGGCGTGCGGGGCGGGGCGGGCTCGGTCATTTCCAGGCGGCAGGCCTGGGCCACGGCGGAGGGGATCATGAAGACCTGGCCGGGGCCGCCGGGGAGGTCGCGGGCGAAGTCGCCGGCGACGGAGCGCAGGAAGTCGAGGGCGGGCTGGTTTCGCTCCCCTGGCAGCCAGGGGATGTGGACTTCGGTGCAGCGGAGGCGCTCTGCGGCGGTGCCAAGGGCGGCGAGCATGCGATGCTCGACGCCGCGTCCGAGGGCGCGTGCGGAGAGGAGAAAATTTTCCACCATGATGGCGGTCCCCTCCTTGTAAAAGGCGAGGAAGCCGGCCAGACCGGCGTCGGAAAAACGGTCGCGCACGGTGACCTTCAGCCCCTGGACGGCCCCGGTGCCCAGGATGTGGGTGACCTCAACCTCGGACCGGTGGAGGCCGCTTGTAGTAAAGATGTCCACCTGCCGGGTGAGCTGGCTGAGGCGGCGGAAATCCTCGCGCGAGGGTGGCTCGATGGCAGCCTCCAGCCCGAGGGCTAGGTGGAAGGCGGCGCGGCTGGCCGGGAGCAGCACGGGCGCTGATGTGCGGAAATTCGCAAGGCGCAGGCGGTCGTCCTCCGTGATGGCGGAGCTGTCGAAGGCCCAGACGTGCTGGAGAAAATCCGGCAGGGTGGAAAAATCCTGCGGCAGCAGCCAGGTGGCGAGGTTGGGCAGCTCGGACTGAATCGCGGCCACCTCGACCGGGTCCTCGTCGAGGTAAATGAGGCTCTCCAGCGGCAGGTCGAGTTCGCGGGCGAGTTCGCGCAGGCTGGAGGACTTGGGCGCCCACGAGGTGTGCCAGGAGGCGATGTCGGCCGGCTTGAGCGGCATTTCCGGATGGCGGTCGAAGACGGCTTCCAGGTCACTCTGAAGGTTCCGGCTGACGAGGGCGAGCCTGAACCCGGCCTCCTTGAGCTGGACGAGGCACTCCTGGAGAAACCGGCGAGGCTCGTCGACGGTGATTTCCGAAGGCTGGCTCTCGGCTGCGAAACCCTGCCAGAGGGTGTTGTCCGCATTGAAGGCGACGACGCGAAACGGCCGGCGCGTCATCTGGTGCATGCGCCGCACGAGGCAGGTGCCGAGCGCGGCGAAGAAGGCGTCCGTATACGGGATGCCGCCCAGCGCGTCACACTCGGGGTCGAGAATTTCCGCGACGGGGTAGAGGTCCAGCACTTCCTCGCTCTTGATGAAAATGACGCCGGGGGCGTCGGCCGCGAGGTTGAGGACAAACCCGACGAGTTCGTCGTGCTCCTGCTCATGCCCGGGCGAGGGCGGCGTGAAGACGACGAAGAGGGGAGCTCTGGAGCGGGCCGCCGCCGTTTTCAGCGAATCCGCCAGCTCCCGGGCGTTCTTCCGCTCATTAAAAACGCCGTCTCCGGACGCCGCCTTCCGCCAGTCTTCAAACCGGAGCAGAATGATTCCCGCCCCGTTCGAGTTCGCCGACATCAGGCTGTCTGCATTCTGGAGTTCCTGAAAGACCTGATTTGTCTCCGCCCAGCGGACGTCCAGCGCCATCCCCAGCTTCTCCCCCCAGAAGCGAAGCGACTCCCCCAGCGGCTGGGCGGTGAAGGTCGCGGCAACGGAAAAGACGGCTGGTTGGGAGGATTGGTGGGGCAAGTCGGCCATGGTTCGGACACGAACTGGAATTCTGGTTGCGACCGCAGCGCGCGCCGCCGCAGTCGGCCCATTCTAATTATAGTTTTTCCAAATTCAAAATAAAAAATTCTAAATTTTCATAATTTGAGTGGATTTGAGTCTTATAAATGGGATAATTTGGTTTTTGTATGGAAATTCAAACAATGTGATAGTATGAAAAGTATGGAAACGATCAGCTGAACCGGGTGGATTTTGAAAAAATCATAATTTCCACTGGACGTCATTTGTCAGAAGTGCTATTCTAGCTAAATTTCTAATAAGTTTAAGGAATTTTGAATGAAAACCGCCGCGAAAAAAGAGATGAAAGGCCTGCCTGGAGCGAGAAGTGCCGGAGCTGGAGTCGCTTGGCCGAAATGCCAGGCGGTTGCCGGTTTGCTGAGTGCGGCGTTGTGCCTGGCTGCGGTGGGAGCTGAGGCGCCGGCGCCGGCAGAAGGTGCGGCCATCGCGCTGGATGACGAGGACCAGCCGGTGACCCTGCCGCTGGCGAAGGCGGCGGAGACGCCCTCCGAGGATCCGCTGGAATCTGCTTTGAAAACGCTGCCCGAGGGCAGCGGCGAGGAGGCCTCTGTGAGCCAGCCTCCGGCCTCCTACGGGACGCCGACCCGTCTGGAAGACACGATGCGGATGGCCGACGGGGATGCGCCCGCCAGGCTGGGGGCTGTGCAGCCGCCCGTGGAGCGGGCGAAAAAGATCCGCCTCTCGCTGGAGTCCGGCGTGGTCTATGACGACAACATTTTCCTGAAGTCGAAGGACAAGCAGTCCGACGTGATCTACCGCGTGAGTCCGCAGTTCCGTTTTGCCCTGGGTGATGCGGATGCCCGGCAGGCCTCCTACGTGAAGCTGGACTATCGTCCGGACATTTTCATTTTTCAGAAGAACGATGGCGAGAACAGCCTCGACCATGATGCGGCGGTGTCCGGCCAGTGGACGCAGGCCCGTCTGACGCTGGGCGGTCAGGTCCGCTACCAGCGGATGAGCGGAAGCTCGATCGACCTGAGCGACCGTGTCCAGCGCGACCGCTACACGGCGGGTGTGAATGGCAGCTACGGATGGGGCTCGCGCACGAGTGTGGAGACGTCGTTCAAGTGGTCCAGCGAGCGCTACGCGGAGTCCGGCTATGCGGACTTTGACGAGTGGCACCACGACACCTTTTTTGTCTACGCCCTGTCCGCGAAGACGCGGGTGGCCGCCGGCTACGGCTGGGGCCGGCTTGAAGTCGACGGCCAAGGGGCGCAGAAATTTCAGCAGGCGCTGGCCCGCGTGGAGACCGAGCTTTCGGGCAAACTGTCAGTCCAGGCGCGGGGCGGAGCGGAGTTCCGCACGACGGATTCGGGTGACAGCACGACGCCCGTGTTTGGCGCGGCGGTGAACTACAAGGCGGCCGAAGGCACGACGCTGGCGCTGCACGGCGAGCGGTCCGTGGAGGCCTCCGGCGCGCAGGCCGGGCAAAACTACAGCCGCACCAGTGTGGGTGCGGAAATCCGCCAGCGCATGACGGAGCGCTTTGTCCTCTCCCTGGACGGCGGCGTCGACAACTACGCCTACGCCCAAGCTGGCGCGGAAAACGCAGCAGGCCGCGGCACGGAAAAGAGCTACTACATTCGCCCGGGTGTCAGCTACGCCCTGAAGGAAAACATGCGTGCCGAGGCGTGGTACGGCTACCGCCGCACGGACGGCTCCGGGGCTGATGACGAGTACTCTGTCAACCAGGCTGGATTCAACTTCCGCGTCGACTTCTAAAATTCATTTCCCTGCCGGCCTCCGGTCCGGCTTGACTACTTTAACTTAATTATTATCAATTATGAGACTCGCATTTTCAAAACGGATCATGAAGCTCGCCGCTCTGGCGGTCGCTGTGTTCAGCCTGCAGACGGGATCGTCCGCAGCGCAGGAGGCCCGGGCCGCCGCAGCAGTGGAGACGTCGAACTACCTGTTGCGCGCCAGCGACCAGATCGAGGTCCGGGTTTACCGGCAGGAGGACCTGACGCAGCGCACCACGGTGAACCAGGACGGCACGGTGCGGCTGCCGCTGATCGGCGTCGTGCGTGTGGGCGGACAGACGGTGGAGCAGGCGCAGGAGAAGGTGCGTGCGGCTTATGCCGACGGCTATTTTGTGAACCCCCAGGTCTCGGTGAATGTGCTCAGCTACGCGAAGCGCAAGGTGACGGTGCTCGGCCAGGTGCAGAGCCCGGGGGCGGTGGAAATCCGGCCGGGGTCAAAGCTTTCAATTCTGGAGGCGGTGGGTGAGCGCGGCGGCTGGACGCGGGTGGCGAACCCGAAGGCGGTCATCGTGAAGCGTGGCAATCAGACCATGACGGTGAACGTGAAAGAGCTGGCCACCAATGCGAGTGCGGCGCCATTTTACCTCGTCGAGGGTGACGTGGTGATGGTGAAGGAGTCGATTTTTTAACAACGGAGTGTGAAGCCCGGCCGGGCGGCCGTCCGGGGAACTGAGAGAACGAACATGAATCAAGACCGATCCATCATAGAGCTGCAGCCGGTGCTGACCGGGCCGCTGAGTCTGACCACCACCCAGCCGAATGCCGGTATGGGCGGGCAGGGCGCGGGCGGCGACGACATGCCGCTTCCCGATTTCATGGGCTGGCTGCTGCGCCTGCGGCGCTACTGGTGGGTGGTGGCCGGGTGCGTGCTGCTGACCACGGCGGCGGCTGCCGGCTACCTGTACAAAGCGAAGAAGATTTACGCGGCCATGGCCACGGTGAAGGTGGCCCAGGAGCGCTCCGCAGTGGTGCCGGTGAGCAACATGCCCAACGGAGGGGCGGAGGATATCAAGGCGCTGGAAATCCTCAAGACCATGGAGCAGGCCGTCATCGGCCAGACGAATCTCCTCAGCGTCATCAACACGCAAAATCTGCGCACCGATCCCACCTTCGCGGTGCCCCGGGGGTATGACTAC
The DNA here is from genome assembly GCA_031411255.1 of bacterium. Classification (GTDB taxonomy): domain Bacteria; phylum Verrucomicrobiota; class Verrucomicrobiia; order Verrucomicrobiales; family V1-33; genus JANOAS01. The sequence continues at coordinate 22,433 of JANOAS010000262.1, forward strand.
ACGGATGCGGAGCTGATCGTGATGCTGGCGAAAATGGCCAGCTCGGAAGTGCGGCGCGGCACGCGTCTGATCGACGTCTCTGTGCAGGACACGGATCCGGTGCGGGCGGCGCGGCTGGCGCAGGCGCTGGTGGACGAGTACATCAAATCCTCCATGCAGGAAGGCAAGGGAGCCTCCCAGTCCCTGGCCACGGACCTGAGGGCGGAGGAGACACGGCTTCAGAACCAGTACACCGAGGCCAGCGCGAAGCTGCAGGCGTATCGTGAGCTATACCGGCACCTGCCTCTGGAAAAGGATGAGAACGTCGTGACCCTCCAGATCCAGCAGAACAATGCAGAGCTGGGCCGGCTGCGCTCCAAGCGCGTCGCCCTGGAGTCAACCCTGCATCAGCTCGAGTCCCTGGACGGTGCGCCCAGTCTGGATGCGATCATGAAAATGGAGGGCATGGCCGAACTCCAGTCCCTGTCCACGCTGAAGGCGGGGCTGGCGGCGAAGGAAGCTGAATTTGCCCGTGAAAAAGAGGAGCTGGGGCCGAAGCATCCGAAGTACCAGCAGATCCAGGCGCAGGTGGTGCAGCTGCGCAAAAACCTGGCGGACGAGGCGGTGAATGCCGTCAGCGTGCTGCGGACGGAGCTGTCCCGGCTCAAGGACAACGAGTCGAAAATCGAAAACGAAGTGAAGGCCGGCAAGGACTCGGCCCTGGAATTGAACCGGATTCTTCCCGCATACCTTGCTCTGAAGAGCGAGGTGGACGGCAACAGAGTGCTCTTTGAAACGGTGCAGTCACGGCGGCGCAATGCGGAACTCAGTGCGGCCGCCCAGCCCACGCCCCTGTTTCTCCAGGACCGGCCGGTGGTGGACAACAAGCCGGTCAAGCCAGGCAAGAAAATCGTCCTCGGCATCGCCCTGGTGGCGGGACTGGGGCTCGGCTGCGCGCTGGTCATGCTGGGCGGGCTGCTCACACAGAGCTACACCACCGTGGAGGATGCGGAACGCTCACTGGGACTGCCCGCACTGGCGGTGCTGCCGCGCATCAAGGTGAACAGCCTCCGCGACGGACTGCTCGGCGAACCCGGCGTTGAGGAAGCCTGCGCAGAGGCCTTCCGCTCGCTGCGGGCCTCGCTCACCTTTCTGGGGCGCGGATCCCAGTCGCACAGCATTCTTTTCACGAGCCCTTCCGGCCGCGAGGGGACGAGCTTCACGGCCATGAACTACGCGGTGTCGCTCTCCCGGCAGGGCTACCGCACCCTGCTGGTGGACGGAAACCTGCACCGGCCCAGCCTGGACGAGGTGTTCTTTGACCGGGAAAACGAGATGGGCCTGGCCAGCTATCTGGAGGGCTCACCCTCCGCCGGGCGGGCCTGCCGGCCGACCTGGATCAGCGAGCTTTTCCTGCTTTCCGCGGGACGCGCGCAGTCAAACCCCAGCGAGCTGCTGAGCAGCAAGAAAATGGGGCTGCTCATTGATGATGCCCGCCAGTGGTTCCACAAAACGGTCCTTGAAGCGCCCTCACTCGGCAGCAACAGCGACGCCCTGCTCATGGCCCGCCATGCGGACCAGGTGGTGCTCGTCATCAATGCCCGCTCCACCACGAAGAAGGCTGCACGCCTCGCCGTGCGCCGGCTGACGATGGCGGGCAGCCCGCCGGTGGGTTTTGTCTTCAACGGGGCTGACGACTCCGGGTGGCTGCCTGCGGCCTCGCGGATCAAACTGCCCACCGGACGTGCTCCGCTGGCGCTGCCGGGTTGAGAGCGCACTTCCCGTTATTTGGCGGGCGGCGTGATCTCGAGCATGGCGCTTTCGATGACGCCGTCATAGGCGAATGGCGCCTTGTATTCGCCCACCGTGCCGCTGGAGTCCTGCCCCACCTGGAGCCCGTCAGCCGGCTGGTCGGGGAGCAGGCCATCGAGTTTTTCCCTGGCCAGTTCTTTGCCATCCGCCAGCAGGCGGGCCACGCCTTTCGGGCCGATGATGGCGGTGATCTCTTTTGCCGTGGCGGTGGCGGCCAGGTCGGTGCTGAGGCCGGTGCGTTTGCCCGCGCGGTTGAGGACGAAATGCAGCCTGCCCTCCTGGCAGAAGAGCGTCCAGCCGAGGTTTGATCCGCCCTGCGCGGCAAGCACGCCGGTGGTGCCGGGCTTTGCCAGTTTCACGGAAATCTTGAACGCCTTCTCCGCGACGTCGGGGGCATCGTCGCCCTGCAGCTCTGCACCGGGCTTGAGTTCCAGCCTTGAGGCGGCCTTGCCTTTGGCCTTCTTTGCCCCGCCGCCGGGCCAGGGTTTGACGAAGGACTTCGCCGCCCAGTCCTCCCACTTCGCAGCGAAGCTCTGGACCTCGGCGGTTTTCTCTGCGGCCAGGTCATGCTGCTCGGTGCGGTCGGCCTTCATGTCGTAGAGTTCCCATGCTCCGTTGTAGCCGCGGCGCACCGCCTTGAGGTCGCCGTCGCGCACGGCGGCATTGCCCTCGTGTTCGAAAAAGAGCGGCGTCGTGCGGCCCAGCGGCTGGCTGGTGAAGGCCGGACGCAGGCTCACACCCTGGCGCGGGATGATCGCCTTTCCGTCGCGCTCCTTCGGGTATTCCGCCCCGCCCAGGTCCGCGCAGGTGGCCATGACGTCGATGAGGTGCGCGGGTTCCCGCCGCCACTCGCCCCGCGCCGCGATGCCTGCGGGCCAGTGGGCGATGAACGACGAGCTGATGCCGCCCTCGTGGCTGTAGTGCTTGTACTGGCGGAAGGGCGTGTTCTCCATCCATGCCCAGCACTCTCCGGCAAAGACGGTCGAGTCCGCGCTGCCCAGCGGACCCGGGCCCTTCGCCGTGCCGGTGATGCCGGCCTCCGCGTTCCCGCCATTGTCACTCATGAAAAGGATGAGCGTGTTTTCAAAAACGCCGCGCTTTTTCAGCCCCTCCACCAGCGTGCCAATGGCGCGGTCCATGCGCCAGACGCAGGCGGCGTAGATGGCCATCAGGTTGTCGTAGTAGTCCTTCTTTTCCTCGCTGAGCGAATCCCACGCGGGGATCTGCGGCGGGCGCGGCGTGGCGGGCCAGGCGGCGTCCACCACGCCCAGCTCCTTCTGCCGCGCGTGGCGCGCGGCCGCCAGCTTGTCCCAGCCGTCCTTGTACCTGCCGCGGAATTTTGCGATGTCCTCCGGCCCCGCCTGGAGCGGGAAGTGCGGCGCGTTGTGGGCCAGGTAAAGGAAGAACGGCTTTTTCGCTTCGCTCGCCTCGTCGATGAAGCGCAGGCCGTAGTCCGTCCACAGGTCCGTGCTGTACCAGTTCTTCGGCAGCCTGTCACTGGTGGGCTGCAGCGTCTCGCCGTTGAGGAAAAGCTCGATCTTCCGGGGATCGGCGCTGTGGTCATAGTAGAAGCCGCCGTGCGCGGCGTAGAGCGACCGCATGAAGCCCCGGTTCACGGGTGTGGCGATGGGGTGGCCGACATGCCACTTGCCCGTCATGGCGGTGAAGTAGCCGGCCGGTTGAAGCACCTCCGGGATGGTGACCACGCGGTCCATGAGGTGACCGCGAAATCCCGGATACGCCTCTCCGGCGTCCTCCACCATGTGCCCCACGCCGGCCTGGTGGGAGTAGACGCCGGTGAGCAGCGCGGCCCGAGTCGGGCAGCAGCGGGAGGTGTTGTAGAACTGGGAAAACCTCAGTCCGCCAGCGGCCAGCGCGTCCAGGTTGGGCGTGGGAATCTCCGAGCCAAAACAGCCAAGGTCGGAGAACCCCATGTCATCGACTAGAATGACGACGATGTTTGGTTTTTCCGCAGCGGCGGCCGCGGTGCAGAGGACAAGAGACAGGAGGAGGGCGAGTGGTTTCATGGGCGGGGTTTGGAGTCTGGAGATCGGGGTTTGCAGCGGCTGAACACGGAGGCGCAGTCCGGGACGCCGGGAGTGAACCTCAAAGCAGGGCGAATGGTTGCGAAACTCAGGAACTTTCCACGGCTTGCGCATGGAAATTACAGGCGCCCCTGAGGCTTCGTTCGTGCCTCACTCCGCCCCAGACTTTGGGGTCCCGTCCGTTGCCTCGCTGCGCTCCGGCTCAGGACTCAGGAAGGGCGGTGGCCTTGCGGGTGAGGGTTTTGTTGAAGAAGAAGAGAAGGAGAAGGCTGCCGGCGAGGAGGAGGGCGGGGGTGAGCCAGGTGAGGGAGCGCGGGGCGGTGGGGGTGAAGGCGAGGGTGGCGGGGCCGTTGAGTTTTTTGAAATGGAAGACGTTCGGCTGCTCGGGGAACGGGATGGGGAGGGAGGCGGTGGGGGAGGCTTGGGCGGCGGGGGGGGGATTGCTAATTGTGGATTGTGGATTGCTAATTGCCAATTGGTCGACGGGGGAGGCCGGCTGGGCGGCGGCGGCGGGCTTGGCGGGGGCTTTTGCGGCGTCGGACTCGAAGGACCAAGTGGCGCGGTTGTTGAAGAGGGCGTTGTTGCCTGCGCCGTTGAAATCTGAGAGGTTAATCTGTTTTTTTGTGGTGGCGAAGCTGCCGGTGCCGTTGACGCCGGCCTGGATGAGGCTGAGGTCGTTGGTTTCGACCTGCTGGGCCTGGGTTTGGGCTGGGGCGCCGCCGCTGCGGGTCTGAAAGAACTGGCCGGTGCCGTTGACGCCGACCTGGAGGCCGGCGAGGGCATCGTTATTGGCGAAGCCGTTGAGTTTTTGAATCTGGGCGGTCTGGGTGTCCTGCTGGGGCTCGGCGGGTTTGGACTCGGGCTTGGCGTCGGATTTGGAATCGTCCGCGCCTTTTTTGGTGTAGCGGCTGTTGATGGCTTTGTTGTTGATGACGAGGTTGTCGTTTAGCTGGATGTCTTCGCGCTGCTTGGTGGCCGTGGCTTCTTTTGATTTCTCCTGCATGTCCACAGGCGCGGGGTTGTCGGCGTTTCTGGCCCAATTTTTGGACTGGCCGCCGGTTTTGGTGGCGTAGAGGGGTTTTGCTTCCTTGGTTTTTTCGCCGGTGGCGGCGGTGTCCTTGCCGGGGGCGAGTTGGGCGAGGCGTTTTTCCTGCGCTTCGAGTTTGGACTGGAGCTGGGGGAGGCGGGCTTTGTCGCGGAGGCCGGCGGAGAGGCCGGAGTCGGTGCCGGAGGTGGAAAATTTCTCCAGGCTCTGGTGGGCGCTGCCGCAGAGGACGAGGGCGCTCTGGAGGGCGCGCTGGCGGGTTTCCTCGTCCGTGGCGGAGGCGGCGAGGGCGGTGGTTTGCTCGAGTTCGGTGAGGCGGTTGTCGAGCTGGGTGAGGAAGGTGTCGCCGGGGTCGATGGGCTGGAGGGTGGTGGCGGAGGCGGTGTCTGGTTTGAAGCCGGGGGGGAGCTGGAGTGACCAGAGGGTGAGTTCGGTGGTGAGGCCGGGGAGGGTGGGGGCGTGGAGGGCCTGGGGCGGGAGGGCGGGGGTGGAGGCGAGGCCGGCTCGGAGGGGCGGGGCGGGGAATTTGGTGATGACCTCGATGTCTGTGGCGAGCTGGCCGGGGCGAGTCTGGATGAGGGGGATGAGGTGGGTGGGAACCTTGTCCAGGGTGGTGAGGTCGGCGCGGACGGGGGCGCCGGCGACGGTGACGGAGAGGAGGGTGGCGGCGGGGTCGAGCTGGATGGGGAGGAACTGGAGGGAGCGGTTGTTCAGGCGGTACTGGTGGCGCTGCCAGGTGTCGCCATTGGGCAGGAGGCTTGTGGTGTGGTGGGCCTGGAGGATGAGGGCCGGGGGGCCGGCGGTGGTGGCGAGGGGCTGGACGGTAAAGGAGAGGGTCGCATCCGGCCGGGCGCGGAGGTAGCGGGCGGGGGCGCTGGCGCTGAGGCCCTCCGGGAGGAAGGTGACGGAGGCACGGGGGGTGTCCTCGAAGCCGGTGGCGGTGGTTTCGAGGCGGCCGGAGGTGAGGTTTTCCAGGATGAGGGTGTGGTCCGTGCGGGTGGCACCCTGGAGGGTGAGGCGGGGGAGGGCGAGGGTGCCGGGGTGGGGCAGCTCTGTCTGGAGGGCGAGACGGAGGGGGCTGGAGGTCTCCCGCTGGAGGTGGAGGGTGGCGGTGCGCAGGGCGGCAGGGTTGGCGGGATCGAGGGGGGAGAAGGTGACGTCGCGGAGGTCGTCTCCGGTGAAGTGGGGCTCCGGGACGGAGGGGGGAAAGGTGAAGGTGAGGGTGTCGAGCCCGCCGCGGGTGGGGCGGAGGAAGAGGCTGACGTTGAGGTTGAGGCTGGCATCGCGGACTTCGGCATCCGTGACGACGTCGAGGTCGAAGGCAGGGGGGACGGGCTCGACGGTGGCGGTGGCGCGCCAGTCTGGCTGGTTGAAGGTGAAGCCGCGCTTGGCCTCGAAGGGAGGGAGGGTGGCGAAGTCGGCCTGAGTTTCTGTGGGATCGACCTCGTGGAGGTGGCGTTCGGCGTCCGGGCTGGTGAAGCGGACGGTGACGGCCTGGCTGTAGGGGGCGGCGATGAAGGCGGAGCCGGTGAGGAGGGGGAAACCGGCCAGCTGGACGGGCTGGAGGGTGAGGACATCCGGGGTGCCGGCTTTCTGATTTCCAATGGGCTGGGTGTAGTGAAGGAGAAGGGTGGTGGTGCCGGTGACGGGGGCGGTGAAGCGGGTGTGGAGGAGGGGGCTGTCGGGGGATTCGCGCCAGAAATCGAGGAGGTGGTCGCCATCCACGGCCTGGAGGGTGACGCCGGGGGGGAGGGTGAGGGTGGCCTCCGGCAGGCCGGGGCCGGGGGCGGGGTGGAGTTCGAGGGTGACGGCGGTTTCGAGTTTTCCCCGGCTGATCTGGAAGGCGTAGCTGGTGCGGGCGGTGGCCTGGAGGGGGCGGGGGGCGAGGGTGAGGGTGAGGGCCGGCAGGGCGCCCTCTGCGGTGTAGGCGGCGACGGGGGTGAAGCCGGCGCGCTCGTCATCCGTGAGCGTGGGGAAGGCGGTCTCGGCAAGGGCGGCGGGCGGGACGGGGGTGAGAAGGAGGCCGCTGGTGGTGAGGAGGGCGAGGTGGTGGCTGAGGCGGCGGGCGCTGGCGGCGAGGTGGGGAAAGGGGTGGGACTTTTCCGGAGTGGGCCGCTCCGTGATGAAGCGGAGGGTGAGGGAATCCGAAACGGGCGGGCTGAGGGTGAGGCGGAGCTGGCGCGGAGCGGGGGCGGGCGGGGTGTCGAGGGCCCAGGTGGAGAGCTGGGGGACGTCGAAGGAAAGCGGGGTGAGGGTGGGATCCAGCGTGAGGGTGAAGGAATCCCGCGACTGGCCGGGGAAGGAGAACTGGACGGTGGTCTCGAAACGCTCGAGGGCCGGGGTGGCGAAGAGGCGGGTGGAGACGAGGGCGGACTGGGGAGGCTGGGCGGCGGCATCGCCGGCGGGGCGGGCGGTGGTGGTGAGGCGGCGGCGGATGGTGGTGGAGGAGGCGTCGCCGAGGGTGGAGGTGAAGGCGAGGTGGCCCTCCTGCGGGACGGTCTGGAGGAGGGGGCGGCCGGAGGTGAGTTCGGGCCGGGCGGGATCTGTGGTGGGCCAGTCGAGGGTGAGGGCGGCGGCGAGGGCGGGGGGAAGGGCGAGGGTGGTTTCTGTCCAGTCCGTGGCGAGGGGGATCTGGAAGGTGGCCTGAACGAGGTGGCGGCCGGCTTTTTCGATGAGGATGTGTCCGTCGGCGAGGGCGGCGGGGGCGTCATCGAGGGTGAGGCGGACGAGGCTGGCGCCGGGGGCGGGGAAGGGAAGCTTCGCCCAGGGGCTGGTGGTGCGGACGGTGTAGAGGGAGGTGACGGTGGCGGAGGTGGTGGACTGGGTGAAGGTGGCGAGGTGGAGGGCGGAGAGGAAGGGGGAGGCAGGAAGATCAGAGTTCAGAGTTGAGAGTTCAGAACCAGGATTGGCGGCGTGGTCGCGGTTCTCCTTGGCGGCGGCCCAGAGGGTCTGGAAGGTGGCGTAGTCGAGGTAGAGGGAGCCGGTGGTGGCGGCCTTGAGGGCGAAGGGGTGGTCCGGATCGTAGGGAATGATGGCGGCGCTGGTGGGGAGGGGGGTGGGGTCGGTGGCCTGGGCTTGGGCGGGTTGGGCGGCGGCCAGGGTGAGGAGGAGGAGGGCGGTGGCGGGGGCGGGGAGGGGCTTGGGGCTTTTCCTGAGCAGGGCCATGAGGAGGCGGACGGCGCAGGCGGCGAGGAGGCCGAGGAGGAGGGCGTTGGCGGCGGGGAGGAGCGGGGGCCAGGGGAAAATCTGGGGGACGAAGTGGAGGATGAGGGCGGCGGCGAGGGCGCGGAGGAGGGGGGCTGATTTTTTGGCCGGGAGGGCTGACCGGGTGAGGGCGAGGCCGAGGAGGAGGCCGGCGGTGATGAGGAGCCAGGCGTGGCGGAGCTGGGACTCCCAGGACTGGTACCTGAGGGTCAACCCGGCGGGGGCGTAGGCTCCGTTAAACTCGAAGGTGCGGCCGCCGGAGGGCAGGGCGAACTCAAGGGGGAGGAGGCCGGATCGGGTTTCGGCGGCGGTGGAGTCGGACGCGGCGGACTGAATGGTGTTGTCGATGGCGTCTGGAAGAATGGTGTTTTGGCCGAAGCGGAGGCTGGCGATGGGCTGGGCGATGGTGGTGCCGCCGGTGAAGGTGCCGTTACTGGAGTAGACGGTGCCGGTGACCGGGATGTCGTCCATGGTCGGGACGGCGAACTGCTGCCGGGCGACCGCGCCACCCATGGTCAGGTTTGCTGTGGATGATGCACTCTCGAGGGTGATTTCAGGAAGGGCGGGGCGGGCGGGGGTGGAGGTGATGCGCCTGACCAATGGGACCGTGGGCTGAGGGCGGGCGAGATTCGCTCCGGGTTCCTGGACGGCGGCTTCCCACAGCTCGTCTACACCGCGGAGCATTTTTGCGCGGGTGTGGTCGTTGGCGGAGAGTCGGTATTCGGCGATTTTGCTGTCGAGAGACTCGAGGACGCGGCGGGCTCCGGCGTGGTTGGGGTCGGTGGCGAGGGCGGCGGTGAGTTCTTCGCGGGTTTTGGCGTAATCGCCGAATTCGAAGTAGCCTTTGGCCTGGCTGAGGTGTTCCGCGAGGGTGTCGGCTGGAGCACGTGTTGCGGGGGCCGGGGGCGGTGGGGGTGGTGGTGGCGGGCTGGGGGCTGCTGCTGCTGCGGCGGCGGCGGTGGATGCAGTAGGGCTAATAGGGCCGATGGGCTCGGCTTCGAAGAAAACGAGCGTTCTTTGTTCGCCTGGGACGTCTGGGTTAATCCTAAAGATACCGGTGCGGCTGGCGAGGAGGGCGGATTTTTCCCCGAAGAGGCTGGCGAGGGTGGGGGGGGAGTCGGCGGGGGTGGCGGGGGCGAGGTTGGAGGTAAACTCGGGGTAGGTGTAGCCGTCGGGGAGCTGGAGGGACCAGCGGGTGCTGAGGACGGGGACGGTGGCGGGAAAGGCGGGGGGCGGGAGGGTGAGGGTGCCGTCTTTTCCGAGAGGGGAGCCGGCGGGCGTCTGGTAGAGGATGGTGATGAGGGTGCGGGCGGAGCCGGAGGCGGTGAGGGGGGCGCGGAGGAGCAATGATTTCGGATTGGGGATTTCGGATTTCGGATTTGGGACTGAGGAATTCGGATTGGCCGGAAGCGCGGTGAGTTCTTCGCCGAGGGGTTTTTCGGGGCGGTTGTTGATGAGGAGGGTGAGGAGGCGGGAGCCGGGGGGGAGGGTGATGGGGAGGTATTGGTCGCTGCGGGAGCGGACGACGAGGGCGGCCTGATGGCGGGTGGGGCCGTCGGTGGAGAGGGCGGTGGTGAGCTGGAGGGAATCGATGACGGTGGTGGTGAGGGGTGCGGCGGGGTGTCGGGTACCGCTGAGGGTGAGGGTGTAGTCGCTGCCGCGGGCGGTGAAGGCGGCGACGTGGCGGTGGCGGGGGGTGAAGCCGTCGAGGGGCGGGGCGCGGAGGGGATCGAGGGTGTCGAGGGCGCGGGTGTCGAAGGCGAGTTCGGTGTCGGTATTGGCCTCGATGAGCCAAGTGGTGGCGAGGGGGTGGACGGAGGGGACGGAGAGGGGCGGGAGGGTGAGGGAGAATTTTTGATTGAGCGGGGAGGCGCCGGCCGGGTCTGCGGCAGCGGAGGGGGCGAGGGTGAGGGGAAGGGTGGCGCGCAGGGGGAGGGTGATTTTTCCCAGCTGGGGCTGGTGGAAGCGGATGAGCCAGGTGTCCGGGGTGGGCTGGGACTGCTCGGCGATGAGGGGGGAGTCAAACCGGAGCTGGGCGGCGGCGGTGGCGGGGAGGGTGAGGGTGAGGCGGGGAAGGGGGGCGTGGCGGATGTCGAGAAGGAGGCGGGCGTTGATCTCGCAGACGTTGGCGAGGGGGAGGGCGTCGGCGAGGAGGGTGGCGTCGAACTCGGGGGGGCGGGGGGTGAGGTTCAGGGTGAGGTGGAAATCCGCCAGGCGGAACCAGGCGAGGCGGCCGTGGAGGGGGAAGGTGGCGCTGAAAGTGCGGGGATCGCGCGGCTCGAGGCCGGTGGCGAGGTCGGCGTGGACGAGGTGGGTGTCGTCGGTATCGAGGGCGAGGTAGCCGGTGAGTTTCTCCGAGGCGGGGACGTGGGGGGAGGTGAAATCCAGGGTGCGCGGCTGGAGGACGGCGGGGTCTGGATTGGCAGGAAGGGGGAGGCGGGAGGTGAGGACGAGGGTGGCGGATTTGCCAGGGCGAAGGCCGGTGGGGAGGGGGAGGGCGAGGGAGGTGGGGGAAGGACGGGAGAAGGGGATGGTGGATTGCGGAATTGGGATTTCGGATTGCGGATTTGGAGTGGCGGACTGGGGAGCCGCTGGCTCGGGCTGGAGGGTGACGGCGAGGATTTCCTCGGCGGGGTCGAGGTCGGTGAGGGTGGTGGAGAAGAGGCGGCCTTCGAGCGGGGTGAGGGTGAGGTAGCGGGTGAGGGTGAGGGTGTCGTGGCGGAGGGTGATCTGGGTGTCGAGATTGGCAATGAAGCGGTCGCTGCGGGGCTCGATGACGACGGTGGGGGCGGCGGGGAGAACGGGGAAGGCCCAGAGGCCGGCGAACTCGGGCTGGGCGCGGAGGGACTCGTGCGCCTGGGAGTCGTCCCGGACGCTCTGCGGGCTGGGGGTGTGCTGGAGGAGGCGGAGGTCTGTGGAAACGATGAGGGTGGAGGTGCCGGAGGCGCGGTGGGCGGAGGAAATGACGGGAGCGGGCAGGGTGAGGGTGGCGGTGCCGGCGGGGAAGGTGATGGCGGTGTCGAGAACGAGGTGGAGGGAAGTCTCCCGCCGGGTGCCGGGCTGGAGGGTGAGGGAGAGGGAGTTTTTCTCGTCGAGGGAGTAGCGGAGGAGGTCGGCGCCCTCTGCGCTGAGGAGGCGGACGCCGGGGGGCAGGGGGAGGGTGAAGGTGTCCGGCAGCGGGGCAAGGGGGCTGCTGAGGGAGAGGGTGATGTCGGAAGTGAGGTGGGTGGGATCGATGGAATGAACGAAGAGGCAGCTCTGAAGGATGGGGCTGACGGGGAGGGGCGGGAGATCCGCGACGGGCCAGGTGATGGCGGTGGCATTGTCCGGCAGGTCTGAGGGAAGGACGAAGGTGAAGCGCCGGGTGGCGGAGCCGGGCTCGGGATTTTCTGAGGAAAAGGGGAGCTGGGAAACGGGCAGGGAGGCGGCGGGCAGGGTGAGGGCGGCGGTGGCGGCGGGGCAGTGGGGATTTGGCAGCAGGAGGGTCTGGTGGCCGGGGGTGCTGGTGAGAGGGAGGCTGAAGGTGGCCTGGAGGGTGTGGAGGCCGGGGCCGCGGGCGAGAAGGCGGAGGGGGGATTGCGGATTTGGGATTGCGGATTGCGGAATTGGGATTGCGGCTTGGGGAGGCGCGGCTTGGGGGGCGGGATTGCTAATTGTTGATTGTTGATTGCTAATTGCTAATTGAGGTGGTGCTGGGGTGGGGAGGACTGTGGACTCGGCGTCGGTGGTGAGGGAGGTGAGGGTTGAGGGGTTTAGTGGGAGGGGGATTTCGGCCCAGGTTTTGTCGTCGGGGGTGAGGAGGCGGGCGGTGAAGGTGGCGCTGAGGGTGACGGCGGTCTGTCCGGGCTGGAGGGTGGCGGTGTAGGTGGCGGCGGTGAGGAGGGCGGGGACGGGGGCGAGGGAGATGTCGGGCGGCTGGGGTTTGCGGGAGTCGCGGAGGAGGGTGTCGTATTGGGCTCGGGTGAGGAGGACGGCCTTGGGGAAATGGGTGAGGGCGCCGGAGAGGTGCTTGGCGGGGATGAAGAGTTCGGTGGGGAGGGGCGGTGAGGTGTCCTCGACAGCGGTGGCTGCGGTGAGCGCGAGGGTGCCGGCCGCTGCCATGAGGAGGCGGCGGAGGGCGGTGCGGAGGGTGGCGGTGGGGCGGGGCACGGTGGGTGGTGGTGG
>JANOAS010000263.1:0-26882 GCA_031411255.1 bacterium
GCTTTGAAGCGCTTCTCCCAATGGACGACGACTGGCCTGTTCACTTTTACTTCCTGCGCCACATCAAGCTGGCTTTTGCCTTCACTTCGATGGAGGATGATCCAGGCTCGACGGACGAGCGGCTGGGGTGATGTCCTAGCGTTGATGATCTTCCGCAGTGAGCTGCGCTGCTCCAGCGTTACCGGCAAAGTGCTGATGGGTCGCGACATGCACGGGATCTTAGCGGAAAAAGTAGTTCTGTCTAGTTATTTCTCAGGCAGCACACTAGGCGGAGGGCGCCGTGGGGGTCGATCTGGAGCTGGGCGAGCATTTCGAGGAATTCGGGAAACCAGGCGGGGACGGGGCCGCGGGGCTGGGGGATGGAGTAGACGGCACCGTCGTTTTTGCAGTAGCTGAGGAAGACTCGGGTGCCGTCGGGGGACATGAAGGAGTGCCAAGACTCGCTGTCGATGGCGAAGCCGCCGGCGACGGGTTCCTGATAGTGCAGGGTGACGGGCAGGGCGGTGGCGGTGTCCCAGAAGCGGAAGCCATCGTGGTCGTGGACGAAGAAGGCCGCCCCGTCGGCGGTGAAGCGCACGGTGGTGCAGGCGAGGCCCTGGCGGAGCGGCGGGCAGACGGGCTGGCCGGTGAGTGGATCCCAGAGGCGGGCTGTGCCGTCGCGGGAACAGGTGGCGAGCCGGGTGCCGTCCGGGCTGAACTCCAAGTGGGTTGGCACGGCCAAGTGAGGCATGACGGGCGCGGCGGGCCGGCCGGTGGCAGCGTTCCAGAGGCGCACGGTGCTGTCGCCAGAGGCGCTGGCGCAGGTGAGGCTGTCGTGGCTCCACGCGGCGGCGAGCACGGTGCCGGTGTGGCCGTAGAAGTTCTGGAGCTTTTCCCCGGTGTGGACGTTCCAGAGATGGAGGGTGCCGGAGACGCCGCCGGAGAGGAAACGCCCGCTGCCATCCGGAGCGAAGCGCAGCGTGCGGATTTCGCCGAGGCTGGCGGGTTCATGCAGCACTCTGCCAGTGGCAGTGTCGTAGATGCGCAAATGGCCGTCGCTGTGGCCGGCGATGAGGCGCGTGCCGTCGGGTGACAGAGCGGCGGGAATGATGCCGCCGGACTGCTGGCTGGGCGGCCAGAGCGGCTGGCCGTCTTTCAGTGAGAAGCCGTGGACGGTGCCGGCATTTGTCACCACGTAGCATCGCGTCATGTCCGGCGAAAAGAGGGTGCCGTAAACCTCGCCAAGGGTGGGCGCATCGAGGAGCACTTTTCCGGTGGCTATTTGATAGACATGAATTCGTGTTGGGCCGTAGCCATCGGTGCCCATCCAGCCGAGCGTGTTGTCCGGGCTCATGGCACCGGAGTTGAAATTGCGGAAGCCCTCCACGCGATGACGCAGCACGGGCGAGCGGGTGGTGCGGCCCCAGATGCTGACGGAATCCGGCATGGTGCCACGCGCCGGGGTGCAGATGAGGGCGCGCTGGCCGTTCTGTGAAGGCGAGACGGAAACGCCACGCCGTTCACCGTTCAGCCTCACAGGAGCCTGGAGTGATTGGCCGGTTTCCGCATCCCATACGTGCAGCATTTCATCATAGCCGAAGGTGAACATGCGATGTCCATCCGGAGAAGGTGTAAGGCTGTCCACATGATAGTTGTGCCGCATAACGGGTGAAATCTTCAGCCCGGATGCGGTGTCGTGTACTGTGATGTCATTGCCCCAGCCTGCGAAGGTTAAGCGGGTCCCGATGGCATTGAGCGCCAGATAGTGCCGCGCGGGGAGTGTGCTTTCCACATCAGACAGAGGTGTGCGGGAATCCACATCCCAAAGCCGGGCGTGGAACTGGCCGTCGAGGCAGGCGATGCGCTTTCCCCCTGCTGCGAGCACGGTTCTGCGGATTTCCTGACGTCTCGGTACACTGAGCAGTTCTTTTGTCAAAGCCGTGTCCCACACTGCAGCGCGTTCGGCATTCCAGACCAGCACCCGGGTGCCATCCGCGCTGATTTCAGCACCCTTGACGCCCTCAGGAATGGTGACGACAACGGGCGATGCCGCTGGCGTGGCGGCGTTGAGGATCTCCACGCGCTCGGCGCATCGTGCCATGAGCCGCGAGCCATCCGCCGAAAATCGGAGATCCTGAACCGGTGCCGGCGGATCGCGTGTGAGGGGCGCGGAGGCCGTGGATAAATCCGCCCGCACCATCAGCGCTCCATCCGCAGTGGCCACGGCCAGCTTCCATGGGCCCGTTGCCACGGCGAGCGCGGTGACCGGCGTGGCATGGGGAATCTGCAGCGTCTCCTTGCCGGATGCGGCATCCCAGATTCTAACGACACGGTCTTCGCTCGCCGTGGCGAACCAGGCACCATCCGGGGAAAGACGGGCGGGCACTACCAGCTTGCCCGGCGGCTGCACGAAAGGACCCGCCAGCAGGGGAAAGCGGTTCTGCTCCACGATGGACATGGCATACATGGCGGCCTGCCATCGCTCCGGGCGTTCGCGGATGAGGGAGGCCAGGTAAGCCAGGGCGCGGCCTTCATCGCCCTCGTCCAGCCAGTGGCCGATCTCCTGCCACTCCAGCCGGGCGAGGGACTCCGCCTTGGCCGCGTCTGAGTCCCGCGCTTCGACGAGCGACTCCGCCTGCGCGGCGCGGGCCTGCTCCGCTTTGCGCCACTGCCAGAAAACGCCCGCCACCCCGCTGACCAGCAGCAGCACGGAGGACACCAGCAGCGATGCCACTGCCGGACGGCGTTGTGCCCAGCGCCAGAGCCGCTCCGCAGCGGAATGCGGCACCGCCAGCACGGGCTCGCCGCTGGCGAAGCGCTCCAGGTCATCCGCCAGCGCAGCGGCCGTGGCGTAGCGGTCGGTCTGGTTTTTCTCCAGACACTTCAAGCACACGGTGTGCAAATCACGCACGACATTTTCCAGCGGGCGCGGCGGCTCCTCGGCCACCATGCGGGCGGTGGAAATGGCGGACTTCCCCTGAAACGGCGGACGACCTGACAGCAGTTCGTAGAGCACCGCACCGATGCCGTAAACATCGGTGGAGGTCGTCACCTCCGCCAGCCGGCCACCGGTTTGCTCCGGAGCCATGTAGCTGGGGCTGCCCAGCATGTGCGCGCCCTTGGACTGGGTGGAGGCCGGATCGCTGAGGAACCTGGCGAGACCGAAATCCGTGACCTGCGGCCCGCGCTCCGCGTCCCAGAGGATGTTCGACGGCTTCAGGTCCCGGTGGAGCACGCCGCGCTCGTGCGCATGAACCACCGCCCGCGCCACCTGTGCCACCGCCCGGGCAATGGCCGCGTGTTTTCCCTGCTCCGGCAGCCCGCGCGCCCAGTCCGCGATGTTTTTCCCCCCGGCCACTAGCTGCATGGAAAGGTAGGGCTGCAGATCGTGCTCACCGGTTTCCTAGACTGTCACGATGTTCGCATGATGCAGCCCCGCCGCCGCCTTCGCCTCCGTGCGGAACATTTCCCGCGCGGTCCGGCCCGCCATCTCGCCGGAGAGGATGAGCTTCAAGGCCACCTCGCGATTCAGGCTCAGCTGCCGTGCGCGAAACACCATCCCCATTCCGCCCCGGGCGATTTCCTCGATGAGTTCGTAGTCTCCAAATTTCCGGCGCTGAAAGGCTCCGAAGAGCATCGATTCCTCGTCTTCCTCGTCCAGCACGCCTCCTGAAGCGGCCAGGGAAAGCAGGCAGCGCGGGCACGGCCCCTCCGCGCCGCGTCTGAGGGGGGAGCCGCAGACGCTGCAGGTGGTGGACGCTGGATTTTCCGGGGAGGGCATTCGAGGGGACGGACCGTCAGCTGTTTCTTACCGGAATCCGGCGGATTCTTACAAACTTAACCTGCGCTCACCACTTGCATGAGGTGCTGCAGCTCGTCGTCCACCTCCTCCTCGCCGGCCACAGTACCGGCGATCTCCTCCCGGAGCATGGCGGCGTAGCGTTTGCGCATCCGGTGCACCGCCACTCCCAGGGCGCTTTCACTCAGGCCCAGGGCGGCGGCGATTTTCGCATAGCCCGGCCTCGGCCCCCCGCCGGCGAGGTACGGCTGGACGGCGGAGAAAAGCTCTCCCCTGTCCGCCTCGATGTACTCCTGCTTCAGCCGTTCCATGACACTGTCCAGCAGCGCCAGCGCCCAGCTCCGCTCGTACAGCGACTCCGGCGTGGCGGAATCCGTCATCTCCAGGGCGAACGCGGTTTCTGTTTCTTCCGCCTCGATGGAAAAAGCCGCCATGCCGCCGCCCCGCTTCTGCGTCGACTGCTCCCGGTGCCGGTTGGCCATGAAATTCCCGAACGAACTGAGGAGAAACGTCCGGAAGCGCCCGCGCTCCGGCGTGGCCCTGGCGATGGACCCGGACTCAAGGAGCCCCATGATGAACCCCTGGGTGAGGTCCTCTGCGTCCTCCGGGGACTGCCCCGAACGCCGGGCGTAGTAATAGAGCGGCCTCCAGTAGTCCCGGCACAGCGTTTCCAGGGCGGAGCGTGCCTCCCTGCCCTCCCCGTCACCAGCCATGACCACGCAGCTCCAGCGGGTGGTCAGAAAGATTCCCGGTGCATTGAAGTTGTCGGCGGCTGCCATCGCAGGGCTTGAGGTGCCACTCAAGCCCGCTCCTGTCAAGAGCCCGGCAGATTTAGCCCTGGCTGGCGGTTGCTCTCGCGGCCACATGCGCTTAGATGATGCGACCATGTCCGGCCTCGTCATCAAACCACGCGTTCGCCTGCTTCACGGTCACGAATGGGTCTACGCCTCCGATGTGGCGAAGACCTGGGGTGATCCGAAGCCAGGCTCCATCGTCACACTCAAGGACTTCAAGGACCGCCCGCTCGGCGTCGCCATCTACAATCCGAAGTCCCAGATCGTCGCCCGCCGGTTCTCCCGGCGGAAGCAGGATCTTGACCTCGACTTTTTCACCCGGCGCATCGAGCGCGCCCTGAAGCACCGGCGCGAGCTGCCCGGCCTCGACGAGCGGCTGGCCCGCATCGTCTGGAGCGAGAGCGACGGCCTGCCCGGCATCATCGTCGACCGCTACGGCGACCACCTTGTCCTCCAGACGCTGACGCTGGCCATGGACATGAGGAAGGACATCATCGCCCAGGCGCTGAAAAACATTCTGAGCCCCGCGAGCATCGTGGAGCGCAATGAAGCACCGAGCCGTCTGGCCGAGGGGCTGGAGGTGATCACCGGCATGCTGCACGGGGAGGCACCGGCTCCCTTTGCGCTGGAAACTCCGCACGGCGTCTTCACGCTGGACCTCCTGCACGGGCAAAAAACCGGCCTTTACCTCGACCAGTTGGAGAACTACGCCAAGGTCGCCCAGTGGGCCGCCGGGAAGCGCGTCCTCGACTGCTTCTGCAACCAGGGCGGCTTTGCCCTGGCCTGTGCGAAAGCCGGAGCCGCCAGTGTGCTGGCCCTGGACCAGAGTGAGTCCGCCATCGCCGCCGGCCAGGCCAATGCCGCCGCCACCGGGGTCACCATCGATTTCCAGGCTGGCAACGTGTTCGATTTCCTGAAAGTCGCCGAGGCCGCCGGGCACGTCTACGACCTCATCATCCTCGACCCGCCCTCGTTTGCCCGGAACAAGGCCGCCATCAAGGACGCCATGCGCGGCTACAAGGAAATCCAGCTCCGCGCGCTGAAGCTGCTGGCCCCCGGCGGAAAACTCAGCACGTACAGCTGCAGCTATCATGTTTCAAAGGGCGAGTTCCTCGACGTGATCCTCGAGGCCGCCAACGACGCCAAGCGCACGCTGCGCATGGTCTCCACCCACACCCAGCGCTCCGACCACCCGATCCTCCCGGCCCTGCCGGAAACGGAATACCTGAAGGGGTATACGGTTGAGGCGATTGCGTCGTGGTAGTGGCGACCCGGGCACTGCGTCTCCGGGCGGCGGCGGTCACCCCTTCCAGCCAAAATCCACGATGACCATGCGGTGATCGGAGTTTTTGGTGAGGGCGGTGGTGGCGCGGAGGGGCTCGAGTTCCCCGGTGGCCCAGACTTGGTCGAGGCGGAGGAGGGGACGCGCGTTGGGGAAAGTGTCAGGCCAGCCGGCGCCGGCCTCGGCCACGGCGTCGGTGAACCAGGTGTCGAGCGTGTGAAAGGCGCGATCGCCGGCGGGGGCGTTAAAATCCCCGCCGAGCAGGCATGGGCGGTGACCGCCGATGGGGAGCAGGAATCCATTCACAAGGTCTGCGATCTGGAGGCGGCGGGCGTGGCGGGCCTGGGCATGATCTCGCCAAGTCTGCCAGCGCCAGAGACGGGTGTCGCGCTGGGCACCGTGGAGGTGCAGGCTGGTGACCTCCAGCTGGTGGCCGTCCGGCAGATCCAGAGTGCCCTGGACGAACTGCAGCGTCTGCCCGGGCAGGGAGCGGGCGATTTTTCCCCGCGCGAGGATGGCGCAGTCCACTCCCGAAAGCACGCTGCCCTGGCCCGGCCACAGCTCCTGGGCCAGGGCGGGGAGAAATCCGGGCTCGGGCGGAGTTTCTTGAAAAAGAATGATGTCCGGCTGCCACCGGATAACCTCCGCCGCCGCGTCGCTGGAGTGGCGGCAGTTCAATGACACGACGCGCAGCACTTTTCGCCCGGCCTCGTCCGCCGGGGCGCCGGGGAGGGGACGGCTTTTGGTGAAACGCAGCAGCGGGCGAACCTCATCCGCGCAGACGAGCACGGTGATGATCCATGCCGCAGCGACACAGAGGGCGAGCCGCCCGCGGCACCAGAGCCAGCTGAACCCAGCCAGCCCGAGACCGGCCAGGCCCCAGAACCAGAGGGGGAAAACGGTGAGGGCGGCCGCCTTGTCCCAGCGGCCGGCATGCGCCACCATGACGATGGCATGCAGCACCAGCGCCGCTCCGGGCACCAGCCACCGCACCGTCACGCGGAGCCAGGGGGCCATTTTTTAGAATCCAGGCATCCCGGGCAGGCCCAGCCCGCCGGCTATTTTGCCCATCTCACCGGAGGCCAGGTCCCGGCCTTTTTCGATGGCCTGCTTGACGCCGGTCAGGATCAGGTCCTCCAGCATTTCCACATCTTCGGGATCGACCACCTCCTTTGCGATCTTGATCGCCAGCACGTCCCCGGCACCATTGGCTTTCACCAGGACCTTGCCCCCGGCCACGCTGGCTTCCACGACCTTGGTCGCCAGTTCAGCCTGGGTGTCCTGCATCTGCTGCTGCATCTTCTGGGCTTGTTTGAGCATCTTGGCCAGGTTCATCGCGGTAGTATTCTCGTTGGTTTGGAGTGGGTTGAGTAAAAGTTATTTCTTCTCGGGCGTGACGCTGGAGAGCTTTGCCTCGAAAATGCGGAGCGCATCCTTGATCAGCGGGTCCGAGTAAAAGGCCTCCTCGGCAGCCTTGTCCTGGCCACCGGAATCGGCGGCGGGGGCGGGTTTGCCTGCGGCTTTTGCGGGAGATGCCGCCTGGGGATCGGGGTCAAAGGGCGGGGGCTCGTCTCCTGAGGGTGCGGCCACCTTCAGGTCAATGGGTGGTGGTGCGGCGAGGTCCGCACGAACCTCCAGCTTCAGGGTGAGCGGCGATCCGTTCAGCCGGGCCAGCAGATCTTCCAGAGCGGCCTTGGTGTTGGGGCGGCCGAGACTTTCGCGCGCCATGGCGCTGCCGGTGGAAAATCCGAGCACGAAGTCATTGCCGTTCACGCCCAGGAAATGCCCCTCCTTGACCCAGCCGCCAAGGAGCGGTTTTTTGACCTCCACTTCCCGTTGAAAATCAGTCCACAAGTCGCCGGTGCTTTCCCGGACGGGCTCCGGTGCAGGCTCTGCCCCTGCCTTTACCGGGGCGGCAGGCTGGGCTGGCGCTGGCGCAGGTGCTGCAGAAGCGGGGGCGGAGACGCGCGCTGGTGCGGCCTCCGTCCTTTGGGCCGGACCGCCCGTCACTGCACTTTGCAGGGCGGTGATGACGTCGCTCAAGTTGCTCTCTGCCAAGGAGCGGATGGCCTTGATGAATCCGATTTCGAGGTAGAGTTTTTTGTTGGTGGCCCATTTCATCCGGCCATCCACTTCCGCAAACTGGTCGATGAGGCTGAGCAGTTTGTCTGTCGTCACGTGGCCGGCCTGGGCTTTGAGGGAATTGAGCACGTCAGGCGAGGCTTCCTTTGCGAAGTCGGGATCTGCTTTCAGGACCAGCAGGTTTCTGAAATGTCCGAGCAAGTCAGCAAGCAGGCGGGTGAGGTCCTTGCCCGCGTCGGCAAATTTATGGAGCAGGCTGAGCGCTTCCACGTTGTTCCTGGCCAGGATGGCGCCCGCAACCTCTGCGATGGTTTCGTAGGAGGTGAACCCGAAGATGTCGAGCACGTCCTGCTGCCGGACGTGGCTGCCGCAGAACGCGACGAGCTGGTCCAGCATGGATTGGGCGTCCCTCATGCCGCCCTCGGCTCCGCGGGCGATGGTGTGGGCTGCAGTGACTTCCAGATTCAGCCCCTCCAGCGAGGCGATGTGCAGCAGGTGGTCTGCGATGATGGAATCCGGAATGCGCCTCAGATCAAACCGCTGGCAGCGGCTGAGGATGGTGGGGAGAATTTTGTTCGCCTCGGTGGTGGCGAAGATGAACTTCACGTGAGCCGGCGGTTCCTCCAGTGTTTTCAGCAACGCATTGAATGCGTTGGTGGTCAGCATGTGGACTTCGTCGATGTAGTAGATGCGGAATTTGCCCTGGGCCGGGGCGTAGGCGACTGTCTCGCGGAGTTCGCGTACCTGCTCGACGCCGTTGTTCGAGGCTCCGTCGATTTCGAGCACGTCGAGCGAGCGCCCTTCGGCGATGGCGCGGCAGATGTCCTCTTCCGGGTCAAAGTCCATGCGGGGCCCGCCGGTGCAGTTCAGCGCCTTCGCCAGGATGCGGGCGGTGGAGGTTTTGCCCGTGCCCCGTGGGCCGACGAAGAGGTAGGCGTGGGCCAGCCGGTTCTGGGCAATGGCATTCTTCAACGTCCTGACCACGTGCTCCTGACCGAGCACATCGTCAAACGTCTTCGGCCGGTATTTCCGTGCAAAAACCTGGTAACTCACAGCTCTGACCTTAGGGAACCGCCCGGGAAAAGAAAGGGCGTTTTTTGCCTGCCTTTGCCGCCCCCCGGCTGCCGGCCGGGCACGAAAAAGGGCCGCCTGTTTCCAGACGGCCCTTTATTGAAAATAACTGGCGTGCGGAACTTAGTTGCTCAGCGCGGCGGTGTCGACGTTCACCCGGCGACCATCGCGGTCGAAACGGACGGCGCCGTCAACAATGGCGAAGATCGTGTAGTCGCGGCCCAGACCGACACCCTTGCCGGGGGTCCACTTGGTCCCGCGCTGGCGGATGATGATGTTGCCGGCGATCACTTTTTCGCCGCCGAATTTCTTGACGCCGAGACGCTTGCTCTGGCTGTCGCGACCGTTCTTGACTGAACCCTGACCTTTTTTATGCGCCATGACTTTGGAAGATTAAATGATGAGAATGGGTGGTGGGGGAAGGATCAGCCGTTGATGCTGGTGACTTCCAGGAAGGTGAGGCTGCGGCGGCTGCCCTTGGTCTTGTGGTAGCCCTTGCGGCGCTTGTACTTGAAGGCGATGACCTTCTTGCCGCGGTGTTGATTGATCACCTTGACCGTGACCGTGGCCCCCTCGACGACAGGGTCGCCGATCTTGAGGTTGGTGCCGTCGGAAACGAACAGAACTTCGCCGAATGAATGCTCAGCGCCGACTTCAAGATCGAGTTTTTCAACATCGAGCTTGTCGCCTGCCTGAACTTTGTACTGTTTGCCGCCGGTTTTGAAAATCGCGTAAGCCATGAGAGTGTCTCCAGATAAATGAAAAGACCACCGGGGCACGAGAAGACGGCCCGGAACGGTGGAGCCGGGAACTTCCACACTTGGCGGACTTGGGCAAGTGGAATTTTTCACGGTCTCAACGGAAGAACGCCCGTCGCCCTGGCCGGATGGCGGGCTTTCCCGGTTGAAAAACCGGGAATCCGGGGCTCCTTGAGGGGATGTTTCAACTGACCATTGTCGCGGCTCTGGTGATCGGGGCGTGGGGCCTGCGCACTTTCGTCCATCCCTTTCCACGAAAGCTGGGCGGCCTTCTCCTGCTCGCAGCCAGCTATTGCGCCGCCTGGTTTCTCACCGGCCGGCACGCGTGGGGCGTGGCGGCGGTGGCGGCGTGGTTTTTTCTGCCCTGGCTGGAGATCCTGACCAGGGTGCGGTCGATGCGGCTGCCTCTGGAAAAAAAATTGCGCGGGGCCTTTGCCCCGTCTGCGGACCGGTTTCCGCAGCTGGACGAGCTGACCGGGGAAATCGAGGACGCCGGCTACACCCGGGTGGAGGACGCCAGCTACACGTGGGACGACTCTGCGCAGTTCATGAGGCTCTTTTACCATGCGGAAAAGCGGAGCCAGGCGGTCATCTCGCTGCTTGAGCAGGGTGGACTGGCCCTTTCCTGGGTGAGCCTGACCTCGCGCAATGACGCAGGCCAGAGCTGGACGACGTGGAACTTTCCCTTCTCCAGCACAATGAAGCTGCCGCCGGAAGCGCGCCTCAACGCCTGCGATGACGCGGAGAATTTCATCGATCTCTCCGGGGTGCACGAGGGTTTTTTGGAGAGCAATGGAGTGACGGCGGCCACTCTCTCCAGTCTTGAGCCGGACTCGCTTTCTGAATTGATACAGAAGGAAATGAGGCGTCTCATCGACCACAATTTGGATGCTGGGGTCGTCACCCTTTCGGGGGAGGGGACGGTGCGCTACTCCTGGCGCGGGTGCTTCTACCTGTGGCGGCAGCTGGTCAAGGACATGGTCAGATTCTGCTAGCGCCTCGGGAATTTTTCCAGGTTTCTTCAGGTTGCGGCGTACTCTCTTTGAATGCTTCTTGCGTCCCGGATGTCCCAGTCCTTTGCCTGACACACGATTTGCGAACTTGTAATGGGAAAGCTCCCCGGAGCGTTCAACGATAACAAGACCGCGCCCGGAGCCGCCCTGGCCTGCCGGCCGCCTGACACTTTTCCAATGACCGCCGCCCACCGATTCACCGCCGCCCTCGTTCTCGCCTGCTCCCTTCTCACGGGGGCAGCGAGCGCCTTCCCCATTATCAGCAAGGACGGAAAGACCGTCGACCTGCCCGTGATCCGCCGGGCGGACAAGACCGGGCTCATCGTTCGCAAGGGGGCCGCCACGCCGGACATCCCGCTGGGCTGGGACCGCATCGATCTGGAGGCCACCGCCCGCCTCCTGCCGTGGATGAACTCCGTGTACAAAAGGGCGAGCGCCGGCCAGACGGTCGTGCTGGACCTCGGCATCAACGGGCGGAAGGCGGACGACCTCATCGAGTGGGTCGACTTCAGTTCCGTGGTGGCTGGCGGGGAGGACAAAAATTTCGCCCGGGCCACGATGAAGCTGACCGCGCACAAGGAGGTGCCGAAGTCGAAGCTGATCATCGTGTTCGTAGGCGCGGAGAATCCGCTGCTGGGCGATCCGGCCTGGGAGGCCTTCGCCAAAGAGCGCAGCGCCGCCTTCCTGACGCTGAATTTTGAAGGGACCGACTACATGGACGCCCGGAAGGCCAGCGGAGACGTCATCATGAAGGAACTGCCCGCCCTGCTGGAAAAAGCCGGCCGCAAGACCACGGCGGAGGCCGGGCTTCTGATGATCGCGGAAAACAAGCGCGCCACCTGGCTGTGGAGCTACGTCACCTGCTACCCGAAATCCGTGCTCGCCGCCGTGTGCGTCGATGCGAAACACGTCGCGGAGGCCAATCAGGGTTCCTTTTTCACCCCGCTGCTGCTGGTCAGCTCGTCGCCGGTGACCCTGGCGCCGGACAAGGAGGACCTGCAAAATCCGGCCGACCTTCACCGCCACTACTCCACCGACGGCTGCCGCTGGTGCTACGTGGAGCCGGCCGAGGGCCGTGAGGGCAAGGACCCGCTCCCGCTGGCGCTTTCCTTTTTCCGCGGGGTGGCCGCCGTCTCACCGTATGACAATCTTTTTGACCTGCTGGATGATTTTGAAACCAACCCGCTCCGCGCCCGCCTGGCCAAGCCCACGGGCAGCTTCAAGGACCTGAACGACGACGGGTTTCTCCTCGCCAGCCGGAAATCCAAGGAATCGTATCCCTGGAAAACGAAGACGGGTGAGTCCCGTCGCGGCCTGGTCTGGCTGCCCGACGCGACCTTCGCGAAGGAGTGGGCGAAATTCTGAGCCCGCAGCAGTGCGGCTGCGATTTAGATTTTTAGAAGCCCCCTCGCTTGGGCGATGCCGGCGGCGGGGCGTCCGAACTCGCTGGCGGTGACGCGTGCGAGGGCGGTCAGGTGGCGCCAGCGGAAGGCGGCGCGGGTGGAGGCGAATTCCTCGGAGACGGTGCGGTAGAATTTCTCCGCATGGAGCGCACCGTCCTCGCTGACGGCGTAGCGCAGCATGAGGTCAAAGGCCCCGCGCGGATCATGCCCCAGCTGGCCGTAGCGGCAGATGGCGGCGCTGGCGTGGGCCTGGAGATTTCCCCGGATGGCCTCCTCTGCTGCGCCGAGCAGGCTGGCGGCATCGGTGGATTTTAGTTCCTCCAGATGGCGCTGCACGGGGAGCGGCTGCCAGTGGAGGAAATCCCCGCCGCGGTTCACCCGGTCGAGCGCCACCTGGTAGGCGCCCAGGATGAGGCTGGCGAAAACATTTCGCGCCCGGCTGGCGCGCGAAAGATTGCGCCAGGCATTCGCCGAGTCGCACGCATGCACGCCGATGGAGTCGCCATGCACGCTGCCCGGGGGCTTGCCGGGTATTTCGTCCCGCGGGGTGCGCCCGGGGTCTCGCAGGATAAGTTGATTCGCCGCCAGCGTGACGGCCTCGCCCACGTCCGCCGGGTCAAAGCCCTCCGCCAGTACCGCCGCCGCTGCGGCCGCCGCCTGCGGGGCGGTGGAGGAGAAAATGGTGGTGCTGAAACTTTCGATCCACGGGTCATCCGCGCGCCGGGTGCCGGGGGCGCGGTCGTGGAGCTTGTGCTCGTCCAGCAGGCGCGGGAGCAGGGTGCGGGGCTCCGTGTCGTTCGCTCCGGACCAGGACTCCGCCTTCACACAGTAGCGGACGGACTGGCGGAGCAGGGTGTGGGCGTGCTCCCGTCCGATGAGCCCCAGCAGATCCCACGCGCGGTAGGGCAGCACCACGCGGTGCACCTCCGTGTGGTCCTGCACGGCGTGGAGCAGCGCTTGGAATGCCGCCTCCGGATTTCCCGCCACCATCCCGGCGAAGAGCCGCTCCGTTCCCTCCATGTCCTTCCGCCGCATCGCCTCCTGGAGCGCGGGCCCCGCCGTGGCGCCCTCGGGCAGCGGGGCGGAGGGCACCGCGTGCATCACCTCGGAGGCGCACCCGCCGTGCTCCTGGATGCGCGCTGTATTGCGGAAAAGCACCTTGAAAACAGGCAGCGCCTGGCTGGCCTTCGGCAGCTCCTGCGCCATGTGCCACGCCGGGGCCAGTGCCATGAGCGTGTGGTAGCCGATGTAGTCCTCCCCGCCAAACGTCCGTGCATTGGCCAGCGCCCCGGCGGCCAGGAGGGAGCGCAGCTCTGTTCCGGTGGCCAGCTTCTCCGCGAGCGCAGGCAGCAGGTTTGCCGCCGGCGTGTCCTGCATGAGCCGGACCAGCGGCTCCAGCCCGCCGAACTCGAGCGCTGCGGGTTTCTCCTCCGCCACTGCCTTGGAAAGCCCGAGACCTCCTGCCAGTTCGCTGCCGAGCGTGGCGACAAACATCCCCTGTCCCACCTGGGTGAGAAATTCCCGTCGCGTGCGTTTTGTTTTCATGCCGGCCTCCGTGGTTTGGGCCGGAATGAATTTCCCGGCCACCCGTGCAGGCTATGGGAAATGGTGGGGGCGGGTCAAGACAATCCGCTCCGCAGTAAAATCCGCGCGGCCTCCCGCCTCGTGCCGTCGGGGGCCGGGGCGGGAGGCTTGATGGCGCGGCTCACGCCACGCGGGTGAGGCGGGACCACGCGCCGTCGTCGTACCACTCCTTCGCGACGATGTTCCGGATGGTGTAGTCGCCCTCGCGGTGGAGAGGCAGGCCGAGGTGCGCGGCGAGGACCTGGTCGTAGTCCTCGAAGAACTCGAGCAGGGGACCGCGCAGCTTGACGGGGTAGGGGCTGAAGCAAACCAGCCGCTTTTCCTCGCTGATGGCGAGCAGCTGGCGGCCGATGACCTTCCCGTCCGCCGTGCGGGCGTAGACGACGAGCTTGTTTGCATCGAGGGCGTTGGCAGCGGCGGCGTGGGAATTGCACGCGCAGAGCGACAGGCAGCTGCCCACGGCGCTGCCCATGCGGAGGATCTCCTGCACATCGTGCTCGGGGGCGATGGTGACCTCGCCGAACTTCGGCAGCACGCGCACGGTGGCGATGCCCTCCCGCCACCGGCCAGCGCGGGCCTCGCCGATCCACGCCTGCCACTGGCGGTTGAGAGGATGCGTGGTGATCCAGCCGGGCTCGCCCCAGGCGTGACGCCGGAGCAGGCGGCGAAGCGGGCGCTCGTTGTCATCCACGGTGAGGGCCAGCTTCACCGAGTGCTCCGAGAGGCTGCCTCCGGATTTCAACCCGGGGAAGGCGCGCCAGATCTCGCGGTGGACCAGCTCATCCATGAGGTGCAGCTGCGCCTCCAGCCAGCCGAGGCGGAGCAGGGCCAGATCGTGCTCCAGCAGGTGGCGTGGCAGCCGCGGTCCACCGGCCAGGTGCACGCGCAGCCGCTGGCTGGCGGGGTTGGTCCGGCAGCGTTCCTCCCTCACGCTGTCGACGAGGACGAGCGCTGCATGGGGCTCGTTCAGGCTGAATTTGCACGCGAAGAGCGGATGCTCCGCCGCACAGGAGAAGACGGCCGTCACGCGTTCATCCGGCACGCAGGCCAGCTCCAGCATGAGGTCAAACCACCGCACCGGCAGGTGGCGGCAGGCGGACCAGAGCAGGGTGAAACCGGCGGCGTCCATCTTCCGGATGCCCTGCTGCCCGCGCCCGCGCCGCACCCAGTCGCCCGCAGCGCTGGCGAGTTTTTTCCACCAGCTGTCAGGCCGGTCCAGCAGGCGCTGCACCACGCCCGATCCACCGGTGCGGATCATGGCTCGGAAAAGCGCTCCCGCGTCCTGGGCGTCGTCCTCCAGCAGTCGGGTCAGGCGCAGGGTCAGCGTGATCATTTCCGCGCACTGCGCAGCGGTCATCCAGCCGGCGGCTCCGGAGAAATCATCCAGCGTGTCTATCCACTGCGCGGCCTTTTTTTCGCGGAGGCGGCGCACCTCGGTGAAGATGGAGGCGCAGAGCTGCTGCACCTCCGCAGCGGGACGCGGGACCCGGCGGGATTTCCCCGCAGTCATGTCCACGAGCACGCCGAGCAGGCAGCTGAGCGCCCACCAGGGAAGGCACCGGGCGGAGCGCAGGCCCGCGAGGCCCTCCACAAGGCCGGGCACGGTGGCGCACGCCTGCCATGTTCGCTTCACACGCCATTGGCCCAGCCTGCCGACGTGGCGGGTGAAGAAGTGCGCTGGCATCGGCCACGAAGTTTCAGGGTGCGGCCAGAGGGCCTGCACGTCCTCGTATTTGCCGGCGGCAGCCACGCGCAGTGCTCCCGCCAGCGGCCCGGGGGCCGCGCCGCGCCGCAGGCCCTGGAGAATCCAGCGCAGGTCCCGTTCACGGCGTTTCCGGCAGCCCACTCGATCCAGCGTGGCAAGGACGCGCTTCACGTCCGCCGGTGGGGTCTGCTCAGCAGCACGAGTCTCCACCAGCAGACGCAGCACCAGCACGTGGTCCGCACGCTCCATGGTCGCAACCACGCGCAGCCAGGCCGCGCCGGAGAGCACCCACACCCGGGCGGCCAGGCCGGTCGCTTCGCCATTCCAGTCCGTGGCCAGCATCCCTGTGGCCTGCGCGGCCAGGGCAGTCTCCGTCCACGGGCGGCCCGGTGGGGAGAGAGCCAGCAGATCGCGGGCCTGCCGGGTCAGTGTTTCCGCCTCCGCTGCGGGCACCGCCTGGCTGCAGCGAGTGAGGATGAACCAGTCGATCTCTGCCAGCCTGGAGGCGTGTGCGGAGAGTTCCTTCAGCGGCAGCCATTCGTGGGCATGCAGCAGGCGGAGCGCCGCCGGCAGGCAGGGGGCCAGGGATTTCAAGAGCGCGGCCACCGCCGTCGGATCTCCCAGCCAGGGCCGGATGTCGGTGCGGCGCAGCCACGGGAGCGGCGCGGCACAACGCGCCCCGCTTCCCGCACTGGAGCACAGCACCAGCAGCAGCGCGGCCAGCGTCTCCGCATCGTGCGAGGCACGAGCCAGCTGGTCCCAGGCCGCACGGATGGGCAGCAGAGCGTCGTTCGGCGCAGTGGCAGGCACTTTGTCGAGGCAGGTTTGTTCGAGCTGCCAGACGGGCAGGCTCAATTTTTTCTGCCGCCAGCCCACTGCGGGCTGGGGCAGATTTTGCAAATACAGAAGCCGTCCGGCATCACGCAGGAGCGGCAGGGAAAACGTTTTCATGCGAGGAAGTCGCCAAAAAAAGGGTTGGGCAAAGACGTGGCAAAACATCGCGCCCGCACCACGGCAGGACGCGCAGACACACAGCCGCCGAAGGGGCGTTCTGTGGCGTGATCTCGTTCGGGTGCGCCCGCTCAGGTCAATGACCCGGGGCCACCACACTGGTCATCTCAGGACCAGCGGTGCGAGACAAGGGGAGCTGTCTGCGGCGTTTTCATAACAAAGCTGACACTACATGGAAACGCAGCCTGCGCAAGAGGGCGGGAGATTTTTTGCCATGCGCCCCGTTCTTGCGCAACCGCTCGGCCCGCGCATGATCAGCACTCATGCCCTCCAAATTCACCCGCATCCTGAACGGCGAACTCCCCGGCCGCCTGGTTTATGAGGACGACCTCTGCGTCGCCCTGCTCTCCGGTACTCCCATCCGCCCTGGCCACACACTTGTCGTACCGAGGGAGGAAATAGAGCACTGGGTGGACCTGCCGCCGGCGCTCATGACGCACCTCATGCAGGTGGCCCAGCGTGTCGGCGCGGCCATTCAGCGCTGCTTTCCGTGCAAAAAAATCGGCCTCATCTCGGCCGGTATCGTCGTTCCGCATGTCCACCTCCATCTGACTCCCATCGACGACCTCTCGGACATGGATCTCGCCCGCCAGGATAAAAATGCCTCCGACGCGGACCTCGACGCGGCTGCGGCGATGCTGAAAGCCGCCCTCGCCGGGAAGTAGAAAAACTACGCGGCCCGCTCGCGGCTGGTTTTTGGCTCGGCCGGTTTGTCACCGGGCTTGCGCAGGACTTCGAACCTCATCTGACCCGCGACGAGCCTCTGCGTGCGCGGCGTCTCATTGGTTTCGGTCTTGGTCTCGCCTTCATCACTCCTGCTGTAGGCGACGCGCTTGTGCAGCATCGAACGCAGGGTGGAAACAAAGCTTTTTTTCACCTGCCTCAGCTCGCCAAAAGTGAGGTCGCATTCGTCGAGCTGGCCGTCATTGATCCGGCTGCGGACGATGTCCTCCACGAGCTGCTCGATCTTCTGCGGAGTGGGTTTTTCCAGCGTGCGTGAGGCGCTCTCGATGGAGTCCGCCAGGCTGATGATCGCGCTTTCCTTGAACTGCGGTTTCGGGCCGGGATAGCGGAAGCTGTTCGCATCCACGTCAGGAACGTCTGTTTCGTGGACCTTGTCCTCCTCCGCCAGCACCCGGAGTTCCTGCTGCTTGTCCAGCGCCCGCTTGTAGAAGTACCACACCAGGGAGGTGCCGTGGTGCTGCTCGATGACGTCGATCAGCTCGCAGTTCAGCTTGTGTTTCAGCGCCAGATCGATCCCGTCCTTCACGTGGGCGATGACGACCAGGGCGCTCATCGAGGGCGCCATGCGGTCGTGCGGGTTCTCGTCCACGGGCTGGTTTTCGATGAAGTACTCCGGGTTGTTGAGTTTCCCGATGTCGTGAAAATAGGCGCACACCCGGGTCATGAGGGCGTTCGCGCCGATGGATTCCGCCGCCGCCTCGGCCAGGTTTGCCACCAGCAGGCTGTGGTGGTAGGTGCCCGGCGCTTCCAGCGTGAGCCGCCGCAGCAGCGGGTGGTTCAGGTCCGCCAGCTCCAGCCAGGAGGATTCCGTCGTGATGCGGAAAATCCCCTCCAGCATCGGGATCACCCCGCTGACCACCAGACCGATCACCATGTTGACCGCAATGACCACCAGCGCCTCCCAGAGGGAGAGCTTCCAGTCGATCTCCGCCCAGTCGTCGATGCGCAGCGCCTGCACGTAGCCGAAGAGCATGGCCAGGGCAAAGGCAGTCAGGCCGGTAAACAAACCGGCACGAAGGAAGTGCTTCCGCTTCCTGATTCCATGTGTGGCGGCGATGGCGACGAACCCGGTCACGAGGCTCGTGAGCAGCCACGGCATCAGCCGGTCCGTGCTCACCAGCAGGCAGCCCCAGACGCTGACGAACAGGGTGGCAAAGAGCGCCGGCGCCCGGCCGAGCAGCACCGTGATGATCATCGGGGCAAAAACGCAGGGCACGAGCAGCATCTCGAAGTCTCCCACCATGTCGCTGCTGTCCACGTAGTTGAACTCGACGTAATTCAGCACCGCCTTTGCCAGGCCCAGGTGAAGAAGGATCGTCCCCAGCAGCAGGCAGAGCCGGCCATTCTGGTTAAACACGCGCGGCAGGGTGACCGAAAGCTCCAGCACGCCGACGAGGAAGATCAGCATCGTGACGAGCAGAGCCTTCACCGGCTCGTCCACAAAGGGCGCGCCCAAAGCCGGCTGGTAGAAGACGAGCCCCCCAAACGACAGAGCCGCCAACGCAAGCAGAACACCCGTTATCACGGGGCTGTTGCGAAGAAAGTCTTGCAGATCAGTGAGTTCACGTTCGCGCCGCTTGCGGCCGCAGGACATTCCCTTACGCTGCAAGCGGTGGCGCTTGAACAATTCGATCATAGAGCCCTGCTTGAAAAAACAGGGCAGAAAGGATGCAATTTCGAAGAAGCTTACGCCATCCCGCCCGCAATGACAAGCCCGGCCTCATTTTTCCATCGCCGCCGCTTCGGCTTGCCTGCGGTTGCGGAACCGGCTTTGATGAGTGCTTCAGATGAGAAAGATTTTTGCCTGGCTGCTTCTTGCCTCCCTGTTTTGGTTCTCCCGCCCTCTGCTGGCCGGGACGGTCGAGATCCGTGCGGTGGAGGGGATGAAGTATGATCCGCCGCGTCTGACGGTGGCGCCGGGGCAGGTGGTGGCGCTGTCGTTTCAGAATGCGGACTCGACTGACCAGCCGCACAATCTGGTGGTGGTGAAACCGGGCCGGGTGAAGGCGGTGCTGGAGGCAGCGCTGGCGCTGGGGGCGGATGGACCGGGGAAGGACTATGTGCCGGAGAGCGGTGACATCCTGGCGGTGTGCCCGTTGATCAAGGCGGGGGAGGGCACGGAGACGGCGTGGACGGTGCCGGTGGAGCCGGGGATTTACCCGTACGTTTGCACATTTCCGGGTCATGGTTTTCTGATGTTCGGCGCGCTTTACGTGGGGGTGCCGATGCCGCCGCTGGCGGAGGACGTGAACGTGCCCGCAAGTGCGAAACCGGACGCGTCCGCGAAGAGTTTGATCGCACCTTTTCCCCGGCCCTGTGTGCAGCGCGCGTTCCTGCCGGGGGCGGGTCCGGCGGCCATCGCGGTGGCGCTGCCAGGCCGGCAAAATTTCTGCTGGGACGCTGGCGAGTGCCGGCTGCGTTATGCGTGGACGGGCGGGTTCATCGACGAGGAGGCTTACTTCAAGGGCAAGGGCGGGGACCAGGCTGTGATCCAGGGCAAAACGTGGTGGACGGCGGCTGCCGGGTTTCCGCTGAGGCCTGGCGGGCAGGTGCCGAAAATTCTGAAGTTCAAGGGATACTGGATGCGGGAGGGGCTGCCGGAATTTCGCTACTTGGTGGACGGTGTGGAGGTGCGGGAGTGGATCTCCGAGGGGGGAAAAGGGGAGCTGAAGCGGGAGTTTCAGGTGACTGGGGAGGGACCGGTTTCTTTTTTCCAGCCGCCTGTGGAGGGTGTGCTGGTTTCCTCGGACGCAGGGGCGTTCGACGCGGGCGGAGTGCTGGCGCTCACGCGTGAGCAGGCCCGGAAATTCACGATCATCCTTCAGCCTAAATGACTGCACGACTTCTCTGCTTTTTCTCCTGTCTGGTGGCGACGGCGGCGCTGCGCGCGGCCGGGCCGGATGCGTATTACGAGGTGGAAAACATCGTGATGCCAGCCGGCTTGGATCCCCAGGTGGGCGGCATGGATGCGCTGCCGGACGGGCGCGTGGCGGTGTGTTTTCACCGGGGGGAGGTGATGCTGTACGCGCCGAAAACAAAAAGCTGGAGCGAGTTTGCCCGTGGCCTGCACGAGCCGCTGGGGCTGATGGTGGTGAACGAGCGGGAAATCCTGGTGATGCAGCGTGCGGAGCTGACCCGGCTGCGCGATGAGGACGGTGACGGGAAGGCGGAGGTGTATGAAACGGTGTGGGACGGGTTCGGCCTGACGGGGAACTACCACGAATTTGCCTACGGTCCGGTGCGTGATGCGGCGGGGCAGCTCTATGTCTCGCTGAACATCGCCTCGGGTGCGGCGAGCATCCGCCCGGAGATACGGGGGGAATGGAACGAGGTGGGGCTGCCGCGGGAGGCCTTTTACGGCGACTGGAAAAAGGTGTCGAAACTGGCTGGGCGCATGTACTCTCGGGTGCCGTGGCGCGGCTGGGTGATGAAGATCGACCCGAAAACTGGCGGGGCCGCGCCGTTTGCGTGCGGATTTCGCTCGCCGGACGGGCTCGGCATCGGCGTGGACGGCGAAATCTATGTGGCGGACAATCAAGGCGACTGGGTGATGACCTCCATGCTCCACCAAGTGAGGGAGGGTGGATTCCATGGGCATCCAGCCAGCCTGGTGTGGCGGCCGGGGTGGACGGAGGACCCGGCAACCATCACGCCGGAGCGCCTGGAGCCGCTCCGCACGAAGCCGGTAGTGTTGTTTCCCCACGGGCTGATGGCCAACTCGCCATCCCAGATGGTGTGGGACCGGAGCGGGGGGAAATTCGGGCCATTTTCCGGGCAGATGTTCATCGGGGAGATGAACCGCCCGAGGCTGATGCGGGTGGTGACGGAAAAAGTGGGCGGCCAGCTGCAGGGCGCGGTTCTTCCCTTCATGGACGGGCGCGGCCTGCGGGCGGGGCTGCACCGCGCGGTTTTTTCTCCGGATGGCAGTCTGTGGACGGGCAGCACTCACCTAGCGTGGGCTGGCGGGGAGGGGCTCCAGCGCATTTCCTGGACGGGAAAAACGCCCCTGGATCTGGCTGGCATTCACATTCAACCCGCTGGATTTCAACTCGCCTTCACCCTCCCGCTGGACCGGGCCACGGCTCCCGCGCCTTCCGCGATCAAGGTGCGGCACTACCACTACAAGTACCACGGCGACTACGGGTCGCCCCAGTTTGACCTGGCCCAGGACGCGGTGAAAAGCGCCGCCCTGTCTGATGACGGACGCACCATTTCACTGGATCTCGGGCCGCTGAAGGCGGGGATGGTCTACGAAATCACGCTGCCGCAGCTCGTTTCGACCGGCGGGGACAAGCTGGTGAACCGGCTGGTCTGCTACACGGTGAACGCCGTGCCGTGAAACGCTTCGGGCCGGACTCCCCGAGGTGGAAAATCCGGCCCGTTTCAAAAAAACGGTGCGGTTTGGCTGAGAGTTTAGCGGCTGGAACGCATGCCGTAAGCGGGGCGGCGGTCGTGGTTGTGGTCTCTGTCGTAACCGCGGTCGCGGTCATCGTAGCGGTGTGACCAGGCGGCGCGGCGGACGGCCTCCTCGCGGGCGGCGGCGATGGCGGCTTCGCGGCGGGTTTCGGCCTCGCGGGCGGCTATTTCCTCCTGGTAATCAACCAAGATGTAGCGGAGCGAGCGGGCTTCCTCCAGAGCGCAACGGATGGTTTCCGAGATGCAGCGGGGCGCCTCGGCCCGGTCGAGGGCGCACCGGGCGGCGGCGCCTTCGGATTTCAGGCACATCAGGTTGTTGACCATGGTGTTCAGGCACCCGTTGGCGAAAAAGCTGTCCCGGATCACGTCCACCCGCTGTTCAAAGGTGGCGACGGATTCGAAGGCGGCGCGCTCTGTGCCGCAGCGGCGTCCGCCGCGGAAGGTGGAGGCGGCTTCATCCAGCGCCCGGTGGGCGAGGGAGTCCAGGCGGCGGAGGCTGGCCACGGCTTCCCGATTGCTCTGGGGAGTGTGGTCGGCCAAGGCGGCCGGGGTGAGGGTGAGGAGGGCGCCGGTCGTGGTGACGAGGGCGAGGATTTTCAGGAGGCGGTTTTTCAGGTTGGTGGTGTTGAGTTTCATCGTGAAGGTGGAAGCACTGCGGCTTCGCTCCTTTCTGTTCTCATTGACGATGGCCTCGCCGGCCTATTCATTGATCCACACAATTTTTTCGCGGCAGGGGCCAATTCGGTGCCCGGGTGCGGGATTCCCTCCATTGAAACCGGATTTCTACGTAAAAAGTGGGGGTTTTTTACAAAAAATGCGGTTTTGCCCTTGTTTTTGAGTCTTAGGTTTGATAACTATTCCTATAATTAAGAATTTATTAGGAAATCTTAGAAGTTTCACAAACCGGATGTCATCCACTTTTCAAAGGCTTTTTAAAGTCGTCGCCCTCCTCGGGATTTTCGGGGTGGCCAGCCAGGCCTTGAGTGGTCGGGCGGCTGCGGGCGAGGTGCGTGATTTCTGCGTGGACTACCGGCAAAATCCTGATGCTCAGGAGCTTTTGGCCTTTGATCTGGCTGTGCTGAGCCCGAATGTCACGGTGGACCTGGCGGCACGCAAGGCGCAGGGGCGCAGGACGGTGGCGTATCTTTCCCTGGTGGAGGTGGGCGGGGATGTGGCCTGGCGGGACGAGCTGAAGGAAAAGGGGATCGACCTGCTGGGGACGAATCCGGCGTGGAAATCGCAAATCGCTGACATTGCGAATCCAGCGTGGGCGGAATTTGTGGTGGAGCGGCTGGCAAAACCGGCGGTCGAGCGTGGTTTTGACGGGTTGTTTCTGGACACGGCGGACAGTCTGGCGCGGTTTTCCCAGCTGCGTCCTGACCAAGCGGCGGCGGGGCGGACGGCGCTTCTGGGTCTGATCCGGCGGCTGCATGAACAGTTTCCAGGCAGGGAGTTGATTCTGAACCGGGGGTTCGATCTCATCGACGAGGTGCCGGGCTGCATCCAGGGGGTGTTGATCGAGTCTGTTTTCCGGACGGCGGACCACGCTGCCGGAACTTTTGGCCCGGTGAGGGAGGCGGACAGCTCGGTGCTCGTGGCACGCATCACGGCGCTGCGGAAAAATGGGATGCCGGTTTACGTGATCGACTACGTGCCGCCTGCGGATGCGGAGCTGGCTGCGGCGACGGTGAAGCGGATCCGCGACACTGGCGCGGTCCCCTTTCTCAGCACCCCTGAGCTTCAGGGCGAGTACCTGGGACCGGTGCGGCGGGAAAAACGGCGGCTGCTGGTGCTCTTCGGCAGCGTGCAGCGCGAGTCCGAGGAGGGGGAAAAGTTTGAGTTCGATACCTTTACCGCAGAGCGGCTCCAGATGCCGCTGGAGTGGATGGGGTACGAGGTGGATTACCTGAACATTGGCCGCCAGTCCCCGCCGCCACGCCTTGACCACCGGTATGCCGGAGTTATTTTTGACGCCGAGGTGGCCCTGCCCTACGCCGGGGAGCCGTGGTATGTGGACTGGGTGCTGGATCACACCCGGCACGGGTTGAAGGTGTTGTTCGCCGGGCAGTATCCCTTCCAGCAGGATGTGGAGAAGTCGAGGCTCTTTCAGGGGCTGGGTTTGGTCGGGACCTTCCAGCAGGTGAAGCAGCCGGATGAGCTGAAGATCACCACCATCAATCCGAAGATCATGAACGCCGAGGCCAAGGTGACGCCGCAGCCGGGCGAGGTGATGGATTTGCGCGCGCCGGCCGGGGCGGAGGTGGACTTGCGGGTTGAGTGCGTGGACGACCGGGCGAATCGAATCCAGTTCGACACGGTGTATTCCTGTCCCTGGGGGGGCGCACTGCTGGATCCGTATGTGACGTTCCAGTCCAGCGCGGACGACATTCTTTCCCTCTTCGAACCGTTTGGGTTTCTTCAGAAAATCTGGCCGGCCGGTGCCTTTCCCGCACCAGACCCGAGCACGCGGGACGGACGCCGGGTTTTCTACAGCCACGTGGACGGGGACGGGTTTGCCGGGGGCACATACTTCAATGGCCAGGCCTTGTGCGGCGAGGTGCTGCGCGACCGCATCCTGAAGGTCTACCCGTTTCCCATCACCTGCTCGATTGTGGAGGCGAACATCCGGGCGCTCGAACTGGAGCAGGACGTGGCGGACGCGCCCCGCTACGAGGCGGCGGCACGCTCGATGTTTGCCCTGCCCAATGTCCAGGCGGCCACCCATTCGTTCACCCACCCGTATGTCTGGATCGACAACGATGACGAGTACCTCCCGCTCTACGAAAGCCGGGCGCTGGAGCTGAACCCGAAGTATGCCGTGAAGGGCGTGGACCCCGTGCGGGAAATCGAGGGAAGCATCAAATACATGGAGGAAAGGCTGCTCCCTCCCGGCCGCAAGGTGGACCTGATGCTCTGGTCCGGAAACTGCCGCCCCGGCGCGAAGGCTCTCGACGTCTGCGACAGGCTCGGGATTGAAAACCTGAACGGCGGCAACACGACGATCTGCCGGAAGCACCCGTCCATCTCGAACGTCGCGCCGCGCACCATGTCGTGGGACGGACGCCTGCAGATTCACGCCTCGAACCAGAATGAATTCGTCTACACGAACAACTGGACCGGGCCATATTTCGGCGGCTTCAGCCAGGTCATCGACACCTTCAAGCGCACCGAGTCCCCGCGCCGCCTGAAGCCGGTGAACATATACTACCATTTCTACTCCGCCGCCTACCTGGGCAGCCTGCGCGCGCTCCAGCAGGTGCATGACTGGTGCCTGAAGGAGCCGCTGCACAGCATGACGACGAGCGAGTTTGCCCGCATCACGCGCGACTCGTGGTCCACCCGCGTGCTGCGCACCGGGGAGCGGAGCTGGCGTCTGGTGAATGGAGGAAAGCTGCGCACCTTCCGCTTGCCGAAGGGCGCGGGAGTGCCGGACGTGGGGGCCTCCAGCGGCGTGACGGGCTGGGTGGAAACAGGGGGCCAGATGTTCGTCCACACCTCGGGCCGGCCGGTCACGGACCTCGTGCTGGTGGAGGAGCCGCAGCTGCACCTCTACCTCCAGGACAGCATGGGGGAGATCACCTTTGAAAAACTGGATGCCTACCAGGCGAGGTTCCGCGTGAGCGATCTGCGCCCCAGCTACACCGTGGCCTTTGCCGGGGTGAAACCCGGAACGGCGTGGACTCTGGTCGTGAATGGCCGTGAAAGCACCCTCACTGCGGATGCCGCAGGGCGCCTGGTGCTCACGCTCGGCGGCGAAAACCAAATCACCCTCACCCAGCAGCAAGGATGACGCCGCTCCCTTCCCCCATCGCCCGGGCCGCCGCCGCACCCCCCATCATCGGGCGGGGGATCACGTCCGCATTGATCGGCTCCAGCGTCCTCCTCGGTTTGCTGCTCATCCCGGACCGGGACGAACTCCAGGAGCGCTTCGCCCGCGATGGCAACCACCACCGCGCCCTCCAGCTCGCCAGCGATCAGGAGGCCCAGGCCCTGGCGGAAAAGCTCCGCCTCGCGCAGGAGGCTGCCGAGACGGTCGTCGTTGAGACGCCCGGCCAGATCGTGGCCAACACGTTTGCCAATCCGGCACGCCTTGCCACGCTCAATGCTGATCCCGTGGCGCGGAAAAACTTTGTGCTCGCCCTGCTGGCCACGCAGGACGTGGAGCATGATTTTGAGCTGCTGAAGACGCACTCTGCGGCACTCAGCCCGGAAGCCCGCGATGCCATCCTGCGCGGCCTCGGCGACAGCGCACTCAGCCAGAGCCATCCCGAGCTGGCCGCGCGCGTCTATTCCGAGTTTCTGAAGGCGCACCCGGACACGGACCCCTCGCTCGTCACGGAAATGGTGAAGTCCTGGCGCTACTCGGGCCAGCCGGCGCAGGCGCTGGCGTTTCTGGAGAACTGGCTGACCGCGCGGAAGAAGGCGGGAGGGGCCATCCCCGAGGAGCTTTACCTCACGCAGATCACCCTGCTACGGGAGATGAACAGGCCGGGGCAGGCCTTCGATGCGCTGCTGCTGCAGCTGGCGCGGGAAAAAGCCAGGCCTGCGGGCATCTCTGTGGAGACGATGAAGCTTTCCGTGCAGACGGCCGGGTTTGTTGACCGGACGAGCGAGCTGCGGCCCATCCTGGCCGAATGGGTGAACCGGATGCCGCTGGCGCAGGCTCCGTGGGACAAGGTGCGGGATGCCAAGGCCGGCAGCGCTCTGCTCGAAAACAAGGGCGCCTTCCTCACCTACGGGCACATGCTCGCGCAGTGGCACGAGTGGGGCGACGAGGCAGATGCCGCGTATGATCTTTACCTGAAGCTGGCCGTCCTGGGCGAGCCCGGAGCCATCGAGCGCTGCGAGGCGCTCTACCCCGGCCTCTTCCGCGAGGAGGAATACCTGAACCTGCTTCTGGCCGTCGTTCCCGTTGCCGGTGCGGAGACCTACACGCTCCAGCTGGCGCAGAACCTGGCCGGTGCCGCCCGCTACGACGAGGCGGAAAAGTGGTTCCACACCTGGCTGACCGCCCACCCGGATGACGGGCACACCTTTGCCGAACTCGGCGGCATGAGGGAGGAGCAGGCGGAACTGGAAGCCGCCCTCGCCGCCTACCAGCGCGCTCTGGAGCTGCTGCCGCAGGACCTAGACATCCGAAAAAAGACGGCCACCGTCTGCATTGATCTGGAGAAGCACGAGGCCGCGCTGGAGGGCCTGAATTTCCCCGTCCTCGTCATCCACCAGATTAAATGACCGGCC
>JANOAS010000264.1:0-2930 GCA_031411255.1 bacterium
CGGGCTCTGGGGCCCAAGCGGCATCTACGTGCAAAGCAGCGGCCGCGGCAGCGCCTACGAGCGCCCTGTCTCCGCCGAGTGGCTCCTGCCGGACGGTGTGGAGGGCTTTCACGTCAGCGCCGGGCTCAAGATTCACGGAAACATCAGCCGGGACAAGGGATTCACCGCCAAGCATGGATTCACGCTGAAATTCCGCTCGGACTACGGTGACACAAAGCTCAACTACCCCCTCTTTCCCGACTCGGCGACGGATCAATTCGACTCTCTCATTCTCCGCGCCGGCTCCACCGACACCTGGCCGTGCACCGAGTGGGGTCTGGTGGGGCTGGGGCTGGCTGGCGAGCAATACCAGCGCTGGGCCAGGCCATGGGCCAGCTACATCCGCGACCAGTGGTCGCGCGACGCCCACCTCGCCATGGGCCAGCCAGCCGCCCACGGGCGCTTCTGCCACATCTACCTGAACGGCAAATACTGGGGTCTCTACAATGTGACCGAAGAACTCAGCCAGGAGATGCTCGCCAGCCAGGGCGGAGGCGAGGCAGCGGACTGGGACATCATGGCGGACTTTAATGAACTCTTTGACGGACAGCGCACCGCCTGGGACCAGCTGCAGTCGCTCGCCGGCGCCGGGCTCGCCACGGACGCTGCCGTGCTCCGGCTCCTGGGGAAAAATCCGGACGGCACGCCCAATGCCACCTACCCGGTGCTGCTCGATCTGGACAGCATCATCGATTACTTCATCCTCCACATTTACATCGGTGCGGATGACTGGCCAAACCACAACTGGTATGCCGCCCGCAACTCACGGAGCGCCGTACCGGACGGGTTCAAGTTCCTCACCTGGGACCAAGAAATTTCCAACGAAAGCGTGCTCTATGGCCGGACCTCGTGGGGCCCGATTTACGCCGAGGCCAACGCCGGCGGGACCTCCAGCGCCATCTACAGCGCTCTGCGGGCCAATGCGGAATTCCGCCTTCGCTTTGCCGACCGCATCCAGCGCCACCTCTTTAACGGCGGCGCCCTCGGCAAGCCCGCCAACCTCGCCCGCTGGGCTGCCCGCAAGACGGAAATTGACCGCGCCCTCGTCGCAGAATCCGCCCGCTGGGGCGATGCCCGCCGCCCCTCCCAACCCTACCGGCGCGAGACTGAGTGGCTCCAGCACATGAGTTACATGGATGGCTACTGGAATGACATCCCGGCCACCGCCCTCCAGCGCTTCATTTCCGCCAGTCTC
Source organism: bacterium (assembly GCA_031411255.1). GTDB lineage: Bacteria > Verrucomicrobiota > Verrucomicrobiia > Verrucomicrobiales > V1-33 > JANOAS01. The sequence goes on from JANOAS010000264.1 coordinate 1,235, forward strand.
TACCCAGCCGTCTCCGCCCCAGTCCCCGGGCGCCCCAGCGGTCCGGTGAATCCAGGAGCCACCCTCACACTCACGAATCCCAACACCGGCGGCGCCCTCCTTTTCACCCTGGACGGCAGTGATCCACGCCTCACCGGCGGCTCCACCTCCGCCACCGCGCAGACCTACTCCGCCGCGCTTCCGGTTTCCGCCGGCAAGGTGGTGAAATCCAGAGTGCTGAAGGACGGTGTGTGGAGCGCCCTCGTCGAGAGCGCCTTCACCGCCCCGCTGGATGCGGACGGAGACGGCCTGCCCGACGCCTGGGAGCTGGCCCACACCGTCACCGATCCCGACGCCGACCCCGACGCCGACGGCCAGACCAACCTGGCCGAATACACCGCCGGCACCGACCCGCAGGACGCGGCCAGCAACTTTGCCCTGCGCAGCGTGGAGCCACCCGCCAGCGGAGGCATCCGCCTCACCTGGGACGCCGCCCCCGGCCGCCAGTACACCGTGCAGTCCAGCCCCGGTCTGGTCGCAGCCACTTGGACCACCCGCGCCGCCATCACCGCCGCCGCGGCTGAGCGCCGGCTTGAAATCACCCTCCCGCAGACCCCGGCGCGCGAGTTTTACCGCATCGTGGCCACCGTTCCGTAGCCTCCTGCCGGCCCCCGTCAACTCTGTCGCAAGCCCGGCTTCAGCAATGGGTCTGGAAATCCTACAGCCATGTTTGGCACCGTCTGACTCAGGGCACCCGACATCCCTTCTGCGCCACAGAGTGGCGAAATGTGAGTAGCCGTGGGTGAAGCAGAGCGAGCCCACGGTAGATCCAAGGACCAAAGGCCGCCACGGCGTGGCTGGACCAGCCGGGGGCTCAAGCTGCTTCAGGCAGTCCAGCCCGGGGTTTCTCCACTCCGTGGCGCCTTTGGCTGCGCGATTTTCCGTGGGCTTGCTTCGCAGCGCCCACGGCTATTCACGTTTCGCCACTCCGCGGCATTAAAACCAGTTCCACGGTCATTTGCGTAACGCAGGGGAGGCATACGCATGGAAATTATAAGCGCGCCGCACAGAAGCCGGCGGCAGCGTCTCTACGCCAAAGGCGTTGTTTCGCGATAGCCTGGGGTTGCCGAGGCACGAGGCTACCCCAGGACCCACCCGCCGTGCAGAGCTACCCGGAACGGGTTGTATCATCCCCGGACTGTCCGCGCTTGACTCGCGTCGCACTCCTTAAACAGCGAAATGACAGAACCCGTTCCGGGTACCCGCTCGATTGGCCACCTTCCTGGGGTAGGTCGTCGTTCCGCCGCCCAACCCCAAGCTATTGATAACAACGCCTTCGGCGTAGACAGATCCTGCCACAGCCCTAGAATTTTCATGCGTAAGCCCTGTAAAACAGGGAAGGCTCGCGCTGCTCCTCATCCCCGCGATCTGCTCGTGCAGCCAGGTCATTTGGGTGAAACAGAGGAGGCACGCGCTGTCGCAAGTTCTGATTTCTACGCCACAGGCGTTCCGCCCTCCAGCCCAGGGTTGCCTGAGGCCACGAAGGCTACTCTGGGAAACCGGCGGAAGCCCGGGAACCGCATCGCGGTTCAGGCCCCCAAAACGAACGGCACCGATTCACACCACTCCTCACGTTGTTTTAATAATACTGCGCGCCGGACCTCCGGGACCCCACCGGCCTCGCGCCGGTGGTGAAACAGACTGAGCGCTACAAGAA
>JANOAS010000265.1:0-70029 GCA_031411255.1 bacterium
TTTTTCGATGGGGTCTTGTGCGCTGGTGGTCGGGGGCTAGCTTTTAACCGATAACTCCCCCCGCCTCACTTCACTTCGGTGAGCTGCTTCACCAGGGCGGGGGCGGTGGTGGCGGGGTCTGCGTATTTCGCTGAGGAGAGGATGGCGCGCTGGGGTGGGGTGAGGGGGAGGCGCCAGCGGTCGGTGAAGAGGGGGGAGAGGTCGCGGCCGGCGGCGAGGGAGGCGCTGGCGAGCCAGTTGAGCGACTGCTGGAGGGCGGCGGGGCCGTCGACGGGTTTCACCTCGGGGCAGGTGGCCAGGTGGCGGTAGAATTTCCTGAGCCAGTCGTTGCCGCCGCACTCGCGGTGGAGCTTGAGCATGGCGGTGGCGTAGATGACGGGCTGGTCGCAGGGGTCGAGGGATTTTCCGTCGGGGCCTTTGAGGCGGGGGGCTTTTTCCCCGGCGCCGGCCTGCATGGTGAAGGCGTTCAGGAAGGGGGCGCCGGAGTCGGCGAGGGCCTGCTCGACGCGGTCGATGTGGGTGCGGAGGGCGGGCTCGACATCGCGGCACTTGAGGGTGTCCATGCAGACGTAGCGCATGAAGACGGCGAAGCCGGTGATGAAGCAGGAATGGCGGTCGCCGAAGGTGTAGAAGTTCCGCCCCAGCTCGTAGAAGGCATAGTGGGGGAAGTTTTCGGGGTTGGCCTGGAGGGCGGGGTAGTTCGTGTCGTAGAACATGGCCAGCTCGACGCCGGTGCTGCCGACGTAGCCGCAGCCGGCGCCGCAGGTGAGGCCGGCAGAGGGCACGGCGGTGATGGTGGGCTTTCCGGCGAGCTGCTTGAAGAGGCCGGGTTCGAGGCCGGTTAGATCGGTGTAGAGGAGCCAGCCGGCGTCGAGCCGGTCGACGAAGCGGTGGATGAGCACGGGGTCGAGCGCCTGGTCCGTGGTGAGAAAGGTAACTTTTTTCCCCTCCCACGGGGTGAGGGTGAGGGGCAGTTTTTTGTCCTCCCAAGCCTTCCGGTTAAAAACGATGGCGCTGGCATCGACGGGGGTGCCGGGTTTAAAATCGTCCGCCCGGAGGGAGTGGGGCAGGAGCAGGGCGGCGGCAAGGAGGAGGCGGCGGCGGAAGGTGGGTTTCATGGATGGACGCATGATCCGCCAAGGAGGGGCGGTGGTCAATGTTATCGCGGGGGGGCGGGGATTGGGGCGCGGGGGATGATGCAACCTGTGCCGGGTGGCCTGGTGCGATTTTGTGCGCGGGTCTTTGACGAAACGTCCGGCTTGGTCGCGCGGTGTTTGCGGGAGGGCTCGGACGGCCGAATGTCTCGCCCTTTTAGGGCTTCCAATTCTTGGATGGGGAACCTGGGGCTTCGTTCGTGCCTCACTCCGCCCCAGGCTTTGGGGTCCCGTCCTTTCAGGACTTCGGACTTCGGACTTCGAATTTCGGACTCGGAGCTGGGCTCGGGGGCTGGGCTCGGGGCGATGCGGCTCGGGGCGATGCGGCTTGGGGCGATGCGGCTTGGGGCGATGCGGCTTGGGGTGTTGCGGCTTGGGGCGTCGCGGCTTGGGGCGTCGCGGCTCGGCGGGAGCCTCGCCCTACCTTGTGTGGTGGAGGGGGGCTGTCCAAGCGGAGCGGGTTCTATTTTCTCCTCAGGCTGCTGAGCGGGACCGGAAGTCGTCGATGGCGGCCTGGAGGGCGAGGAGTTCGCTGACGTTTTCCTCGGTGAGGAGGCCGACGAGTTTTCTGCTCTCGTTGTGGAGGACGGGCAGGGTGGGGCAGCCGGAGTCGCGGAAAATCTCGAGGGCGCGGGTGAGCGGGATGTCGGCGGTAAGGCTGGGGGGCTGGGGAGTGGCGGCGAGGAGGGCGGTGGTGTCGGTGCCGGTGGCGCTGATGCCGTCGAGGAGCTGGCGCCGGAGGAGGATGCCGAGGACGTTTCCGGAGGCGTCGACGATGGGGAAGTCGTGCTGGGCGCCGGCAAGGAGGGCGTCTGCGGCGTCGCCGAAAGTGGCGGAGGCGGGGAGCACCTGGAAGCGGGTCATAATGGCGCGGCTGAGGGGGAGGTGGTCGGTGATCTGCTCGGCATCCACGGAGTCCGCCTCGCGACCGGCGACGACGAAGATGAAGATGCTGAGGATGACGAGGGTGGGAGCATTGCTAAACAGGGCGAAGGCGGCTCCGCAGAGGGCGAGGCCCTGCCCGATGGTGGCGGCGACGCGGGTGGCGCGGGGGTAGGGCAAAAAGAGGGCGAGGAGGGCGCGGAGGACGCGGCCGCCATCCATGGGGAAGGCGGGGATGAGGTTGAAGGCGACGAGGAAGAGGTTCGTGGTGGCCAGGGCGAGGAGGAAATTGTGCAGGCTGCCGAAGCGGAGTTCGCTGAAGGTGGCGGCGTCGAATTTCGGCAGACCGACGATGAGAAAAAGGACGCCGGCGATGACGACGTTCACCGCCGGGCCGGCGATGGCGACGATGATCTCCTGCACGGGGCTGCGGGGCATGCGCTCCATGCGGGCCATGCCGCCGATGGGCAGGAGGGTGATGTCCGGAGTGAGGATGCCGAATTTCCTGGCCGCAGTGACGTGGCCGAACTCATGGAGGAGGATGCAGGTAAAAACGGCGCAGACGTAGAGCACGGCGACGGCGGCGGCCATGGGACCGTTGTGCCAGTCCTGCCAGGCGAAGTAGGCGAGCAGGAGGAGGAAGGTGGCGTGAACCCGCACTTGTGTGCCGGCGACGGTGAGGAGGCGGAAGGACCATTTCATAGTGGAGGCAGTCTGGCGGGGCGGGTCTCGCCCGTCGCCCACCATGGCGCGTTATGCGGAGAAATGCGTCTGTATTTCCGCACGTTCCTTCGCCGGGGTGCAGACGGCGAGGCTGAGACCGGCGGGGACGGCAGGGCGGTGAAGTGCCCAGACGGGGTGGCTGACGTAGCTGAGCGGCGCATCCGTCCCGAGGCCGAGGCTGATCTGCCCGGGCTCCAGGGCAAAGCCGAGGCCGGTGGCCTTCATGAGGGCCTCCTTGGCCGTCCAGAGGTGGAAAAAGGAGGCGTGGCGCTGGGCCACGGGCTGGTTGAGCAGCCAGTCGTATTCCTGGCCGGGGAAAAACTCGCGGGCGGTGTCGAGGGCGGGGAAATCGGGGGCGTGGACCTCCACGTCGACGCCGAGGTGGGGCACGGTGCCGAGGACGAGGGCGATCCAGTCGCCGGAGTGGGAGATATTGAACTCTATGGCGTGGGGCCGGCGGAGGGTGGGCTTTTTGCCCGAGAGGGTTTTGAACCTGAGGGTGCCCGGGCTGACGCTGAGGGCTGCGGCCAGGGTGGTGCGGACAAAGGCGCGGCCCCGGAGCCAGGTGGCGCGGTCTTTTTCATGAACGAAACGGGCGGCGCGGGAGAGGTCGTCTGCGTCGAAGAGGTCTGCCGGCGGCTCCGGGTGTGTGGCGGTGCAGGCGAGGTGGATGTGGACGGGGCTCATGTGAGGGTGAGGTGGTGCCGCCCCTGGCGGCGGGAGAGGCGGAGCGGTGTCTCAAAGGCCTGGCTGAGCAGGGCGGAGGTGAGCACGCGGGGGAGGGGACCGGCAGCCAGGCGGCGGCCCCGGCTGAGGAGCAGCCCGTGGGTGAAGAGGGGCAATATTTCCTCCACATGGTGGGTGACGAGGACGAGGGCGGGACAGTCCGGCGCGGCAGCCAGGGTGGTGAGGAAATCCAGAAACCGCTCCCGCGCCACAGGGTCGAGCCCGGCGCAGGGCTCGTCCAGGATGAGGAGCCGGGGCTTGGAAATGAGGGCGCGGGCGATGAGGACACGCTGGCGCTCCCCCTGGGACAGCACGCCCCAGCGGCGCAGCAGGAGGTCCGGGCAGCCGGCCTGTTCCAGCTGCGCGGCGGCATCCGCACGGTCCGCCCGGGTGAGGCGGCCCCAGAAATTCAGCATGGCGTATTTCCCGCTGGCGACGACCTCGAGGGCGGTCTCCGGGTCCTCGATGCGCTGGCGGAGGTTCGAGCTGACCACGCCGATGTGGCGGCGCAGCTCCCGCCAGTCGCTTTCGCCAAAAGTCTCGCCCAGCACGCTGATGTCGCCGGCGGTGGGGATGGAATAGCCGGCCAGGATGGAAAGGAGGGTGGTTTTTCCGCAGCCGTTCGGGCCGAGGATGACCCAGTGCTCGCCGGGGGAGACGCACCAGTCCACGTCGTGGAGCAGGGTGCAGGTGCCGCGTTCGACACGGAGGGCGTGGAGATCAATCAGAGGAGCCATGGGCGAGGATGTGAGCTTCGTTCCGACCAGGGAGGAGGGCAAGGAGATGTGCAGCCCCGCCGCATCTGTCAGCTGACGGAAAGATGAACGGCTGGTGAGCGCCCCCAGGGGGAAGCCTGAGGGGGGCACCGTCCGCTCCCCGGCACCGCCGCGAGACGGCGGGCTTGCCATTCTAGTAAAAATAGGGCACAATGCGGCGGAATTGTCGCAATTATATTCCGCCCCCCGGATTTGCGGCGCTTGGTTCCCTTGTCACCCAGCCCACTCCTCAAGCCCCAGAACTGTTTTATGCGAATCCCCAGTCGCTTCGTTACCGTGTCGTCACGTCTCGCCATGCTCTGCCTGACGTTTTTGCCAGCCCTGCTGACGGCCGCGCCCACGGCGGTAAATGACAGCTACTCAGTGAATGAGGATGCCGTTTTGACCGTGGGCGGGGGCACGGTGCTGATCGACGCCAATTTTGACTCCGCAGCGCCTCCGTCGCTGGACGCCAGCTGGGACTACCTGGACACGGCGGCGACGACCGCGAACGGGGGAAATTCTTCCTATCCGGTGGACGGGGCCTCGCGGGACTGGAAGGCGGGAAATTTTGACAAGACCACGTCCACGGCTTCCAAGGGGGCGTGGAAAACGGGCAACGGGCCCTTCGCCGGGGGCGGGGTGACGGGGATTCCCACGCCGGGAACGACCCTGGTGGGCATCGGTGGGGGGGCGGGTGGGAATAACCTGCTCAACACTTATCTTTTCCGCAACACGCTGACTCTGACGGCCGGGCAGGCCGCGACGACGAGCTGGCGCCTGCGTCTGCTGGCTGACGACGGAGCCATCGTGTACATCAACGGCACCAAGGTGGCGGAACCGCGGATGACTTCCGCCGAGTGGAATCCCGCCGGGGTCCTCAACATGGACACGCTGACCGGCAGCGCCAGCGATGAGGTGACCTACTTCGATCAGGTTCTGGACCTGACGGGGATCATCACAGCGGGGGTGAACACCATCGCGGTGGAACTGCACCAGACGACGGTGACCAGCGCGGACATCGGTATGGACCTGACACTGGAGCCCTCGGGCGTGACTGGAGCCTCGGGAGGCTTCGCCTATGTGGATGATCCGTTTACGAGTCCCTTCAACACGAACAAGCCCACTTATGTGGACGGTGTGGCTGAAAGTGCGGGCGGTTTCTCCGGAGGGGCACTTCATGTTGTGGCAACGGGAAGCACTACTTTCAATTTTCAGGGGCCGGTGGCCGGTGGGTGGGAAAAAGCGTTCGCCCTGACGAGTGCGGCGGTGGTGACGATCAATCTGCGTTACAGGCTGACCACCAGTGCTGACTACGATACGAATGACTGGATTGACTGCATGCTGGACATTGATGGAACGAAATACGGTGACGCTCCGGGGAGCCTGTCCGTGGGCAACCGCACGCGCCCGGTCGGGACCAAGTACCTGCACACGTTCATTGGCGATGGGTCTGGCGGGGCGGCCAACGATTCGGGCTGGCTGCAGCGGACGATAACAACAGGCCTGCTGGCGGCGGGCAATCACACGATGGTGCTGGGCCTCTTCGAGCGGGGGACAAATAAGATCACGGAAACTGCGGACGCTTGGTTTGATGATGTGTTGGTCTCCACGGTGGGCGGGAGCGCCGGGGTGCTGGCGAATGACACGGGGACGTCGATGACGGCGGTGAAGGACACGAACCCGGCCAACGGATCGGTGGTTTTCAACGCGGACGGTTCCTTCAGCTACACGCCGGCGGCCAATTTCAACGGGACGGACAGTTTTACGTACCATGCGGTGGACGCCACCGGCAGCTCGAACGTGGCCACGGTGAATCTGACGGTGACGCCGCAGAACGACGCCCCCGTGGGCGCTGGCGAAACGTATGCGGCGACGGAGGATGTGCCGCTGGTGGTGAATGCCGCCTCCGGCGTGCTGGCGAATGACACGGACATCGACGGGAACACGCTGACGGCCACGAAAACGCTGGACCCGAACAGCGGCACGGTCACGCTGGCGGCCAATGGCAGCTTCACCTACACGCCGGTGGCAAATTTCAACGGGCAGGATTCATTCCGCTACACCATCTCGGACGGCACGGTGACGGTGGGGCCGTTCATCGTCACGATCAATGTGGCCGCAGTGAATGACGCCCCCGTCGGCGTGGCAGACGCCTACGCGACCACCCAGGGGACGCCCCTCGTGGTGACCCTGACCGCCCCGTCCGGCGGGGTGACGGAAACGGTGCTCGCCTCCAAGTCGGTGTGGAAGTACAAGGACGACGGCAGTGACCTGGGCACGGTGTGGAAGGCGGCTACCTACGCGCTGGAAAGCGGCTGGGCTGAAGGTCCTGCGGAGCTGGGCTACGGGGACGGCGGGGAAGCCACCGTGGTCGACGACAGCTCGCTGGCGACCTATGTCAGTTCGATCACCAATCCGCCCGGCCGGTACATTACCACCTATTTCCGCAGCCATTTCTCGGTGGCGGACAAGGCGCGGCTCTCAAATTTCAAGCTGCAGGTCCAGCGCGATGACGGGGTGGTGATTTACCTGAATGGAACGGAAATCCTTCGTGACAAGCTGTCCAGCTCCGGGGCGACCGTACTGGCCACGGACCTGGCAGACAACGCGGCTGACGACGGGGCGGCGCTCATTGATTTCTCCGCGAGCCTCTCCCAGAGCGCGGTGGCGGCGGCGCTGGTCGACGGGGACAACGTCTTTGCGGTGGAAATCCACCAGAACACGCTGACGTCGTCCGACATCAGCTTTGACCTGGAGTTCTCCGCAGACCGCTCCCCTTACGTGGGAGTTTTGGCCAACGACTCGGACCCCGAGGGCGCGGCCCTGACGGCAGGAAATGTGGTGCAGCCGGCTCACGGCACGGTGGTGATGGCGGCGAACGGGACGTTCACCTACACGCCGGCCGCCGGGTATTTCGGGACGGACACCTTCACCTACAAGGCCTCCGACGGTGGGGTCCTCTCTGCGGCGACGACGGTGACGATTGCCATCCAGTCGGCCAGCGGAAATACCAGGCCGGTGCCGGCCAACGACGCCTACGCGACAGATGAAGACACGACGCTCAACGTGCCGGCGCCCGGAGTGGTGGGAAATGACATTGATGCGGACGGTGATGCCGTCACGGCCCAGCTCGCCACGGGGCCTGCGCAGGGCACTCTGAACCTGCTGGCGGACGGCTCCTTCACCTACACGCCGCCGGCGAACTTCAATGGTCCAGTGACTTTCACCTACAGGCCGAAGGACCCCACCGGGCCGTCAGTGGCGGCGGCGACGGTGACGATCACGGTGAATCCGGTCAACGACGCGCCTGTGGGCGTGGCCGACACCTACGCGACCGAGCCGGGCGTGGCGCTGACCGTGGCTGCCGCCCAGGGTGTGCTGGCGAATGACACCGACCCCGAGGCCAATGCTCTGACGGCAGTGCTGGTGGCCGGGCCCACGGCTGGCACGGGCTCGGTTTCGCTCAATTCGAACGGCTCATTTACCTACACGCCTCCCGCAGTCTACAGCGGCACGGCCACCTTCACCTACCGGGCCAATGACGGCTCGCTGAATTCCGCAGTGACCACGGTGAGCATCGGTGTGAGCGCAAAGCCGCTCGCCGGAAACGACAGTTACTCAGCCACCGAGGACACGCCTCTGAGTGTGACCGCGGCGAACGGCGTGCTCAAGAACGACTCGGACCCGGACGGCTCGCCGATCACGGCGCGACTCATTTCCCAGGCGCTGCATGGTTCGGTCGTGCTGAATACGAACGGCTCGTTCGACTACACGCCGGCTTTGAATTACAACGGGGCGGACTCTTTCACCTACGTGGCCAATGACGGCACGCGCGACTCGCTGGTGGCGACGGTGAGCCTGACGGTGGCGGCGGTGAATGATCTGCCGGTGGCAGTGAACGACACCTACTCGACGGTGCAGGACCTCCCGCTCACCGTCCCGGCAGGAACCGGCGTGCTGGCGAATGACACAGACCCGGACAGCACCGGGCTGACGGCGGCGCTGGCCGTGAACCCCAGCCATGGTTCTCTGAGTTTCTCGGCGGATGGCTCATTCACCTACACCCCGGCGGTGGGTTTCACCGGCGTGGACACCTTCTCCTACACGGCGGCGGACCTCGTGGGCGCGTCGAACGTGGCCACGGTAACGGTCACGGTTGGCAACGATGCGGCCAACATCGTGATCAATGAATTCGTCTTCAGTCCGGCACCCGAGGCGCTGCCGGCGCCCAACGCGGCCATCCTGCGTGCCAACGCGAAGCAGGAATGGATTGAACTGCACAACATTTCGACCCACACCGTGGACCTCAGCGGCTGGGCGTTCGACAAAGGGGTGAATTTCACCATTCCGGCCGGCACCACGATCCCGGCGGGCGGCTTCCTCGTCGTCGCGGCTGACCCCGTCACCTTCAGCGCAAAATTTCCGTCTGTCACGGCCTACATCGCCTCCGCCGGATGGATCCCCAACCCGCTGCCCCCGCTTCCCTATTCTCCGCCGAGCCTGAGCAACCGGGCGGAAACCATCCGCTTGGTGACAAACCTGCAGATCGTGTCCGACCAGGTGGACTACAGCGATGACGGCGACTGGGCCGAGCGCCGTCTGGTGAACGTCTACGACCACAGCAACACGCCTGGCGCGATCCCCTCCACCCGACCGGGCCTGGAGTGGGTGACGCTGGCGGAGATCGCCACCAACTACAACAGTGCCGGCACTGCTTCCGTGCAGCTGCGCCAGCCCACCCTGGGCAACCGTCACGGGCAAAACTGGAAGCCGGCCGCCCCCACGCCCGGCTCGGCAAATGCGGCAGTTCTGCTGACTGATGCTGCGCCGCTCATCAGCGGTGTGAAGCACCGCCCGCAAGTCCCTGCGCCAAACCAGCAGATAAACGTCACCGCGCAGCTGGAGGACGAACTCGCCACCGGCGTCGAAGGCACGCTGTACTACCGCACAGGTCCCGCGAGCAGCACGACAGCCAACGCCGCCGCCTTCAGCACGCTCACCATGCTGGACGATGGTTTGCACGGGGATGGGGCAGCGGGAGACGGGGAGTACGGTGCCACCATTCCCGGCATCGCCACGGCTGGTACGGTGGTTGAGTTTTACGTGGGTGCCAGGGACACGGCGCTCAATGCCCGCACTTGGCCCGCCCCCACGACGGATGCCAGCGGCGCGAACCCGCTCCAGAACGCCAACTGTCTTTTTCAGGTGATCGACCCCGCTGCGAGCCCCTACACGGGGAACCAGCCCCTCTACCTCATGGTCATGACGGGCAAGGGGAACTACGACTTTGACCAGTCCCGCTGGCCCTCCGCCAGCGATGTGGGGTTGAACATGACCCTGATCATCAAGCAAGGCCAGGACTACACCGTGCGCTACCGGGCTTCCCTGCGGGTGCGGGGAAACAGCAGCCGTTCCTGGAACCCTCGCCCTCTGCGGGCCGACTGGCCGAAGCAGGATGACTGGAACGGGCGTTCGTCAATGAATCTGAACTGCAAGCTGATCTGGAACCAGATCATCGGCAGCAAGATGCTCCAGTGTGCAGGCGTGCCCCGGGAGGATGGCGTGATGGTGAACATCCGCCTCAATGGCACGAACCACGCGGAGGACGGGAGTAACAGTCTTGGCGGCGGACTGCCCAGCTTTGGCTCCTATTTTGACCTCATTCCGTGGGGGGCCGAGTCGGTGGACGGCCAGTTTCCCACCGACACAGGCGGAAGCTGCTACCACAAAATCCGGGCCGGTTCCTGGAGCACCGCCAGCCACCCGACTGCCTGGCCACCCGCCGGCGGCCTGATCAACCAGGGCTGGACGAAGGAAAACAACAAGCTGGAGAACAACTGGGACGACCTGGGCAACTGGCTCAACGTGATGAATGCCACCGCATCCGGCGCGAACTACTACGCCACTATTTCCCAGGTGGCGGACGTGGACCAGTGGGCCAAATGGTTCGCCGTCTGCGCCATCGTGAACCACGCGGAGACGAACCTGAGCAACGGGGACGACGACGACTACCACATGTATTTTGGCGAGATCGACAAGCGGGCCAAGATCGTGGGCCACGATTACGACACGCTCTTCAATATTTACGACAGCGGCACGGGCGCCGGCCCCACCGCCACCATCTGGCAGGCCACGGATCCCTCCTTTGTGACCAGCCCGACGATCCCGCTCATGGACCGCTTCTACAGGGACCCGGTCTGCTGCCGCAAATACAAGGCGGCTCTGCGCAACCAGCTGACGACTGTTTTCTCGAAGCCCAACTTCGATGCCATGTGTGATCAGGTCATGGCCGGTTGGGCCTCGACCACGACGAACCTCGTCAGCGGCAGCCCGGTGCGCCAGACGATGAAGTCTTTCATGGACGCCCGCCGGACGCACATCCTCGGCCTCCTGCCGACTTTCGCGGAACTGGCCACCCAGAGCCTGCCCTTCATCACTCCCTCCACCCTTGCCACGTCGAACGGGTTCCCCCGCAGCACCTCCGCCACCGACCTCGGCGGACTCGGTGGCAGCATCGATGGAGCGGCCACGGCAAAGGTGACCGTCAACGGAGTCACCGTCGCCCAGGACAATTACAACAACACCTGGACGGCGGCGGGGGTGATCACCCTCGCGCCGGGCATCAACACGCTGCTCTGCCAGGCCTGGGATGAAAACAACGTCCAGCTCGCCTCCGGTACGGTGACCATCTGGTATGATGACGCCTCCACCGCAGCGAAGGGCCCTTCCATTGCCACGGAAACCTGGACTGCCGCCGGCGGCCCGTATACCGTGGCTTCAAGCCTGACCGTCACCGGTACGCTCACTATCGAGCCCGGGACGACCGTCTACCTCGCCACCGGGGCGAATTTCAGCGTTGGTACCGGGGGCCGCCTTCTCGCCCAGGGCACGGCTGCCCAGCCGATCCGTTTCACTTCAGCCCCTGCGCCGACCGCCACCACTTGGGGTGGCATGGTCATTGGCTCCTCCACGCTCACGACAAAGTTGAGCCACGTGATCATTCAAAACAATGCATCCACTGCCATTCACACCACGGCCGGTGCTGATGTGGAGATCGACCGGGTCACGTTTGGCAATGCAGGCGTGCAGTTCCTCTCCCTGGATGGCAGTTCCTTCTCTGTCACGAACTGCTCCTTCCCGGCACCCTCGGGTAATTTCGAGGGCGTCCACGGAACCGGCGGCATCAAGACTGGTGGCCGCGGGATTTTCGGCGACTGCACTTTCGGCGCGGCCAATGGATACAACGACGTCATCGACTTCACTGGTGGCAACCGGCCGGGCTCGATCCTCCACGTTTACAACTGCGTCTTCAACGGATCCGGCGACGACATCCTCGACCTGGACGGGACGGACGCCTGGATCGAGGGTAACGTCTTCCTCCACTGCCACAAGAGCGCGGCTGCTCCTGACAGTTCCAGCGCCGTCTCCGGCGGTGTCGACGGGCCCAACACCAGCCAGGTGACCCTCGTCAGAAACATCATCTACGATTGTGACCAGGCCATCAACATGAAGGGGGGCAACTCCGGCGTGCTCCTGAACAACACGATCGTGCACATCACCAAGACGGGCGGCACCGACACGGCCAGCGCCGTGGTGAACTACTCCGACCTCACCGCCGAGGGAGCCGGGGTTGGTTTCTACCTGGAGGGAAATGTGATCTGGGATGTCGAAGGGCTGGCCCGCAACCGCATTCCCTCCACACTGCCACTGGTTTATCAAAACAACGTTCTCCCCGTCGCGTGGACCGGCGATGGTACGGGCAACACGGTCGTCACCGATCCCCAGTTGAACCTGAACCTGATCGCCGACCCCCAGACGGTGGACGCCGCCACGGTGCGCGCCGCCCTGACGCCGAAGCCCTGCTCGGCGGCCATTGCCGCCGGGTCCTTCAGCCGGGATCGCGGGGCCTACATCGCCCAAGGCATCGGAGTGCAGCGTCCTCCGGCTTCCGTCTGGGGCGGAACGAGCATCGTCCTCCCCGTCGGCCCTGGAGGAGCCGCCACGCCCGGCATTTCCCCTGCTTGGGCCTACGGCTACACAGCCTACCGCTACTCGCTTGATGGCGGTGCAGTCAGCGCCGAGACGCCCGTCGCCACCCCCATTTCCCTCACCGGCCTGACCACCGGCGCCCACACGCTTTCGGTGACCGGCAAGCTCGACAGCGGCATCTGGGACACTGCCACCACAGTGGTCAACTGGACCACCCAGCCGTCAGCGCCCACAGTCGTCATCAATGAAATCCTGGCGGACAACCTGACGGCCTACGCTGTGGGGGCTACCCGGCCGGATGTGATTGAACTGTACAACTACGGTACCACGGCGGCCAGCCTGGCCGGCGGCAGCATTTCAGATGATCCGCTGCTCCCCCTCAAGTACGTCTTCCCTGCAGGCACCAGCATCCCGGCGGGCGGGTATCTTGTCCTCCTGGCAGACAGTGTTGCGGGTCACCTCGGCTTCTCGCTGGACGCAGGGGGGGAAACAGTCACGCTTTATGCCCCTGGCAGCGTGGTGGTTGACAGCGTGAGCTTTGGTCCGCAAATCCGCGACCTCACCATCGGCCGCATCGGCCAGCGCGCCACCTGGGCACTGGCCACGCCGACTGTGGGCGCCGCCAACGCGGCCCAGTGCGACCTCGGGCTCGGAACAGGGCTGAAAATCAACGAGTGGATCGGTTCAAATGCGGTGATCGTTTCCGGTGATTTCATCGAACTCTACAACCCGGAGGCGAAGCCGGTGGCCATTTCCGGCTACATGCTGACTGACGACTTCACGAACTGGGCCGCCTTGAAGGCCGCGTTCTCGCCTTCAGTGCACACCATGGCCCCGCTCAGCTTCATCCCCGCTGGCGGCTTTGTGAAGCTGGCTGCGGATGGCTCCAGCTCCAGTGGAAACCACACCAGCTTCAAGGTCTCGAAAATCCAGGAAAGCCTCGCCCTGCTCGATCCTGCCGGGAACAGGCTGGATCACGTGCTCGTGTTGCCCGGAGTGGAGGACGTCTCTCAGGGCCGCCTCCCGGACGGAGCCGCCACCATTGTCAGCTTCACCGGCGGACTTTCCCTGCCGACACCGGGTTTCTCAAATTCTACGGACCTCAGCTCCCAAGTGGACGTCTTTGACAACCTCCGCATCACGGAAATCATGTACAACCCGCCCGCCGGTCAGGCCGAGTGGATTGAGCTTCACAACAGGCGCACCAGCCCGGCCGATCCGATGGACGTGAGCGGCGTGAATTTCGCCAACGGGATCACCTGGACGTTCCCCGCTGCGTCGAGCATTCCTGCCGGCGGCTACATTGTTTTGGTCGCATCCTCAGATCTGTCCAAGTTCACGGCCCAATACCCCGGAGTCACGGTGGCGGGGACGTATTCCGGGAAGCTGGACAACAACGGTGAGCGCGTCCGTCTGGAAATTGGGACATATTCCCTCGGAGTCCTCGACTTCTCCTACAACAACACCTGGTACTCCGTGACCGATGGACGGGGCTCCTCCCTCCAGATTGTCGACGAAACCCAGCCCCGCACCACGTGGGGTGACAAGGTTAGCTGGTACGCCAACCCGGTCCCCAGCCCAGGCAGCGCGCCCGTCTTCGGCGTGTCCGCCGGAATCGACCAGAGCGTCACC
The DNA here is from genome assembly GCA_031411255.1 of bacterium. Classification (GTDB taxonomy): domain Bacteria; phylum Verrucomicrobiota; class Verrucomicrobiia; order Verrucomicrobiales; family V1-33; genus JANOAS01. The sequence goes on from JANOAS010000265.1 coordinate 13,865, forward strand.
ATCATCGGGGGAGGCCTGCCCGGCACCTCAGTGCTCGAAGGGGGCGTTTCCTACGGCCCCTTCAGCGCTGGACAGGTCACTTTGCAATGGACGCAGGTCTCAGGGCCGGCTGGGGGTTCCTTCTTTGTCGCGCCCAATGCCGCGTTCTCCAACGCCCAATTCACCCTGCCGGGGCTTTACACTCTCAGACTCACTGCTACAGGCCCCTCCTCAACGGTGAAGACGGACGATGTTCTCGTCACGGTGAACGACTCCTTCCTCTCCTACGCCGACCGCGTGCTCGCAGGCGCCCCGGCGGCCAACAGGACGCCTGATGCCGATGCCGATGGTGACGGGTTTACAAACCTCGTGGAATTCGCCCTCGGGGGCAATCCGCTCAACGCCTCCTCGACCGGCGAGCCCCTGGTTTCGGTTGAGGGCAATCGCCTCACCGCCACCGTAACGCAGACCAAGTTTATGGACCCTGCCATCAGCTTGGTGCCGCAAATTTCTGATTTCCTCAATCTCTGGAGCCCTGGCTTGCTCATTTTCCCGGTGAGTGAGACCACCACCACGCGCACCTGGAAGGCCCAGGATCCCGACAGCTTGGGCACCTTCCAGCACAGGTTCATTCGAGTGAAAGTCATTCAGCCGTAGGCTCTAAAATAGGCTTCCTGAAGCGCCCTTCTTTGGCTTCTGCTTCAGGTCGCCAGCTCGCATGAGGTTGGGCTGCGGAGGGGCGCAATTGCGGCTGGCCTCTTTGGGCAGCTCGCCGGGCTGTTGCGGCTGGTGGTGACTTCTTGTGGCCGACCCTCGCGCAGTTGTGGAAGTCCAATAGTGGTTTCGTTTTTGCCAAGGAGCGGCTTCGTTTTCGAAAAGCTGGTCGGCCTTGCGTTTTTTCCGGAGGGCTTGGGAAAATCCTGAGTCTCGGATGACGAGGTCATCATGAATCAAAGCTGCGTCGCATTTCGCAGTTTTGCTGAATTTTATCAACTTTGAGTTGCGTTTGCGCGATTTTTTTGGCATTAAAGCCGAATGATTGAGCAAATGCGCGAGAGAATGGGGCAGGCGGGCCCGGGTTTGGCGGTCAGCGTCACCGTGGGCCTCAGTTTGGTCGGTGTAGTAGCTGACTGGTTACTAAAGCTGGCTAGTCAGCAAAGCCATAGTATTGCGAACCGCTGGTTCGTGGCGGGCGCCTTGGTCTATGGGATGACCTCGTTCCCCTGGGTGTTCGTGATGCGCCACTTGAAACTGGCTCAGCTTGGGGTGGTTTATTGCGTCACCACGGCCATCGCGCTTGCTCTGCTGGGAACGGCTGGTTTTAGTGAGGCGTTGAGGCCCACGGAAATACTCGGCCTCGTCATGGCTGTCTGTTCGCTTTTCCTGATGGGGAGGTTTCTCTAATGCAACTCCTCGAATCAGCAACGGAAGTTCGGCGCTGCGAACTTGGCCGGGGATTGTTCGCGGGACGCAAGATCCGCGAGGGCGAGGAGATCTTCCGCTGGGAGGGTGTAACCGAGGGCCTCTCGCAAGTCGTTCGCCGCGGGGCGGTGGAGGAGGCGAACGCCCTTCAGGTAGGCCCGCGCACCTACATTTACCCGCAGGGGGACGGCCTGTACATAAATCATTCCTGCAGTCCCAACACCGGACTCCGGGAGGATGTGATCCATTGCGCTCTAAGGGACATAGAACCTGGGGAAGAACTGCGATTTGATTACTCCACTTCGCTCAGCGAAAATCGCTGGACCATGGACTGCAGGTGCGGAGCGCGACTTTGCCGTCAGCAGGTGCGGGATTTCCATGAACTTCCCGAAGACCTGCAGCAGCGCTATATTGGCATGGGGATCGTTCAACGTTTCATCGTCAGGGAGTTCTTCCAGCGCCAGCGCCGCCGCGCCGGGGACGATCTTCAACGGCAGAATATCGCGCGTCTGGCCGAGGCGGCTCGCCGCTTGGGCTATCGCGTTGGATGATACGCCCACGGGGCGGTCTTCCGGGGCTGCGGCACCCGGGCGTGTAGTTTTAAAATATCCATAATTTTACACGGTTTTCGCGTCTAAAGCTCCTTCCGGGAAGGCCTTGAACGCTGATTTTCATAAAAAGAAACGAAAAGAACTTGCACGAGCCCGGAAGCTCGTTAGACTCCGCGCTCCTTCCTGACCGCGCTTCGGTAAAAACTGCAACGCGTGTTTCATAGGACCCATCGGGACGCACTCCGGAGAAGAAGTGCACTGGCTGTTGAGTCTTTGGACTCTCTGGTTTGGCGTCCCGTCGTACGTTTCCGACTCCACTAAACTAGATTTCGCATGCCAACCATCAACCAGCTCGTCAAGAAGGGGCGCACCGCACCCAGCTCCAAGTCCAAGGCTCCGGCCATGGCCGGGTGTCCTGCCCGCCGTGGTGTTTGCCTCCAGGTCATGACCCGGACGCCCAAGAAGCCCAACTCAGCGCTCCGTAAAGTGGCGAAAGTTCGCCTGACCAATGGCTACGAAGTCATCGCCTACATCGGTGGTGAAGGCCACAACCTCCAGGAGCATTCTATTGTTCTCGTTCGCGGCGGCCGGGTGAAGGATTTGCCGGGCGTCCGCTACCACATTGTCCGCGGGGCTCTGGACTGCCTCGGTGTGGACAAGCGCCGCGTGAGCCGTTCCAAGTACGGCGCTAAACGCCCGAAGAAGGGTGCCGTCGCCGCTCCGGTCAAGGGCAAGAAGTAATTCAGGCCTTCATTAATTTCCACTTTCACTCTCCACTCATATGGCACGCCGCAAACGAGTTTACACCAAACCTGAGATCCGCGATTCACGCTACGACAGCCCGCTGGTCGCCCGCCTCATCAACAAGCTCATGTTCTGTGGGCAAAAATCGATCGCCGAGCGCGTGGTTTACGCTGCCATTGACATGGTGAACGAAAACTCCAACGCGGTTGATCCGCTTGAAGTTGTCAATCGGGCGGTGGAAAATGCCAAGCCCCGTCTCGAGGTGAAGTCCCGCCGCGTTGGCGGTGCCACCTACCAGGTTCCTCTTGAAGTCACTCCTGACCGTTCCGAGTCCCTTGCCATGCGCTGGCTCATCACCTACGCTCGCAACCGCAAGGGTGTCCCAATGCACCGCGCCTTGGCCAATGAACTCAAAGACGCCGCCTCCGGGCAGGGCAGCTCCATCCGCAAGCGTGATGATGTCCACAAGATGGCCCAAGCCAACCGCGCCTTTGCTCACTTCCGCTGGTAAGCCGCCTCTGTCTGCCCGCCTTCCGCTCCCTTTTCAACTTTCCTGCCTCGCTTAATGAGTACTGATATCAATCATCCCAAGCGTGCGTTCGCCCTGAACCGCACCCGCAACATCGGAATCTCTGCCCACATTGATGCGGGCAAGACGACGCTGACCGAGCGTATCTTGTTCTACACCGGCATGGTTCACCGCATCGGTGAGGTGCATGATGGTGCGGCAACGACTGACTGGATGGAGCAGGAGAAGGAGCGCGGCATCACCATCACCTCCGCTGCCGTTACGACCAAGTGGAAACAGATTCCGGACACGGGTGTCCTCAAAGTTTTCGAAGGCGAAGAGTTTCGCGTCAACATCATCGACACACCTGGTCACGTAGACTTCACGGCTGAGGTGGAGCGCTCCTTGCGCGTCCTTGACGGAGCCATTGTTGTCTTCTGTGGCGTTGCCGGCGTGCAGCCCCAGTCTGAAACCGTCTGGCGTCAGGCCAACAAATATGGAGTGCCCCGGATTGCCTTCGTCAACAAGATGGACCGCACCGGTGCCAACTTCGCAAGCGTGGTTGATGACATCCGCAACAAGCTTCGCGGAAACGCCTGGCCTGTGCTCATCCCAATTGGCGCGGAAGATTACCTCAAAGGTCAGATCGACGTCATCAACAAAAAGGCCGTCATGTACGCCGACAGCGACAAGTGGGGTTCTACCTACGAGATCGTGGAGCTTGACGATGAGCAGAAAGAAATCGCCGAATCCGCCTATTCGGACCTGATCACTGCACTGTGTGATGTCGATGAAGAACTCGGCATGATGTTCCTTGAGGAGAAGCCAATTTCCATCAATGACGTGAAGGCCGCCCTGCGCCGCGCCACGATCGCCAACCTCATCATCCCTGTTGCTGGCGGTTCCGCCTTCAAAAACAAGGGCGTCCAGTTCCTGCTTGACGCCGTGGTGGACTACCTGCCCAGCCCGGTTGACATCGCCAACACGGCTGCCGTGAGCGCTCTCGACCCGGAGGAGAAACTGGAGATCATCACCGGGGACAATCAGAAATTTGTGGCACTGGCCTTCAAGCTGTGGTCCGACAAATTCGGCCGTCTGGTCTTCTTCCGGGTATACTCCGGCATGGTTTCCAAGGGGGATACGATTTACAACCCGCGCACTCGCAAGACGGACCGCGTTGGTCGACTGATCCAGATTCAGGCTGCCGTTCATACGGACATTGACACCTGCTACGCCGGTGACATTGCCGCCATCGTCGGACTCCGCAACGTCACCACTGGTGACACATTGACGGTCGATGACAACGACGTGCTTCTTGAGCCCCCGTCCTTCCCCGAGCCGGTCATCAGCATGGCCATCGAGCCCAAGACCAAGGCCGACCAGGAGAAAATGGGCAATGCCCTCCAGCGCCTCTCTGAAGAGGATCCCACCTTCCGCGTCTTCACCGACACCGAAACTGGCCAGACAATCATCGCCGGGATGGGTGAGCTTCACCTTGAGATCATCCGGGACCGTATGCTCCGCGAGCACAAGGTTGACACCGATGCCGGCAAACCCCAAATCGCCTATCGTGAGACCATCACGCAGCCTGCAGGCGGGGATGGAAAACTTGTGAAGCAGTCCGGCGGCCGCGGTCAGTATGGCCACGTCGTCCTTCGCATCGCTCCCGGCGAAAAGGGCAAGGGTTTGGTTGTCGAAAACAAGGTCATCGGTGGCACGATCCCGAAAGAATACATTCCGGCAGCCATTGGTGGCGTTGAGGAGTCTGTTCTTAACGGAATCATCGCCGGCTACCCGGTCGTCGACATTCACGTCGAGATCATCGACGGCAGCTACCACGAAGTCGACTCCAACGAGAACGCATTCAAGATGGCGGCTATCTTCGCCATGCGCGACGCCATGAAGAAGGCCAAGTGCATCATGCTTGAGCCGATCATGGCAGTGGAAGCCGTCACGCCTGAACAATATCAGGGCGACATCATGGGCGACCTCAACCGCCGCCGCGGCAAGATTACCTCCATCGACAGCAAAAACAGCCTGTCCATGGTCAAGGCCGACGTTCCGCTCGCGGAAATGTTCGGTTACTCGACCGCCATCCGCACCCTCTCCTCGGGCCGGGCCTCCTACACGATGGAGCCCAGCAAATTTGAAGAAGTTCCCCGCAACATCGTCGAGCAGATCGTCGAACAGCGCGGTGGAAAGAAAGAAGCCTGATTACCTTTACCTGCCAAGAACTATCGCCATGGATTCCCAACGCATCCGCATCCGCCTCAGGGCCTACGATTGTCGCGTCCTCGACCGCTCCGTCGCGGAAATCGTCGAAACCGCCAAGCGGACCGGCGCCAAAGTGGCCGGACCCATCCCGCTGCCCACCCGCATCGAGAAATTTACCGTCAATCGCTCGCCCCACGTGGACAAGAAATCGATGGACCAGTTTGAAATTCGCACCCACAAACGTCTGCTCGACATCGTCGATCCGACGGCTCGCACGGTCGATGAGCTGAAGAAGCTCAACCTTCCCGCCGGTGTGGACATCACCATTAAAATCTGAGGCTGAAACCAGCAAACTGAAAGACAACCAGTCATGAGTGTAGGATTGCTCGGAAAAAAATTGGGAATGACCCGCGTTTATAACGCCCAAGGTGTTATTATTCCCGTCACCGTGGTCGACGTGAGCGACAACGAAATCGTTCAGGTCAAGAAGGCCTCTGAAAAGGACGGCTACAATGCGGTCCAAGTCGGCATTGTGCCCGCCAAGGAGAAGCATCTGACCAAGGCCGATTTGGGCCACTTCAAGAAACACAACGCCCAGCCCAAGCGCATTCTCAAGGAATTCCGTGTTGCTGACGAAGCGGCTCTGCCGGCAGGCAAGGAGTTGACGGCTGACGTCTTTCCCGCCGGAGCCATCGTGGATGTTATCGGGGTTACCAAAGGCAAAGGTTTTCAGGGTGTCGTGCGCCGCTACCGGTTCGCGGGCCAGCCAGCCTCCCACGGTTCCATGATGCACCGCCGGACCGGTTCCCTCGGCTGCCGTTTGACTCCAGGTTTGATCTGGAAAAACCAAAAGATGCCCGGACACATGGGCGTCCGTCAGCGCACAACCCAGAATCTCGTCGTCGTCGAAAGCCGTCCGGATGACAAAGTCCTTTTGATCAAGGGCAGCATCCCGGGACCCAAAGGTGGCCTCATCGTGATTCGTCCCGCCAAAAAGCAACCGGCCACTGCCGGCAAGTGACCCGCAACTTCTAATTTGATTTACTGAGATGGCCAATCTTTTAACCACAGTCGAAGCGCAGAGCGCCAACCTGTCCCTGATGGAGGTTCCTCGCAAGGGATCCCAGTCGGTTCACGACGTCGTGACCGCCATGCGTGCCAACCGCCGTTCCGGAACAGCGAACACTAAGACCCGCGCTGACCTGCACAAGCCGGACAAAAAGCCCTGGCGTCAAAAAGGCACAGGCCGCGCCCGTGCTGGTACAGTCAACAGCCCCATCTTTTGCGGCGGCGCGGTCATCTTTGGCCCCAAGCCTCGCAGCTACGCCAAAAAGGTCAACAAGGCCACCCGCAAGGTAGCCCTCCGTGCCGCGCTCTCCTCCCGCATCGCGGCAGGGGACGTCTTCAGCCTGACTTCGTTCACCATTGCCGACGGCAAGACTAAGTCCTTCGTAAACGCCCTCAAGGCTGTGACCGATAAGGACAAGGTGCTTGTCATTTCGGCCGCTTTCGACGAAAAAACCTACCTCGCAGGTCGCAATCACGGCAAATCCCTGCTTGTCACTGCTCTTGACGTAAACGTCGAGCAGCTTGTCGACTACCACAAAATCATCATCACCAGCGATGCCCTGCCCGTGCTCGCACAACGGACCGCCTAACCGCCATGCAGAACCTTTCTCACGTCATCAAGTCCGTCCGCCTGAGCGAAAAGGCGACCTTCCTTGCCGAGACCAACAACAGCTACGTCTTTGAGGTCGCCCCCAAGGCAGGCAAACAGGAAATCCAGCAAGCCGTTCAGAAAATGTTTGGCAAGAAGGTCATCGCGGTCAATACCGCGAACTACGCCGGCAAGGCCCGCCGCAAACGCACGGCAGCTGCGGGCGTCACCGCCTCGTGGAAAAAAGCCATCGTCAAGCTGGCTCCGGGTGAAACCATCGAACTCGCCTAATCCCCAACTCTCGAATTACTCAAGGTTATGGCCCTCAAAACATTTCGACCGCTGACTCCCGTCAGCCGCTACAAGGAACTCCCTTCGTTTGAAGAAATCACGAAATCGAAGCCGGAGAAATCCCTGCTCGTTTCTCTGAAGAAATCCGGTGGCCGCAACAACACTGGTCGCATCACCTGCCGGCACGTCGGCGGTGGTCACAAGCGCAAGTATCGTCTGATCGATTTCAAGCGCTCCCGCACGGATGCCGCCAAAGTTGTCGGGGTTGAATACGACCCCAACCGCACCGCCCGGATTGCCCTGATCCAGTATGCAGACGGTACGAAGAGCTATATTCTCGCCCCCAACGGTCTGCAGGTTGGCAGCTCCGTGCAAGCCGGGGACAAAGCCCCCCCTGTGGTTGGAAATTCCCTGCCCCTCAGTCAGATTCCGCTCGGAACCGACATTCACAACATCGAGCTGAAGCCCGGTGAAGGCGGCAAAGTGGCCCGCAGTGCCGGCCAGTCCGCCGTCCTCAGCAACCGCGAAGCCGAGTTCGCCTTGGTTAAGATGCCTTCCGGTGAAATCCGCAAGATTCCCGCGCGCTGCCAGGCCACCATCGGCCAGGTCGGCAACATCGAACACATGAATGTTGTTTCGGGGAAGGCGGGCCGCACCCGCTGGCAGGGCGTCCGCCCGACCGTTCGGGGCATGTGCATGAATCCTGTCGATCACCCCAACGGCGGTGGAGAAGGCAAATCCAAATCCGGTGGTGGTCGCCAGCATCTTTGCAGCCCTTGGGGTCACACCAAGGGGCAGAAGACGCGCAAGCTCCGCAAACACACCGACAAGCTCATTGTTGAGCGCAAGAAGAAGTAATTTTCACCCAAGACTGACCACTCAATTCCATGGGACGCTCACTTAAAAAAGGACCCTTTGTTTCGCAGAAACTGCTCGTCAAAATCGACAAGCTGAACGAAGCGGCCAGCAAGAAACCGATCAAAACTTGGTCGAGGGCCAGCATGATCACGCCGGACTTCGTCGGACACAATTTCATGGTCCACAATGGCAAGGATTTTATCAATGTCTATGTGACCGAAAACATGGTCGGCCATAAACTGGGCGAATTCAGCCCGACGCGCCGCTTCATTGCCCACGGCAACACGACGGCCAAGCAGACCAAGTAAACGTTTCATCCCGCTTCCCATTCCGATGAATTTCCAAACCATTTTGAATCTGCCGCTCAGCTTGGCCCGCCTTTCAGGTGTGGTTCTTGCGGGCAGTTGCTTGGTGGCCTCGGGAAGTTCTGATTTCGAAGCAGCGGAGGCCCGGACTGCTCTTGCCGTTTCAAGTTCGCGCATCGCCGAGCTTGAAGCACAGTTGACTTCATCGAAACAGGCGCTCAAGGCAATGGCCGAAAAGACTGCCAATGCGGTCAGTGAGGCGCGGATTGCCAGCGAAGCTCTGTCGCAGCTCAATGTCACGCAGGGGGTGCTCGGGGCGGGGGGCGGTGTTCAATCCTCTGCTTCTGCGGATCAAAAATTGATTGCAGCCGTCAGCGACCTTCGCCTGTCCGAAGCTGCCCGTCGCACCCAGTCTGAACAGTTGTCAAAACTGGCTGGTGCGGCGTCTGGTGTGGTCAAAACCTCCGGTCCGGAGCGTGATGTCCAGATCCAAAGCCTCTCCGACGTCTTGCAAGAAATCAGTTCGAGCGCCTCAACTGCGAAGCCTGCCGATGGCTCCGGTTCGGACAAGCTCGTCGTCAGTGTCCAGCCAGACAAGAATCTGGTGGTTATCAATTCAGGGCAGGCGGGCGGAATGAAGACCGGCTCCCCACTGCGCATCTTCAGGCAGGAACGGGAAATCGCCAGAGCGGTAGTAGTTGACGTCCGCAAGAAAATCTCCGGCGCTCTCGTTTCAAGTAATTCCAACAATGGGGACTTTCCCCGACCCGGCGACTCGATTCGTTTCGACGCCACCAAGTAAACATTTACCCAGTATTCGATCATGGAAGTCCGTGCCATTGCCAGAAACCAACGCATCTCGCCCTTCAAGGTTCGCGAGGTCACCCGCGAGATCCAAGGCGCCCCAGTCAGCCGCGCCCTTGACATTCTCAATTTCACGCCGAAGAAGGCTGCCCGCCTCATTGGCAAAGTCGTCAAGAGCGCGGTTGCCAACGCCGAGAACAACTTCTCGCTCGATGTCAACCGCCTCGTTATCAAGGAAGCCACTGTGGGTGAAGGCATGAAACTCGCCCGCACCGCCAGCCGTGCCCGGGGTTCTGCCGATCGCATCGTCCGCCGCTGCAGCCACATCAACATCATCTTGAGCGATGAAATCGCCATCTCCGTCCGCGGAAGCGGCAGAAAAGACGACCAGACTGCCAAAGTGATCGCCTAATCCTGAGCCAAATCTGAGTCGATACATTTAATTTTCTCTCCACCATGGGCCAAAAAGTCAATCCAATCGGTTTCCGTCTCGCAGTCACAAAAGACTGGCGTTCCAAATGGTTCGCCAGCCGCCAGGACTTCGCTGATTTCCTGCATAGTGACCAGGCGATCCGCAAGTATCTGAAGGACAAGCTTTCGTTCGCGGCGGTCTCCAAGATCCTCATCGAGCGCGCTTGGAACAGCGTGCGGGTCACCCTCTTCACGGCGCGTCCCGGTCTTGTGATCGGAAAAAAGGGCTCTGAGATCGAGAAAATGAATGCCGACATCTCCGGCCTCTGCGGCGGAAAACAGGTCAAGATCGACATTTTTGAAATCAAACAGCCTGAGCTTGATGCCCAGCTCATCGCCGAAAACGTTGCTCTGCAGCTTGAGCGCCGGATTGCCTTTCGCCGGGCGATGAAGCGTTCCCTCCAGACCGCGATGGAGTTCGGAGCCGATGGCATCCGGATCCGCTGCGCTGGCCGACTGGCCGGGGCTGACATTGCCCGTTCTGAGCAGTATCGCGAGGGCAAAGTCCCTCTGCAAACTCTCCGGGTCAACATTGATTACGGATTTGCGGAAGCCCGAACCGTTTACGGAATCATTGGAGTCAAGTGCTGGGTGACCAAGCGCGACGAAGAGGACGCCAAAAACGGCCCCCAGTCTGACAACGCCCAGCCACAGCGCCGCGAGCGTCGCGGTCCTGATCGCGGAGATCGCGGTGGTGACCGCCGCCAGCAGTCTGGTCCGGCACCCTCCCCTGCCACCGCGCCGGAACCCGCCCCGGCCTCCGCTTAACACACGGATCACCTAATCTATTTGAACCAGCGACAAATTATTGTCTAACGACCTTTTTTTATGGCTTTGATTCCCAGCAGAACCAAGTTTCGCAAGTCCCAGCGCGGCAGCCGCTCGGGCAACGCGACCCGCGGCACGAACATCGACTTCGGTGAATTTGGACTCCAGACTCTAGAGCGCGGCTGGATCACCAGCCAGCAAATTGAAGCCTGCCGCGTGGCCGTCAACCGCCATCTCAAGCGCAAAGGGAAAGTGTGGATTCGCATCTTTCCCCATAAGCCGATCACCAAGCGTCCGCCTGAAACCCGGATGGGTAAGGGCAAGGGCGCCCCGGAATTCTGGGTGGCTGTTGTCAAACCAGGACAAATTTTGTTTGAAGTCGGAGGCGTCTCCGAAACGATCGCCAAGGACGGCTTCCGTCTGGCCAGTGCGAAACTGGGCCTGCGCTGCCGGTTCATGAACCGCGACGCCCATTAACCAGCATCCCAAGGAACGACCCGAGACATGAAGACCAAGGAAATGAGATCGAAATCTGCAAGTGAACTGGCCGTGATGGCCGGCGAACTGAGGCAGGAAATGATGAACCTCCGCGTTCAGCAGGCCAGCGGCCAGTTGGAAAACCCGGCCCGCATTCAGGCGGTGCGCCGCTCCATCGCCCGCGCTGAGACTCTGATCTCCGAAGCCCGTCACAAGGCCGCCACGAAGTAACCATTCGATACCCGCAATTCCGTCATGAGCGAAGAAAAACCAGCCAGTGCAGAAGCCCCCGCCGAGAAGCGCGGACTCCGCAAAACCCGTGTGGGCGTCGTTGTGTCAGCCAAGATGGCCAAAACCCTTGTGGTTGAGGTTGTCCGCCGCGTGCCGCACCCTCAGTTCAAGAAAATCGTCAAGATGACCACCAAGTTCTACGCTCACGACGAAAAGGGCGAGGCCAAGGAAGGCGACCGCGTCAAGATCTCGGAGACGCGCCCCATGAGCAAGCTGAAGCGCTGGCGCCTTGTTGAGATCCTCACCCACTAACCACAGGAAACCTGAAAGGTAGGAAAAGAAATTTATGATTCAAATGCGTTCCAGAGTGCAGGTTGCCGACAATACCGGCGCCCGCCTGGCAAAAATGATCGGCGTGATCGGCAAGCCCACCCGCTTTGCCCACGTCGGTGACATCATCACCTGCAACATTCGCGAAGCCAGCCCCACAGGGTCCGTCAAAAAGGGCGAAGTGGTCCGTGCTGTGGTGGTCCGGACAACGGCTGCCGTGCGCCGCAGCGACGGCTCAATGCTTCGCTTTGACAAGAATGCCGTTGTCGTCATCGACAAGGACAACAACCCGAAGGGTACCCGCATTTTCGGCCCCGTGGCTCGCGAACTCCGGGAAAAGAACTTCATGAAAATCATCTCCCTCGCCCCCGAGGTTCTCTAAGCCATGAGCCGCATCAAAACACACGTTCACAAGGGCGATTCCGTCGCTGTAGTTGCCGGGAAGCACAAAGGGGCCTCCGGCAAGATTCTTCAGGTATTCCCAGCCAAAAGTCAGGTGATTGTCGAAGGAGTTCGCATGATCACCAAGCACGAGAAGAAGACCCAGACCAGCGAAGGCGGGCGGATCCAAATCGAAGGCCCGATTCACATTTCCAACGTCCGGGCTGCCAAAGAGGCGCCAGCCAAACCAGCCCGGAAGACCGCAGCCAGGAAGGCCGCCAAAAAATAACCTGCTGACCGGGGGAACATTCTTCCGGCCAAAACCAATAGAAACGGCAACCAAATATGGAACCCGCGCTGCGCAAGCACTATAAAGAAAAAGTCATCCCCGCCCTTCAAGCCAAGCTCGGCTTGAAAAACGTGAACCAGATTCCGAAGATCGAGAAGGTGGTCATCAACTGCTCCGTTGGCAAGGAAGCAGACCGCAAGCAGGCTGTCGAGGATGCAGCCAGTGACGTGGCACGCATCACCGGGCAGAAACCGGTTGTAACCAAGTCCAAGATTGCGATTTCGAATTTCAAACTCAGGGCTGGTGAGGCCATTGGGGTGAAAGTGACGCTCCGCGGCCGCCACATGTGGGAGTTCCTTGAGCGCTTGATCAAAATCGCCATTCCGGTGATTCGGGACTTCCGCGGAGTCAGTCCCCGTGCCTTTGACGGGCGGGGAAACTACACCCTTGGAATCAAGGACCACACGATCTTTCCCGAAATCGAACTGGACAAGATCAAACGCAACCTCGGCTTCGACGTTTGCGTGGTAACCACGGCGCGCACCGATCACGAAGCTCGCGAACTCCTCCGTGAAGTCGGCATGCCCTTCCGCGCCAGCTCGAAGGACCAGCAGGCTGCTTAAGTCGAAACCAATTCTAAGATCACTCCAACATGGCAGCTTTAACTGATCCCATTTCTGATTTCCTGACCCGCCTGAAGAATGCTTCGCGCGCCCGGAAGGAAACATTTACCGCCCCGTATTCCCGCATCAAGGCCGAACTCGCCCGCATCCTTGCTGAGGAGGGCTATATTTGGAACTACGAGGTCAAGACCGAAGGCGGGAAAGCGGAAATCCACGTCAAGAACAAGTTCGACGGTCGCACTCCGGCCCTGACTGATCTTCGCCGCGTCAGCAAACCCGGCCGCCGGCAATACATCGGCAGCGCTGAAATTCCCAAAGTTGTGAAAGGCTTTGGCATTTCGATCCTCTCCACACCCAAAGGTCTCATGACCGGTGCCAAAGCCCGCCGTGAGAACGTCGGCGGTGAGCTGCTGGCCCAGGTGTGGTAGGAATTCAATCAATCAAACCAAGGAAGAAAAATTAGACATGTCACGAGTTGGTAACAAGGCCATCGCTCTGCCGTCAAAAGTTTCCGTGAAGACGGACGCCTCAGGTCATGTGACCGTTGAGGGACCTAAGGGCAAACTCGAATGGACAATGCCTGCGGGCATGTCCCTCGAACAGCAGGACAACAATGTGGTGATCAAGCGCCCGGATGATTCCCGGCGCAGCCGCACCCTTCACGGCACAAGCCGCGCACTGGTCAACAACATGGTCAAAGGCGTTGCGGACGGATTCTCCAAAGATCTGGAAATCCAAGGCGTTGGCTTCCGTGCTTCAGTCAAGGGCGCGGCGCTCGACTTGAGCGTCGGGCAAAGCCATCCGGTTCTGCACCCGATTCCCTCCGAGTTGAAGGTAACCGTTACTGACAACACCAAGATCAAGGTCGAAGGAATCGACAAGCACCTCGTCGGCCAGTTCGCTGCGGACGTTCGTTCCTACTACCCGCCCGAGCCTTACAAGGGCAAGGGGATCCGCTACGCTGGTGAGCATGTTCGTCGCAAGGACGGCAAGAGTGTGCAATAATCACCGACCCGCACAACCCAGTACACTTTCAGACCAATGTCTCAATATATTCGCAAAGCAGCGCACCAGGCGGTGCACATCAGGATTCGGAAGAAGATTTCCGGAACTCCAACGCGTCCCCGTCTCGCAGTTCATTTTTCCGGGCAGCATGTTTATGCCCAAGTCATTGACGACACCAAGGGCATCACTCTCGCCTCGGCCAGCACGGTCGAAAAGGAAAGCCCCCTCAAGGGTTGCAACGTCGCCAGTGCGACCAAAATCGGCGCTATGGTTGCCGAGCGCACCAAGGCCAAGAACATCGATGCGGTGGTCTTTGACCGCGGTGGTTTCACCTACCATGGCAAAGTGAAGGCGCTGGCAGACGCCGCCCGCCAGGCTGGACTTAAATTCTAATTTTATCAGATCATGAGCAGACCCAGTTTTGGACAATCCCGCCGCAACGACCAGCCCCAGGGTGATGGTCCCCAGTTCACCGACAAGGTTGTCTTTATCAACCGTTGCGCCAAGGTCGTAAAGGGCGGACGGCGTTTCAGCTTCAGCGCCTTGGTCGTTTCTGGAGACCGTGAAGGCAAAGTTGGCTTCGGTTTCGGAAAGGCAAACGAGGTTTCCGACGCGATCAAGAAGGCCACTGAAGATGCCAAAAAGGATCTGCAGACCGTGACCCGTTTCGGCAACACGATTCCCCATGAAACGTACGGTGAGTACGGTGGCGGCAAGGTGCTGTTGAAGCCAGCCAGCCCCGGTACGGGAATCATTGCAGGTGGTGGTGTTCGCGCCGTCATTGAGGCGGCCGGCATCCGGGATGTCTTGGCCAAGAGCCTTGGCTCGAAAAACCACGCCAACGTTGTCAAGGCCACTCTGGCGGCCCTGACCAAGCTTCGTCACCGGGACACAATCTTCAAGGCTCGCGGAAAGGCGATTCCGGAGAAGAAGGCCCTCTAATTCCGCCAGTTGCCCGCGCCCGGGGCGGAGGATGCACAAGTCCTTCCGCCCTTTGCGTTGAGCAGCGCTTGAAAATTCATCAACGATCAATTACTATACAGGACTATTCCTATGAGAATGCACACACTGTCCCCCCGTCCCGGCTCAAAGCACCGCACCAAGCGTCTTGGTTGTGGTGAGAGTTCCGGCCATGGCAAGACCAGCGGCAAAGGACATAAAGGGCAAAAGGCCCGGGCTGGCGCGGCGATTCGCGTTGGTTTTGAGGGCGGTCAGATGCCGCTCTTCCGTCGTCTGCCCAAAAAGGGCTTCAACAACGCCGCGTTTGCCACGAAATGGGCGATCGTGAACGTCAGTTCCCTCGAGAAGACATTCGCCGCCCACGCCGAAGTCAACGAGCAGTCCCTGCGTGAGGCCGGGCTCGTCAAAGGCGTGTTTGATTCCATCAAGGTTCTCGCCAATGGCGAACTGACGAAGCCGCTGAATGTTTCTGTCGAAGGCGTCAGCGCTGGTGCCAAGGCCAAGATTGAAAAGGCCGGCGGCAGCGTGGTTCTGCCTGCGGCAGTTTAACGCCCTTTGCAGTTTTCCGCACGTGCTTCCGCATGTGCGGTTCATCACCACGCCTTTGCCGGCTCGTTTCCTCCGACCTTCGCCCCATGATTTCTGCGTTCGCCAATTCCCTCAAGATTCCAGATCTGCGCAAGCGGATATTCTTCACCTTGGTGATGATCGTGGTCGTCCGTATCGGGACGATGATCACTCTGCCTGGTGTTGATCCGACGGTCGTGCAAAACTGGCTGCAACACGTGCAGGACAACAGCAAGGCCGGGGCTGGTGGCGGCATCGCCGCTCTCTTGAATGTCTTTTCCGGTGGCGGCATCAACAATTGCGCGATTTTTGCGCTGGGCATCATGCCCTACATCAGCGCCTCAATCATGATGCAGTTGCTGACTGCTGTTGTCCCGAAACTGAGCCGCATGGCCAGAGAAGAAGGCGGGCGCCAAAAAGTCAACCAGTTCACGCGCTATGCATCCATCGGCCTGTGCATTCTGCAAGGCTACCTGATGGCCAAGGGGCTTGTTGGCACAAATCCCGTCATGCCGGGGCTCGAGGCCTATCTGCTAAAAACTAACCAAGTTTTGGTTCAGAGGCCAGATTTTTGGTTTTTCTTCGTTGCCGTCCTGACCATGACCACCAGCACGATGCTGCTGATGTGGCTGGGTGAGCAAATCACCGAGCGGGGGATCGGCAACGGGGTCTCGCTCATCATTTCCGTCAACATCGTCGCGGACCTCCCGGGTGCTCTAGTTCAGGTTTGGAATCAATACATCACGGGTTCCCTTGCCGACCCCATGAAAGCCATCTGGCTCGTTCTGCTGCTGCTCATGATGCTTCTGGTCATCGCCGGCATCATTGCCATCACCCAGGCTGCCCGCCGCATCAGCATCCAGTACGCCAAGCGGCAAATCGGCAGGAAAATGGTCGGCGGACAATCGACCCATCTCCCGCTGAAAATTAATTACAGCGGTGTGATGCCCATCATTTTTGCCCAAGCCATCATTCTTTTCCCAAGCTATCTGGCAGGGTCGCTTTTTGCCAAGTACTCTTGGGGCCAGAGCCTGCAGAGTTTCATTCAAAACGACCACGCTTGGTATTACATCATCGACGGTCTTTTGATTTTCTTCTTCAGCTACTTCTGGGTGGCCACCATGTTCCAGCCCACCCAGATTTCTGAAGATCTGAAGAAGAACGGGGGCTACATCCCGGGAGTGCGCCCCGGAAAGCCTACGGCTGATTTCTTGGACTATACGATGAGCCGGTTGACCTTCGCCGGGGCAATTTTTCTCGTTCTCATCGCGACTGTTCCCACCCTCCTTGGTCTCCTGATGAATGTGCAGAAGAACGTGAGCCAGTTTTTCGGGGGCACGAGCATCTTGATTCTGGTCGGCGTGCTGCTTGACCTGATGCGCCAGGTGGAAACGCACCTGATTCAGCGCAACTACGACGGATTCCTCCGCAAGGGCAAAATTCGCGGGCGGTTCGACCGGCCCGGAACGGTCAGCAGCACAAATGCCGGTGGGAGTCTCGTCTGGCTTTACGTCGTTATGGCCGTGATCGTCATTGGCGCGGTCGCCTGGCGGATCAAGACGGCGCACTAAACTTCAGCAGCACCACCTGCCTGGGAGGGGTGCACCACGCACCCCTCTTTTTTATTTGTGATACACCTACGCAAGGGACGGGAAATTGAAATGGCACGCGCTGCGGGGCATGCCGCCGCCGAGGTGCTGCGCCTGGCTGGAGAGGCCATCAAGCCTGGAGTGTCCACTCTTGAAATCGACCAGCTGACAGGGCGTTTGATCGCCGAGCGCGGCTGTAAAAGTGCGTTTCTGGGCTACCGGGGCTTCCCGGGACAGTTGTGCATCTCCTTGAATGATGAAGTGGTGCATGGCATCGGCCGCGCGAGCAGGATTATCCGGGAGGGTGACATCGTGAAGATTGACGTGGGCCTGGTCAAGGACGGCTGGATTGGTGACAACGCGACCACCGTTCCTGTCGGGCAGATCCCCGAGGAAGCAGCGCGGCTTCTGGCCGCCACGGAGGAATCCCTGCATGTGGCCATCAGCCACGCGCGGCACAATGGCAGTCTTCGCGATTTGTGTGCCAGTGTGGAGAAGCACGTTGTCGGGTTCGGGTTTTCCGTGGTGCGTAAATTCGTCGGCCACGGGGTGGGGCGCCAGTTGCACGAGGAGCCCCAGGTTCCCAACTGGGGTGATCCTTCGATCAGGACGAAATTGAAGGCGGGGATGATCCTCGCGGTTGAGCCGATGGTGAATGCGGGGAAGGGTGGTGTAAAAATTTTGTCGGACAAGTGGACGGCCATTACTGCGGACGGGGCGCTGAGTTCCCATTTCGAGCACATGGTGCTGGTGACGGAGGGGGAACCTGAAATATTGACGCCCCGGATTCGTTTGTTTGGCAATGGTCTGTGACGCTGTCTGGCGGATGCCGCTTTGCCACAGTCCCGCTGCGGGGCGTCTTTGACCGGCTGGATGCAGTTTCGCGAGGTTGCCGGCTGAATCCGGGTTGAGATTCGAGCAATCTGACCGAAGGTCACAGGCTTTTCGAAATTTTTATGAACAAGACCGTCGCTCTCTACGACACGACCCTGCGTGATGGAACGCAGGGACTTGGCGTTTCTTTCAGCTCCCTCGACAAAATCCGGATCGCCAGCAAGCTGGATGAGTTCGGCATGGACTACATCGAAGGCGGATACCCGTACTCCAACGAAAAGGACGTCGAATTTTTCCGCGAAGCGGCGAAACGGAGCTGGAAGCATGCGAAGATCGCAGCGTTTGGGAGCACGCGACGCGTTGATGTGAGTGTCGAGAGTGATCCGCAGATCCGGGCCCTGCTGGATGCGGAGACTCCCGTGGTTACCGTGTTTGGGAAGAGCTGGGATTTGCATGTGACGGAGGTGCTTAAGACCACGCTGGAGGAGAACTGCCGGATGATTTTTGACACGGCCAAGGTTTTCAAAGATCGCGGACGGGAATTCTGTTATGATGCCGAGCACTTCTTTGACGGCTACAAGGCAAACCCGGCCTACGCGCTCAAGACGCTTGAAGCTGCCCGGGATGGCGGGGCGGACATTCTGGTTCTTTGTGACACGAACGGCGGGACACTGCCGCATGAAGTTGCGGAGTTGACTGCGCTGGTCCGGGAAAAGCTGGGCATCCCGGTGGGCATTCACACGCACGACGATTGCGGGCTTGCGCTGGCCAATGCGCTGGCGGCCATTCTCGCCGGGGGGGTGCAAATCCAGGGGACCATGAATGGCTACGGGGAGCGGACCGGCAACTGCAACCTGACCAGTGTGATTCCAAACCTTCAGCTCAAGATGGGGCGCACTGTCGTCCCCGACCTGAAAAAGCTCAGCGGGTTAAGCGCATTTGTCGACGGGGTGGCCAACCAGACGCCCAACCCGCGGGCTCCCTTTGTTGGGGTGACGGCGTTCGCTCACAAGGGAGGCGGGCATGCGAATGCCGTGCAGAAACTGGCGAGGACTTACGAGCACATCGAACCGGGCTCTGTGGGGAACCGGCAGAACATCCTGGTCTCCGAACTCAGCGGGCAGAGCAACGTGATGCTCAAGGCGGCTGAGCTGGGGGTGAAACTCGAAAAAAATGACCCGCGTGTTCGCCAGATCCTGGACGAGGTGAAAACCCTTGAGAAGGACGGCTATGAATTCGAGGCGGCGGAGGCTTCGTTTGAACTGCTGATCCGCAAGGCGCTGGATTCCTACCGTCCCTATTTCCAATTGGAGGAGTATCATTGCACTTACCGGCGGGATGGACTGAGGGATTACGAGAGCTGCATTGCCACGGTGAAGCTGAGCATCGACGGGCAGACGCTGCACGTTGTTTCCGAAGGGGATGGTCCGGTGAACGCGCTTGATGGCGCGCTGAGAAAGGCACTGCAGTCCTCGTACCCGGAACTCGCGCGGATGACCCTTGCAGATTACAAAGTGCGCATCATCGACAGCCACACCGGCACTGCGGCCAAGACCCGGGTCCTCATCGAGTCCGGGGACGGATCCCGCACTTGGGGGACTGTCGGCGTTTCGTTCAACATCATCGACGCCAGCTGGCGGGCCTTGGTGGACAGCGTGGAGTTTTTCCTTGGCTCGGTGCGTTCCTGAGCCGGCTGCCATGATCGCCTCACAGGTGAGAGAATTGTCATCCGCCCGTTTCGGCGTTGAGAATTATTGTGGATGGCCTTGACCGGGCACCGGGAATCCCCTACACTGCTCGTCATGTCCCCCGCCACGCACCCCTCGTGTCAGGTCTGTTCCCCTCAGGCTGACCTTAAAATCCCCCCGCCGCTGAAGCTGGAAAGACCAAAATGGTTTTGGCTGTGCCTCTGGGTTGTTTCCATGACAAACGCCTCTGCCACGCTTTTGGTTGGGCACCGCGGAGGCACGGCGGGCGAGCGGCCCGAAAACACGCTGGAGTCCTTTGATTTCGCCTACGGAAAGGGAGCGACGCACATTGAATGCGACCTGCGGAGAACCTCCGACCAAGCGATCGTGATCATGCACGATGCCACAGTCGACCGGACGACGAAGGGGACGGGAGCGGTGAGCAGCTTTACGCTGGCGCAGATCAAGCAGCTGGATGCGTGGGGGCGGATGAGCGCCTGGGCCGGGAAGGGTGTGAAAGTGCCAATGCTTCGGGAAGTTCTGCAACTGGCAAAAGATCGCGGCAGAGGCGTGTTTCTCGACATTAAAGAATTGGGGATGGCGGCGCAGGTCAGGCAGGAAGTGAATGAGGTTGGACTCTCGGATGGTCAGATCGTTCTCGTTTGTGCAGATGTAAAAATGGGTATCGAGTTTCGACCTCTGTTCCCGGTTTGTGATATTTACGCGGTCGCCGGGGGAACGGGGCTGTCCTGGTCAGCGGGCAACCTTGCGTTTTGGGTGGGAAAAGGCTACACCGGCTTCCTGTTTTGGGGAACGTGGCAGTCCTCGACGGACATCGCTTGGATGAAGACGAACCGCATGAAGACGATGGTGATCGGTGGCCTGCCCCCGTACGCCTACGATTTGAGCGCCGCCGGGATCGAGGGCGTCATGACGGACTACGTTTCCGGCTGCGCGTCGGCCTATTACAAGCGAGCGTATGACAACTGGATCGCAACCATGCAGGTCGATGCTGCGAGGGCGGGGAAGACGGCCGATCCCGATGGAGACGGCATCACCAACGAGCAGGAGTTTTTGCAGGGGACGGATCCCTTGGTGGCGAATGGAATCAGCCCGCTCACGCCTCTGAATACGAGTGGTATTGGCTGGGAGCGGGTGGTCCAGCCGCCGCTGCGGCCGAAGCTGATCACTTTCACCTGCGAGACGCAGATGCAGACGCCGCCGCAGTGTGTGGTGACGGCTTACGTGTCGGCGGATCTGGTCACTTGGACGCCGGCGCCGGCGGACTGGCTGGATTCTACGGGTGACCACCTCAAGGTCAATGTGCCTTCGCAGCTCGTGAGGCGGCAGTACGTCAAGTTCGTGGAGACGCCGGTTCCGTGATTTACTGCGGCACCAGGGTGCAGGCCGCCCCGGCGTTGCCGAAAAAGATGGACTCGTAGGCGTCGAAGTCCACGTTTTCTGATGGCGGCCAGAATTCCCGGCGGGAGAGGCACTCCATGACGCCGCGGGCGCAGGCGAGGGCGGACTCGAGCGTGCGTTCATCGAAGTCCTCCCACAGCACGAGCGCGGACTGGGAGGCGGCCTTGGGCAGCTGGAAGTAGCCCGCAGCAGGCACGGCGCAGTATTTTTCACGAAGGGCGGCGGCGTAGAGCGGGAGCTGCAGGTTTCGCCAGCGGCGGGGGGAACCGGTGGCGTCCGTGGCCAGCATCCACGGGTGGCGTGCGGACTGGTCGCGGCGTTTTTTCAGATTGATCCAGTGCTCGTCGGCGGGGTCTTTGGCGGAGCCGCTCGTTTTGTAGTCGATGACGCGTCGGCGGCCGGTGGCGGGGTGGTGCTCGATGAGGTCGATGGTGCCGCGGATGACGTGGCTGGTGCCGGGCAGCTGGAGGTCGTGGCCGAGTAGATCCCGGAAGCGCAGCTCCGTGGCCTCCGTGACCCAGCCGTCTGCACGCTGGGCAGCGATGATGCGGGCGGCGGCGGCGAGGCGCTGGCGGGCGGACTCCGCCTGGATGGCCAGCGGCGTGGTGAGCGGTGTGCCGTAGCGGGTGGCGAGGACTTCGTCGAGGCGGGAAAGGAGGAATTCGCGCAGCACGGGCTCGTCGTCGGTGGTGCGGAGAGTTTCCGTGGAGGCGAGGTCGCGCAGGGCGTGGTGGAGCACGGTGCCGAAGTCTGCGTGGCTCATCTCCGTCATGCCTGGGTCCACGCTGGACATGCCGACTCCGTGGGAAAGGTAGAAGCGGAAGGGGCAGGCGAGGTAGTCCCGAAAAGCGGTGACGTGCAGCGTGTGGAGGATGCTCATTTCCGCCGCCGGCGCGGGCGGGGTGAGCGTCCAGGCCAGCTGCCACGGGGGCGGGGGCGGGCCGTCGTCCGCATCCGTGGCGTGGAAGAGGGCGAGCGCGCGGGCGGGCAGGGCGGCATCCGGGCAGCGGAAAAGCAGGCGCGAGGGCCGCAGCGGATCCCCCGCCGCCGTGGTGCGGCCGAGCAGGATGTCCACCCGGCCCGAGCCGGCGCGGGACTCCAGCAGGAAACGGAGGAGGGAGGCATCGCGGGCGAGGCGGTCGTCATTGCAGCGCAGGTCGAGCGTGCGGCGCAGGCTGTCCGGGAGGAAGGGATCGGACGTCACGGCATCCGGCACGCTGCCGTCGTTGAATCCCGTCAAGATGAGATGCGGCGCATCCTCCCAGGGCATTTCCAGCCAGCCATTCAGGTCCAGCGCGGCGGCGGGGCGCTCCACGGGCAGGGCGGTGTCCTGGATCGAGCGCAGGAGCAGGTCCAGCTTGCCAGTGGGGCCGAGCCTCAGCGCGGGGAAAAGCTGGGCCGCCGCTTCGATCTCGGCCGCCGAGGTGCCCAGCTCACCGGCGAGGTGAATCCAGGCGGCGTCATCCGGATTGGCTGCGGAGAAGGTGTGGCGGGCGCAGGATTCGGCGAGCCAGTTTTGCAAAGCCAATGGGAAAGGCAGGCGCGTGAAGTCCTCGAGCAGGCGGCGCGCCAGCTGCATCGACTGGCGGAGCGGCCCGGGCGTGGCCAGGGTGAGGGCGCGGTCCAGCGTGGCGGGCAGGTGTTCGGCTTGAAATTCATCGAGCGCCTCCAGGAGCTGCGGATTGGCAGCGATGGACTCCAGCACCAGCGGGTCCCGCAGCCAGCGGGCGAAGGCGTGGAAGGGGCGGCCGCCGAGGAGTTCGCGCAGGAGGCGCAGCTGCTCGCACAGCGGGTGCTGCGCGGCGGGGCGGCCATCCGGGTTAAAGGCGGCGCGGTCCTCCTGCGCCAGCCGTTCCTCCAGTGCCGGGCCCACCTCCGCATCCAGCAGGCCGATGGCGGCCGCGCCCACCGGGTTCTCGTGGCGGGCGAGCAGGGCTGCTGCGGCGGCGGCCTGCGCGGCGGGGTTCGCGCAGAGGCGGACCATGCGGTCAAAATCCGGGAGCGGGATTTCCTGCTGCGGCCAGTGGCTGGTGAGCGGGCGGCCCCACGCATCGAAGGCATGGGCCAGCGCCGCCGGAGCGGGGACCAGGACGTGCACCGGCACGCCGCTGCGGGCCTCCAGCCGGGCCAGCGCGTGAAAGGCCAGCGGCATCGGGTCCGGCACGGCGGCGATGATGATGCGGTCGATCTCTTCCGGCCACTCCGGCGCGGCGGCGTTCTCTATTTTCGCCGACTGGGCGTCGCGCAGCCCGTGCTCCCGCAGCACCGCCAGGTAGCGCTGCTCCAGCCGCGAGAGCGCGGCCCAGCGGGCGGCGTCTGTGAATTCGGAGCCGAGTTTTTGCCGCGCCGTGTCCAGCGTCAGGCCGGACTCCGCCAGGGCGCGGCGGCATGTTTCCAGCGACCGCGCCACGCCCGCCGCCCAGGGCAGGTCCCGGTCCACCGGGTCCACGGGAAAGACCTCGCGGCACTCCTCCAGGTCCACGGTGGTCAGCACTTGAGCCCACGCCAGCCCGCTGATGACCGGACTGGCCACGGGCGCAGTTCCCTTGTCCAGCCTGGCCAGGAAGGCCTCCGGCGGCAGCACGCGCGGGGGCAGCACGCCGGCTCCGGATTTCTCCGCCTCCAGCGCCAGCCCCTCGCGCAGGCGGCGTCCGGCCTGGCGCGTGGGCACGATGACGAGTGTGCGCTGCAGATCCAGCACCGGGCCCCGCCAGTCGCGCGTCAGGTGCTCGATGACGCTGGCCAGGACGGGCCGGGACCAGCCGGTGAAATGAAGAGTGGCAGGCATGGCTGGAGGGTGGGCGGGTTCAGGTGCGGCGGCTGCGGTAGTGCGCGGAGGCGTCCGGGTGGAGAAAGAGGTCGAGCGGTTCCGACGCCAGGCCGGCATCGTGGATGAGGTGGCGCAGCAGGACCAGGCAGGCCACCGCATCGTAGAGCGCGTGGTGCCACGGCAGCCCGGGGCAGAGTTCATCCAGCGCCGGCTTCAGGCCGAGGTCGCCGATGAGCGTGCCGAGCGAGTAGTCACTGCGCCCCGGCCAGGCCGCGCGGGCGATGTGCAGCGTGTCCACCCACGGGCCGAAGCCGTGGAATGGAAAGGCGCGAAGAAACCTCTTTTCCGTGCCCGAGCCATGAGCCACCACCACGCGGCCCTGGAGCGCCGGGCGCACCTGCGGCCAAAGCTCCAGCAGCGACGGCGCCCCGGCCAGATGCGCCGTGGTGATGCCATGCACCTTCTGCGCGGCCCAGGTGATCTTTGCCTCCGTGCGCAGGTAGCTGGTGAAAAAAGAGGCTGCGTCGATCTCCGCCCCCGTCATCCCGCCCCAGCCGATCTGCACAGGCTCATCCGTCGCCCCCCGGCTCGCGCCGGCGGACTCGAAATCAAGAGCCGTGAACTGGGTTTCTCCGATGAGCGTCATGCCTGCCCCCACCCATGCCGGGCGTGCGGCGGATGGCCAGGGAAATGTGGGCGGGCGGGGGGAGAGAGGAGGTAGAGAGTTAGAGGGGGTAGAGGGTTAGAGGGAGTAGAGGGAGTAGCGGATTGGAGGAGGGAGAAGGTTGGAGGGTGGGAGGAATGCGGATTTGGTGGACGGGGCTGGCTGGAGCTGGTCCATGGAAAACTGGCATTGATGCGCGCCAGTGTCCGATCCCGGAGGGATCGCAGCTATTAGCGAGGCGTCGAGCGAAGCGCTGACGCCTCGTGCCCCGGCGAGCTCACGCGACCCCGGAGGATGTCGAAGCGGCGTCCCCCGCATGAGGCGCGTGCCCGGCCTCGGCCCTGGGCGTCACGCGCCCGTCGCCCCCGCGCGGACTCACGCTCCCGCCGGACGGCGCTGCGACACCCTCCGGGGTCGTCTTTATTTCGTACGCCTTTCGAGGCGTCTGCGCTCATCCTTCGCTCCGACGCCTCGCTAATGGCTGCGATCCCTCCGGGATTGGATAATCAAGTGGCGGGTCCGACTGATGGTTCCCGGAGGAAAAACCGATGGGGGGCCGCCGAGTGGTGGTTTTCTCTGGGGCTCCCCGCACGCGGCGACGGGTCCAACTGATGGTTCCTTGGGGAAAAACCGACGGGCGACTGACGGCCGGCGATTGCCTCTGGGTCCGGGGCGCGAGGGGGCGGGGCGGGGCGATGGTGGCGCAGGTTCGGGCAATGGAGCTGCGGGAGGGGCAAACGAGGCTGTGGATTGGCGAAGGGCAGCCTCGGATTGGTGCGTTGCAGCACGAGGTAAAAGGGCTGAACGCCGACGTTCAATAAGGAAACGCCGACGTTCAACAATGGAACGTGGGCGTTGAATGGCCAAACGCGCACGTTGGAATAGCAAACACTGCCGTTGGAAAACAAAACGCCAACGTTGAACTATCAAACGTCGACGATTGATAGATAAACGGCCCCGTTTGGCATTTGAGCGCTGGCGCTGAATTGTTAATCGGTGCCGTTTGATTATCGAACGCCAGCATTTGACAACTCAACTCCGATGCGTTTCACTTCCACGCGCAGCCTGATCGAAGGCGTCCGGGGGCGGGTGTTTCCGGACTGGAGGCGGGCTTCCCGACTCTGCGGGCAGGTTGAGATGTCGCTGAAATCAAACGATTCGACCCGATGGCCAGGAAAGATTTTCTCCCGGATGATGACGCAGGGCTGGTGGCTCTGCTGAAGCAGATCGTGCAGCATTTGCCGGACTTTTACGTCCGGCTGGGGATCACGGAGGATCACGAGTATGTGGCGGCGCTTTTTGCGGATGAGCTGGCGTTTTCCCATGCCTTCCGGGTGCAGCGGGGGCTGACGGGGTCGGCGGTCGCGGCGACGCAGGTGAAAAATCTGCTGCGGGACGGAAGCAAGGACGGCAACAAGAAGCCGATGCAGGTGCACTACCCGGAATGGAACGTGCCGGCCCCGCCGGCGGTGCCGCCCGGGGTGGTGGGCCGGGTGAGGCGGCTGGCGCGGTTCATCAGGGCGCAGCCGGGCTGCACGCCGGAAATGGAGATTGTGCTGGGCCTCCGGGGGCGGGAGTCGACGACGCGGAGCGTGGACGAGGCGAAGCCGAAGATTGAGGTGGTGAAGCGCGGCGAGCACATGCAGGTGCGCTGGGGCTGGCAGGGCTGGCGGAAAAAGGTGAACGCGCTGGACCTGGAGGTGGACCGGCTGGACGGGCGCGGCTTTCTCCCGCTGCTGACGGACCCGAACCCGAATGCCGTGGACCCGGAGCCCCTGCCCGAGACCCCGCAGCGCTGGCGCTACCGGGCGATGTACCGGAAGGATGACCGCCGGGTGGGCCAGTGGAGTGACGTCGTGGAGGTGGTGGTGGCGGCGTGAGGGCGCGGGGCGGGGGCTGGGGCTCGCGCATGTCGGTGATGCCTCAGGGGTTGCCTCGTGCCCCGGCCCCGCAAAGGGAGCCGGCCCAAACCACCGAAAAATCCGGGAATCTCGTCCACTCCGTGATCGAGGGTCTGGCCCGTGCCGGGCGGATCAGAGGCGCGTCACGTGCAGGCGGTAGAGTCGGCGGGGGCCGCCGGGGGTGACGGGGTCTCTCACGACGACGTTGCGGAAGGTGGTGTCCACGGCAGATTCGCTGACAAACCCGGTTCCCGTGGGCGCGGCGCCTGCGGTGCTGGTGGCAAGCGTGGTCCATGTGGCCAGGTCCGTGGTGACCTGGGCGCGGTAGGTGAGGTCCGGGGCCAGGGTGTCGCGCCGGAATGTGATGACGACGGGGCCGCCGGTGGCGACGGCGCTCTTGTCCACGCTGAACCCGGAGGCAAGGGAGTTGGCCGTCCGGGGCGCGTAGCCCCAGGCGTACTCGAGGCCGTCGATGATGCCGTCCCCGTCCGTGTCGAAGGCGTCGTCGATGTATTGCCCGGTGAAGTAGCCAGCCAGTTCCCAAGCGCGGCGGTGGGAGGGCGCTGCGGGGGCGGGGATGTAATTGACGGTGAGTTTAGGCCGGGATGAGGACAGGGTGGCGGTGCGGGAGGCAAAGCGCTTCGCCGAGGGCGCGGCGAAGTAGACAAAGTCGGTCACCTTGGCGGTGCTGGTCACGGTCAGGGTCACGACGTTGGTGCCGGTGTCAATGCCGCCTGGCGCGATCTTTGCCCCGGCTCCGATGCCGGTGCCGCTGACGGTCATGCCGTCCACGAGGAAATCAGTGTCGCTCACCGTGATGGTGGCAAGCCCCGTGTTCATGTCGGCGGTTTTGATCAAGGCCTCAGTGTCGGCCTTGAGCAGCCAGCCGAAGTTGGTGGCCGGCGTTTTGAGCCACGCGTTCACATCCGCAGCCAGTCCGGGCGCGGACCAGGTGTAGAGGCCTCCGGTCACGCTCGTCTCGGTGTTCACGCTGGTGGTGGCGGAGCGCGTGGCGGAGAAGTCCCCGCCCGGTGTGGTCCAGACCGGAGCCTGGCCGAAAATGGGCTTCAGCCAGGTGGCGTCCGTCGCGCTGGCGGTCGCGCCATCGCCCTCCTGGATGGCGGCGTTGGCCGTGCCCTCGCCCCAGGCGGCGGAGAGCTTGTGCAGGGAGAAATCGTAAGCTGGGGAGATGGTGCGGTCCATCTTGAGCGTGACGGAGGCCTTTGCCACTACGGCGCCGGCGGGAATGCTGGTCAGCGTCCAGCTGAGCAGGGCGCGGCGCAGGGATGCGGCGTTTTTCGGGTCGATGGAGCCGGCGAAGACCCAGTCGCCCGCGCCGTTGCTCAGGTTGCCCTCCTGGAAGATGGTGTTGTCCTTCGTCGCCGTCAGCGTGAGCGCGGTGGTGGCGGGGACGGGGACTATTTTCAAAATGGCACCAGTGGGCAGGCCAGTCACCGTGTCCTTGCCCGTCACGGGCTGGGTGCGCTTGGTCAGGACGTAAAGCTCGCCGGCTTCATCCTCGCCGAAGCCCTGGATGTAGCGGGCGATGGGGTTTCCGCCCAGGACGTCCGGCTGCGAGAGGGCCCACACGCCGGGCGTGGTTTCCTCCAGGCCGAGGATGACGCCGTTGGCCGTGGGCGTGGCGGGCGGGGGCGTGAGGATGGGGTTCTGGCTCCAGTCGCCGAAGACGTATTTCCCCACCAGCGCCGGGATGGCGGCGCCGCGGTAGATGTAGCCGCCGGTGACCGAGAGCCCGAGCTGCGGCAGGGCGGGGGAGCCGATGGTCACGCCCATGTGGGCGTACTGGGCGATGGGGTCCGTCGGCGGGACGGCCATGGCCGGAGCGTCGATGGAGAAGGCGGGGACGAAGCTTCCCTCGCGGTTCCGCCAGCCGTAATTTCCGCCGAGGGTGATGAGGTCCACCTCCTCCACCGCACTTTGCCCCACATCGGCAGCGATGAGCCGGCCCGTGCCGCCGGGCCGCTTGTCAAAGGAGAAGCGCCAGCAGTTGCGCAGCCCGTGCGCGTAGATCTCGCGCCGCTCGCCGTTCGGGCTGGTCGCGTAAGGATTCGTTGCCGGGATGCCGTACTGGCCGCCGGGGCCGTTGGTTCCCAGCGGATCGATCCGGTGCATCTTGCCGAAGAGCTTTGTCAGGTCCTGGGCGTTTCCCTTGTTGTTGGTGGGCCGGGGCGTGCCGCCGCCGCCGGTGTGGCCGTAGTTGTTGTCGTTGCTGCTGCCGCCGTCGCCCACGGTGAAATAAAGCAGGCCGTCGGGACCGAAATCGAGCCCGCCTCCGGCGTGGTTGAACTGGGGCTTGTCGAAGGTGAGCAGCACGCGCTCGGAGGCCGGGTCGGCGGTGTTCGGGTCAGTGGCGGACACTTTGAACTCTGAGAGCACCGTGCGGCTGTCCACCGGGTTGGTGGTGGTGCCGGGCGCGTTGGGCGACGGTGCGATGTAGAACACATAGAACCGCCGGTAACCGGGGGAGGCGGCGTTACCATACCCGGGGTGGAAGGCCAGCCCCAGCAGCCCCCGCTCGTCATAGCCCGCCCGCTCCGGGATGAGCTTTGCCCCGATGTCGAGAAAACTCCCCGGCTGGAGCATTCCATTTTTAAAGATGGCAACGCGCCCCCGCTGCTCGGCGATGAACATCCGTCCGCTGCCGTCGCCGGCGTGGACCATGGCCACGGGGGAGTCGAGCTGGCTGTCGCAGACAAGGTCCAGCTTCAGCTGGGGAAATGCGGCGCGGGCCGCAAAAGGAAGAAGCGCCAGACTGAGGATGGTGGCACAGAGGGAGTGGCGGAGCAGGGACTTGTTCACGATGTGTTGGGTTTTGGGGTTTCGATGCGGCGCGACCGACAGGGCGGGAGACGGAGGCGTGCGGCGCAGGTTACAAGAGGTACTCGATTTTTTTTTCCTTCGGAGAAGCAAAAAATGGTATCCCGGCCCCCGTCCCTGCTGTCATTATTTGCGGATGCTGCCGTCAAAAACTCTCCACTTCCTCCGCGCCGTCGCTCTGCTTTTCCTGGCCGCCTGCCCGGCTGC
This sequence comes from bacterium, assembly GCA_031411255.1. Lineage (GTDB taxonomy): Bacteria > Verrucomicrobiota > Verrucomicrobiia > Verrucomicrobiales > V1-33 > JANOAS01. The sequence continues at coordinate 43,213 of JANOAS010000265.1, forward strand.
CCGGGCCGCCACCCTGCTGCTGGCCCCGGTGCAGGACGCCACCGTCTACGAGGAGGCCAGTGGAGGCACGGCCAATGGCGGCGGGGAGTTTCTGCTGGCAGGCCGCACGAACCAGGCCTCCAACTCGCGGCGCCGCAGCCTGATCCAGTTTGACCTTTCCTCCCTGCCCGCCGGGGCTGTCATCACCAGTGTGAGCCTGCAGCTCCACGCCCAGGCCGTGGCCACCGCCGACGTCGAACTCGGCCTGCACCTCGTCACCCTCGCGTGGACCACCGCCGCCTCAAATCCGGCAGGCAACGAGTCCTCTGGAGTCGCTGCCCTGGCGGGTGACACGACGTGGCTCAAGGCCAGTGCCCCCGGCACCGCGTGGACCACCCCCGGCGGCGACCACCTCGCCACTGCTTCCGCCAGCCTCACCGTCGGCGCGGCTGCTGGATTTCTGACGTGGACGAGCCCCCAGCTCGCTGCGGACGCGGCCGGCTGGCTCGCCGCGCCCGCCACGAACCACGGCTGGCTCCTGCGCGGTGACGACCTCGTGGCGCAAACCGCCAAGCGTTTCGAATCCGTCGACAGCGCGACCGCCGCTTTCCGTCCCCTGCTCACGGTCGAGTATTCGACAGTCCCCGAGCCTGCCGGTGCGGCACTCGCCGCCGCTGCGGCCGGCCTGGCGACTCTTGGCCGCCGGCGCAGATCGTTTGCCAGTTGAGTCCCGGCAGCCTGGAGGGCGGGCTTCCGGCGGGCTGAAAACGGAAGCCCGGAAAATTTCTTTGTCCGGTTTTTTCCGGCTGCGGCGACTCTGGGGTGTGATGAGTGATGACACGACTGCCCATGCCTCCGCCGACCTGCTGGCCCGCTTCTGCGCCACGCGGGATGAGGGGGCGTTCCGCGGGCTGGTGGAGCGGCACGGGGGGATGGTGATGGCGGCGGCGCTGCGGCGGACGGGCGGGGATGCGGGGCTGGCCGAGGAGGTGGCGCAGGAGGTTTTTTGCCGGCTGGCGCGGGGGGCGGGGGGCATTCGGGAGGCGGGGGCGCTGCCGGGCTGGTTGCACCGGGCGGCGTGCGGGTGCGCGGTGGATGCGGTGCGGCGGGAGACGCGCCGGCGGGAACGGGAGCGGGTGGCCACTGTCATGAATGAGCCGGAGGAGAATGCCTTTGACTGGGCGGGGGTGGCCCCGGTGATCGATGAAGCGGTGGACGCGCTGCCGGAGGTGGACCGGCGGCTGGTGGTGCTGCGGTATTTCGAAGGACACAGCCAGCGGGATGCCGGGGCGGTGCTGGGCCTGGCGGAGGATGCGGCGCGGAAGCGGCTGCAGCGGGCGCTGGAAAAGCTGCGCGGGTCGCTGGCGCGGCGGGGCATCACGGGCACGGCGGCGGCGCTGGCGGTGACGCTCACGGCGCACGCGGGGCCGGCTCTTGTTTCACCCCCGGTGGCGGCAGGGCTGATCCGGGCTGGACTGGCGGCGCCCGCGCTCACCGGGATTGCGCTCTTTTTTCAGAATCTCGGAGCCCTTTTTCTTATGACGACGAAACAAAAAATCGCCCTCCTCGTCATCGCGGCCCTGCTGGCAGCGGTGCCGGTCACGCTGCTGTGGCTGGAGAATCACGCGCTGCGGGCCAGGCTGTCCGTGGTGGAGCAAGACGCAGCCCGTCCGCGCGTGGCAGCCGCCGTTTCCCCCGCAGGCGTCCCGGCGGCGGCGGCGACCGGCGCGGCGGCGAAGACTGAGGAAAAGCAGCCGGATGAGCCGAGTGTGGCAGTGGTCTTGAGCGAGGACACGATCGAGAGCATCGACCTGCCGGTACTGGACAACCTGACCCTGCTCACGATCTCGCCCGGGGTGTGCCAGCTTTTCAAAATATCCGAAGCCGAGGCGGAGCGTGTGAACACGGCCATGCGCCGGTGCGTGGATGCGATGAAGGCGCTGGACACGGAGCACCTGCGCAAGGTGGAGGACCGGGAAAACGGGGTGGTCTTTGAGATACCCGCCTACCCGGAGGGCCGGGCGGTGCGGGATGCGATGATCACGGAGATCGAGTCCGCGCTGGGCAGCAAGCGTGCCGCGTGGTTCATGCCAAAGCTGGCCTACGCCACGGACTGGCAGCTGGGCCGGTGGGGATCGATGTCGCGGCGGTATGATGTGAGGTTCGAGGACACGGAGGCCACGACGGCGAGCGGGAAGGAATCGAGGGAGGAGTATTGCATCGTGGACGTGAAGTGGGACTGGCCCGACGGCGCGGAGGGCGAGGCGAGCGCGGCTGCGGAGCACCCGATGCTCCAGGAGATCGCCCGGAGGCAAAAGGGGAGCCTGCATCGCATCCTGCACGAGGTGGGCAAGGAGGGCGGGGATCCCGTGGCGGGGCATCCGCTGGGGCATTTGTTCCGGGTGGAGGACATCAAGCGGTGAGCGGGGGCGGGGTGTGGTGGCGGGGGAAGGTGGGATGGGAGAGGCGGGAGAGGCGGGAGAGGCGGGGGGCGGTGGGAGAGGTGGGGAGCATGGGCGCAGGGGCGCGCGGGGGAGGGCGGGAGTTCGGAGACGGGGGCCTGAACCGCGGTGCGGTTCCCTAGGGAGGGCGGGTAGTCCTGGGGTAGCCTTCGTGGCCTCAGGCAACCCCAGGCTGGAGGGCGGAACGCCGTTGGCGTTCTCAGAATCCGGAGTGTTTGGAACGCGGAGCCCGGTTCAAGGCGGGCCTTGCGAATTGCGGTGCGGTTCGGAGGGGCGGGTGCGGGTGCGGCGTGTGGCGTTGGCGATTGGCGATTGGCGATTGGCGATTGGCGATTGGCGATTGGCGATTGGCGATTGGCGATTGGCGATTGGCGATTGGCGATTGGGGGGCGGCGGGCGGGCGCCAGTGGTTTTTCTGCCGACCGCATTTCCACCGCTCACGCCCGGTGGCGGTAGCCGCTGCCGCGGATGGTTTCGATGAGTTCGGGGGATTCGGGGTCGGGTTCGATTTTTTTGCGGAGCTTGGCGATGTGCTGGTCGAGGGTGCGGGACTCGGGGAAATAATTGAGGCCCCAGCAGCGGTCCAGGAGGAGGTCGCGGTGGACGACGCGTCCTGTGTTTTCGTGGAGGAGGCGGAGGATGCTGATTTCGCGCGGGGAGAGGTCGATGGAGTCCGGGATGGGGCCGGGGCGTTCTGCGCGGAGTTCGCGGGGGTAGATGGTAAGCGGGCCGAAGGGGAAGGTGTCGTCGCGGCGATCCGGGGCGGCGCGGCGGGAGCGGCGGAGGGCGGCGTGGAGACGGGCGAGGAGTTCGGCTTTGCCAAAGGGCTTGCGGACGAAGTCATCCGCGCCGAGCCGGAAGCCGAGCACGGCGTCGATCTCCTCCGTGCGGGCGGTGAGGAAAAGGATGGGGACGGTTTCGTCCTTCGCGCGGATGCGGCGGCAGACGTCGTAGCCATCGAGGCCGGGCATCATGACGTCGAGGCAGATGATGTCGGGCCGGTGGCGCTCCCAGAGGGCGAGGGCCTCGGTTCCGTTCCGGGCCGGCAGGGCGGTGAATCCTTCGGGCTCGACGCAGGCGGTGAGAGCCTCGAGGGTGAGTGGATCGTCGTCGGCGAGGAGGAGAGTCATTGGATTTCGGAATGCGGAATGCGGATTTCGGATTTTGGGACGGGGGGAATTCGGGGTGGGGTGGGGGCGGGGAGACGGGGGGTGGAAATTGTTGATTGGGTATTGTTGATTGCTAATTGCTGAATCCGGAGGGGCTGGTGGAGAGCGGCTGGCTGGGGGGAGGAACTCGGAGTTCGGAGTTCAGAGCTCAGAGTTCGGAGTTCAGAGTTTGGAGTTTGGAGTTTGGAGTTCGGTTTTGTTTGAGAGAGGGCTTTGGGGGCGGATTTGGTACTGAGAACCGATAACTGATAACTTTTAACCGATAACCTCGCCTCCCTCGACACTTGGTGCGGGGATTTCCAGGGTGAACGCGGCGCCGCGGCCTCCGGCCTCCAGCTTCAGGCTGCCGCCCAGGCGGTGGGCGAGGTCGCGGGCGATGGAGAGGCCGAGGCCGGTGCCGGTGACGCCGTCGGTGGCGCGGTTGGAGAGGCGCTCGAAGGGGCGGAAGAGGCGTTCGGCTTCGGCGGGGGGGATGCCGGGGCCGTGGTCGCGGAGGGTGAGGGTGAGGGTCTCTGTCGTGGCGGCGAGGGTGATTTCAAGGGGGCCGCCGGGGGCGTATTTTTCGACGTTGGAGAAGAGGTTGACGAGGATCTGCGCGAAGGCATCGGGGTCGAGGAGGCGGGGGCCTGGGATGGTGCCGGTGCGGGTGACGGTGACGCCGAGGCGGGCGAGGGCGGGGGCGAACTGGGCAGTGACGTCGTCGAGGATGGAATCGGGACGGCAGGGGGCGGGGTGGAGGGCGAGGTGGCCTTGATCGCTGCGGGCAAAGGTGAGGACGTTTTCCACGAGGCGGCCGAGGCGGCGGGCTTCCTCGTGCAGGAGGCCGAGGCGGCGTGCGGCTTCGGGCGGGGAATCGGTGAGGGACTCGGCGGCGAGGTCGGCGTTGAGGAGGATGTTCGTCAGCGGGGTGCGCAGCTCGTGGGAGACGCGGTTGACGAAGCTGACGCGCTGCCCGGCCAGGCGCAGGGCGCGGCGCTGCTGGAAAAAGGAGCCGAGCCCGGCGAGGCCGATGACGGCGGCGAGGGCGGCGGCTCCGGCCAGGGTGGTGGCGTGGTGGCGGGTGCGGGTCTGCCACTGGTCCCAGGCGGCGAGCCTCCAGGTGCCGAAGCGGGTGACCACGGGCAGGAGGAGATCCGGCGGGCCGGTGGTGGCGGGCGGGGGAGCGGCGAGCAGGGAATCCCCAGCCGGAGTATCAAGCGTGGCGGTGCGGCCAGGGGCGGTGAGCAGGGCCAGCTCCGGCAGGCGGGAGTCGCGCACCCAGCCAGTCATGCGGGCGGCCACGGCGGCGGGGTTGAGCAGAAAGACGAGCACGGTCTCCGAGTTTGGCCGCGTCCAGAAAAGGAGCGGCTTTCCGGGTTCATCGATCCAGCCCCACGGGTCTCCGGTTCCCTGGAAAAACGGGGCCGGATCGAGGATGACCGGCTTTCTCAGGAGAGGGTCCGCCTTCGCATCGAAGACCGGGGCGGGCCAGCCCTCGGGCGGTCTGGGGGCGATGCTCAGCTGTCGCGCTGCACCGGTCTTGGGGTGGCGGTGGAGGACGGAGACCTGGCTGACGCCGGCGAGCAGGTCGGCCCGGTTGCGCAGGGCGAAGTCGTCATTCAGCGGCAGCTCTGCGGCCATGCGGCGGAGGTCCGCCTCGTAGAGGGCCTCCAGCCGGCCGGTCTCGCGGCGCAGGGAGTCGGCGGCGCGCTCCAGCGGCTCGCGGTCTGCCACGGTGCGGATTTTTTCCTCCCGCTGCGCCAGCCAGGCCCCGCCCGCCAGCACCGCCCCGGCCACCAGCCCGAGCAGCACCAGCACGACCCACGCGGAGCGCAGGGAGGCGGATGGCTGGGAATCGGGGTTCATGCGGGACCGGGGCGGGGTGGGATTTCAGTTCACTGTTGGGTGACGCGGAGGAAGCACAGCCACGTCCGCCCGTCGTCCTTCCCGTCGCCTACGCCGGCTCCCTGCGGGGCGCTGAAGGTGCCGACGAGCACGGCCCTGCCGAGGACGGTGGAGACGTTTGTGTTGAGCTGGCGGCGTTCAAAGAGGGGGGATGGCTGAACCAACTGGTCCGGGACCGGACACTCACAGACTCCAGATTGGCGGATCCAGGTTGGTGCGACGACGACGTCGACGGTGGCACCGTCCTCGCCCAAGGTTGGCGCGGTTTCGAGGGTGAGACCAGCGTTCTTTATTTCGTGGCTTGTCTCAAGCACGCCGGTGAAATCCGAAGAGAGTTTTGGTTTTGGTTCAGGTTTGACTTCAGTTTTCGTTTCGGTTTTGGGGGCGTCTTTGGCAGGTTCTTTGGCTGGCTGGACGGGCGCGGGCTGGGGCGACTCGGACCAGCCACGGTCCCAGTCGGTGCCGTACGTGGCCTCGGTGTACTCCTCCGTTTTTGTCCTCTGCCCGGAACGTGTGATGCTGGTCGTCAGCCGTTCCAGTTTCGCCTTGCCCCCGGCCGCCAGTTTCAGCACTGAGTCGTAGCTGGCGAAGGTGACTTCCGCCCCGGCCAGCACGCCATCGGCCACGGCACGTTCCATAGAGTAAAAGCGGTACTCCAGGACGAGATTGACCGGTTGAGGTCCGAATGCCTTCACGACTGGCACTGGCACCCGCTCGTCGGTGGCACGGGCGAAGGCGACGCGGGTCTGGCGGGGCATTTCCGCACCGGGAGTCTGGCTGAATGTGCCGCAGAAGCGCCACTCGCCCGGGGGCAGGCTCACGTTTGTGTTCACCCTGCTGGCTTCAAACTCGGGCGTGGCCTGGATGGGTCTCGGATCGTCCACGGCCCGGCGGCCTGTCTGCCTCCATTTTGCGAGACGGACGTTCTCAAACGCGAGCCCGAGATCGATGGTCGTTCCGGCTTCGTCGATGAACGGTTCGGTTTCCAGGGTCTGGCCCACGATTTTGATTTCCTGAGCTGTCTGCATGGCGGCCTGTTGTGGGCCGGCAGGGGCATCCCACTCCGTGGTGAAGATGAATTCATTGATAGCCTCGACTTTTGCCTTCTGACCTGAGCGGGTGGTGATGGAAGAGATGTTGTCGAGTTTTGCCGCGCCGGCTTTTTCCCAGGAGCGGATCTGGTCGTAGCGCTGCGGGCCGGGGCCGGGCAGGTCCATGAAGGTGGCGAGGTGGTCTTGGTCGAGGGAAAAGGTGAGCAGTGTGAGAGTGACGACGCGGACGCGCTGGTCCCCCTGCGGGCCCGGGTCGGACGGATCGCGCGAGGCGAAGGGATCGCTGGCGGCGGCGGGCACGGGTTTTGCCTGAGGCGGGGCGGGCGGGGTGCCGGGCCTGGGATTGACGAAGGGATCGGGCCGTCCGGCGGGTGCAGGCGTGGCCGGTGCGGCGGGCGGATGGGCGGGGGCGAAGGGACCTGCCGCTGGGGGCTTGTTTTGCCCGGAGGCCGGGGTGATGACGGTGGCGAACGCGAGGGCGGTCGCGAGGAGCAAGGCGGGCTTTGTTTTCATGGTTGTGGTGCTTTGTTCAGCACGGACATCGTGCCACCGCCCAGCCACGTTGCGTCAAACGCAGGCAATGTGGGAGTAAAAGTTGTGTAAAAGGGAGGGGCGCCAAAGCGGGGCAGGGATCTGTGCGGGATCTTCAGTGCAGGGGGAGGCGGAGGGTTTCGCCGTGGGTGGGGGCTCGGAATTTCTCCGGTGGGAGGTCGGCGGCGGTGAGGGCGGTGGCGAGGTCGTGGAGGGGGGTGTCCATGCCCTCGTCGGCGAGGGCCCAGGTGCCGAAGTGAAAGCCGAGGGACTGGCGGGCGTGGAGTTCTCGGTGGGCGCGGACGGCGTCTGCGGGGTCCATGTGGGAGGCGCGCATGAAGTCGCGCGGGAGGTAGGCGCCGATGGGGAGGAGGGCGAGGTCGGGCGGGCCGAGGCGGTCGTGGATGGGGGTGAAAATGGGGGCGTAGCCGGTGTCGCCCGCGAAGTAGAGGGTGAAGCCGCCGTGGCGCAGGTGAAAGCCGCCCCAGAGGGTGGTGCGCTTGCCCGCGGTGCCGCGGTGGGACCAGTGCTGGGCGGGGGTGAAGGTGAGGTCGAGGGCGCTGCGGGCGGGGCGGAGGGTGTCCCACCAGTCCAGCTCGGAGGCGCGGGTGAGGCCGAGCTTGGCGAGGAAGGCGCGGTTGCCCAGACCGGTGATGAGGTGGGGTGAAAAGCGCTCCTCGAGCGCGAGGAGGGTGGGGACGTCGAGGTGGTCGAAATGATTGTGCGAAAGGAGGACGGCGTCGATGCGCGGGAGCTGGTCCAGGGTGAGGGCGGGAGGGCGGACGCGGCGGGTGCCTGCGGCGGGCAGCGGGCTGCAGTGGTGGGACCAGACGGGATCCGTGAGCAGGGTGAAACCCGGGAACTGGAAGAGCCAGCAGGCATGGCCAAGAAAGGTGGCCGTCATTTCGCCAGAGGCGGGCGGGGCGGGAGGCGCGGAGAGCGGGGCGGGCTCCGGGTGGGTGTGCGGCCACGGCCCAGGGCGGCGTGTGAAGCGCCACTTGAGCACTTCCCAGAAGGTGTGGTCCGTCTCGTGCCAGGGGCTGAAAAACTGGCGTCCGTCGAAGTGGTCCGTGACCGGGCCGTGCCAGCCGGGGCCGGCGGAGAGCTGGGCGAGGAATTGGCGCCAGGTGAGCCTGGGCAGGGGGGCCGGGCTCACGGTTGCGCGGAGTCGTGGATGGTCAGCTCCGGGTAGCCGGTGGCGGGGTCGGGCTCCCGGCGGAACTCGACGCCGGGCAGGATGCCGATGACGATCTCTGCGGTGGTGTAAATAACGGAGCCTTCCTTCAGATGGCCGCCGATGGTGCGGCCGGTGCCGTCGGAAATGGAGAGGTGCAGGTGGCTGCCAGTGGCGGCGAGGGTGCCGGAGAGGCTGACGATCTCAAAGTGGCCGCGGAGGGTGGTGGCCTCATGCTGGTTCGCGTAGCGCAGGGTGGCAGAGGTGAGGCTGCCGGCGCAGGAGAGGACGCAGGCGGCGCCCCAGTTTTCGCGGCGGGCGAGGGCGTCGAGTTCGCCTTTCAGGTCCTGGCCGGGGTGAAGACGGAGGGCGATGGATTTCATGCGGACGGGGTGGCTGGAGTCGTGGCGGAGGGAGGTGGCGGGCGTCGTGGTGCAGGCGGGCAGGGCCGCCGCGAGGAGGAGGGCGGCGAGGCTGGCGAGGGGATGGAGGCGGGGGCGGTTCATGCTTGGAGGAAAATAGCCTGGCAGCGAACGGAGCCCAGGGAAAAGACCGGACGCGGGCACAAAAAGGGGCCGCATTTTCAGGTGCGGCCCCTTTGGAAATTCGCTGGCAGCGGATCAGATGCGCTCCACGGCACCGACGGCGATGGCCTCGCCGGCGGCTTCTTCGTCGGCTTCTCTGGCGGCCTCGGCCGGGGTCAGGCCCAAGTGGCGCTGCTTCTCGGCGATTTGGGCGGCTTTGATTTTCTCGTCCGGCACGCGGCGCAGATCCTTGGCCAGACCGAGGATGGAGAGGGTCCAGATGGTCCATTTGGACGGGTCCCACTGCCAGGGCTTCACGCCGTTGCGGTAGTCGTGCTGGAACTCGTGGTGAAAATTGTGATAGCCCTCGCCAAAGGTGAAGATGGCCATGAGGCCGCTGTCACGGGCGGAGTGCTTCGTGGAGTAGGGGCGGTCGCCAAGGGTGTGGCAGAGGGAATTAATGAAAAAGGTCATGTGGTGAACACAGACGAGGCGGGCGACGCCGGAGAGGATGAAGGCGCCGAGCGCGCCCTGGGCACCGCCGTAGAGGGCGCCGATAACCACGGGAGCGACGAAGCCGGTCACCATGGCGATGGGGACGTACCAGTTGTGCTGCCACATGACGAGCTTGTCCTTTTGCAGGTCCTTCACGGTGTCCATGGAGCTTTCGGGCGAATGGCGGAAGAGAATCCAGCCGATGTGGGCGTGGAAGAAGCCCTTGGAAATGTCGTAGGGGTCCTCTTCGTGGTCGACGTGCTTGTGGTGGCGGCGGTGGTCGGCGCACCAGCAGAGGGCGGAGTTCTCAAAGGCGGCCGCGCCAAAGACGAGGGTGGCCAGTTTCACAGGCCAGGCGGCCTTGAAAGTGAGGTGGGAGAAGAGCCTGTGGTAACCGACGGTGATGCTCAGGCCTGTGGCGATGAAAAAGAAGGCGAAGAGCAGGCCCTGGAACCAGTCGAGACCGTAGTTCCAGAGGTAAAGGGGAGCACCGATGACGGTGAGGAGGAATGTGCCGATGAGGAAGGAGCTGTTGAGCCAGTGGACTTTTTTCCAGTTGATGCGCATATGAGAAGTGGGGATCAAAAAACGAAGCTGCCGGTCCCGCAGGAGACCGGCTAACAGGCCTCCATACCCCCGGATCGGGCATTTTGCCAGTGGAAACATTTCCAGGGGGTCTCTGCCGGGATGATCGGGGCTTTTGAGGGGGGCTCCGGGGAAATTCACAGGAAACGGGCTTGCCGGAGGCGCGATTTCTGCTGTAGAACAGGTCCCAGCATGACTGATTCCCCGCCATCACTCCCCGCCGTCCCTGTCCTGCCGGACACCGCCACTGCTGAAGAACGCGACCAGCACTGGTTTCAGCACGTCTACCAGGGGGATCGTCCTCAGTTCACAGTGAGGGCAGTGTTCACGGGCGGCCTGCTCGGCATGGCGATGTCGGCAGCGCACCTCTACACCTCGCTGAAATTGGGGTGGGGTTTCGGGATTACCATCACGTCAGGTGTACTGGCGTGGGTGATGTGGAAGGGCATCGCGGCGGTTTTCGGCGGACGGGTGTCTCCGCTGACCATGCTGGAAAACAACAGCATGCAGTCCACGGCATCCGCAGCGGGATATTCAACCGGGACGACGCTGGCGACGGCGTGCGGGGCGCTGCTGCTCATGACGGGGAATCACCTGCCGTGGTATTCGCTGGTGCCGTTTGTCTTCTTTAGCGCGGCGCTTGGTTCGCTGCTGGCGGTGCCGTTGAAACGCCAGATGATCAACATTGACCAGCTGCCCTTCCCCAGCGGGATCGCGGCGGCGGAGACGACGCGCAGCCTGTACTCCGCCGGGGCTGAGGCGGTGCGGAAGGCGTGGACGCTGATTTTCGGCATTGCGGCGGGCGGACTGGTGGGTGCCTTGCGCGGGGCGGCGGATCTTTTTGAAATGCTGAAGTGGAAGGGAATCGAGCAGGTGATGCGGTGGATCACCGTGCCGGGTGAAATTTATTTCCCTCACGCCTGGCTGACGGCTGGCCGGGGCAAGCCGGCGGGGTTCGCGTTTGAACCGAGTCTGCTCTTGATTGGCGCCGGGATGATCACGGGGCTGCGGGTTTCGCTCTCGATGCTTCTGGGCGGTGTCATTCTCTATTTTTTCCTGATGCCGGCGCTGCTGGAGTATGACGCGGCGCACGCGATGGAGACGGGGTTCAATGTTTCCCTGCCGGCCAAGAACGGGACAATCAATCCCTTCCGCTGGGGGGTCTGGGGCGGGTCTGCGTTGATGGTTTTCTCCAGCCTGACGGCGCTCGCAATGCAGTGGAAAACGCTGGCGCGGTCCTTCACCGGGCTGGGAGCCGGTGGGAAGCCGATGGCGGCGGAGCGGGCGGCCATCGAGGTGCCGTCTGACTGGCTGCTTTACGGTCTGCCGGTTGCGGCGGCCGGATTGATTGCGGTCGAGGTTTTTGCGTTTGGCATTTCGCTCCCGCTGGCGGTGCTGGCGGTGATCATGTGTGCGGTGATCTCGGTCGTCTGCTGCCGGGCCACGGGGGAGACGGACACGACGCCGACCGGGGCGATGGGGAAGGTGACACAGCTCCTCTACGCAGTGCTGCCCGGGGCCTCTGGAAATGCGGTGGTGAACCTGATGGCGGCGGGCACGACGTCCGCCGCCGGGTTGAGCGCGGCGGACCTGCTGGGCGACCTGAAATCCGGGCACCTGCTGGGAGCAAACCCAAGGCAGCAGTTTCTGGCGCAGTTCTCGGGCATCTTCTTTGGGACGGTGGCGGCGTGTGGATTCTGGTACCTGATGATCCCGAACAAGGAGGCGCTGGAAAAATACAATCCTCCGGCGACCAATGCCTGGCGGGCCACGGCGGAGCTGCTGACGAAGGGGGTGGACCAGCTGCCTCACTCGGCCCTGATCGCGATCTTCATCGGAGCCGGGCTCGGGATTCTCCTGCCGGTGCTGGAAAAGCTGCTGCCGAAGCTGAAGCCGTGGCTGCCGTCTGCGATGGGGCTCGGACTGGGCTTTGTGGTGCCGCTACAGAACGGGCTTTCCTTTGCCCTGGGGGCGGTCATCGCGGCAGTGTGGCAGTCGATCTCGAAGCGCACGGCTGAGGAGCGCAACGTGCCGCTGGCGTCGGGATTCATCGCTGGGGAGAGCCTGGTTTCGGCTTTCTTCGCCATCGGCGGATCCGTGGCCGGGTGGCTGATGTCGAACTAGGAAACGACCTCCGCGACTGGTGCCGGCGGGGCGGTGGCGGAGGCGCTGCCGTCCACGAAGCGGACGTTCATTTTTTCCGCAAGGAAGGCGCCTGCCTCGCGGAGGAAGTCTGGGTCTTCGTCAAAGAGGAGCAGGTCGTAGAGGAATTCGCCGGGCTTGGAGGAGCGGCGTGAGGCGAGCAGGGCGCTGCGGGGCTGGGGGAGGGGGCGGCTGGCGAGGCTGACGGGATCCCACGCCGTGCTGTGGCTGGGAAAGAGGAGGAGGGCTTCGATTTCCACGACTGCCAGCGAGCGGTGGCGGCGGTGCAGGGTGAGGGTGCCGGACGCAGGCAGGAGGGTGAGGCTGGCACTGCGGAGGTGCCGGAGGAGCGCGGCAGCGGCGATGAACCCCATGCTGCTGAAAAGGATGAACCGGAGGTTCTGGACGAGGAAGCCGCCTTTTTTCACGACCTCAGGCGGGAAGCCGTCGGCGAACCAGGCTCCGGCCCCGAGGAGGGCGAGGATGGCAACGACGAACGCCCACGGCACCGGCCGCTGCCGGAGGCCGGAGGCGGTGGAGGTGTCGAAGAACTCCAGCCCGTCGGGCACGCGGGCGCCAGGCGGGGTGAGGTCGGGCAGTCCGGGCAGGGAGTCGGGGGAGGGCCAGCGGAAATCCATGGGGGTAGAGTGCCGCAGCCGGGATGAAATGCAATGGAGGGCGCGGAAAATGAGGCGGGGAAGTTGGCGAAGGGGCGGAGGAGTGGCAGAGTCTGCGGCGATGAATCTGGCGTGGCCATGGTGGGTGGATGCGGGGCTGGCGCTGGGTTGCGCAGCGCTGCTCCTGCGGGTGCATCCACTGGAGCGGCTGTGGGCGCGCAGCTGGGAGGTGCTGATGGAGTTCCCGAAGCTCTGGCGTCTGCTGGCGCTGGCCGGGCTGGCGGGGTGGCTGAGGGACGGCGCGGTGGGGATACAGACAGGAGGCTGGGCCGGGCTGAACCAGCTGCCGCGGGTGGCGGAGGTGTGGCAGGGGGCGGGCTGGCGGGCGGTGGAGCAGGCAGGGCGGCTGGCGGGCTTTTTTTTCACGCCGGAGCCGCTGTCCGGGCTGGCGGCGGTATGGCTGCTGACGGGGTGGCGCGGGGTGGGGCGGCATTTCCGGCAGGGGTGCGGTCTGGTTTTTGGCAAAGGGGGAGGGCTGGCGTGGTGGAGCGTGGCCGTGCTGGCAGTGGCGGAGGCGGCGTGGCTGGCGGGGCGGTGGTCGGGCTGGAAACCGGCGTGGCTGGAGGCGCCGGCGGTGGTGTTTCAGGGCATGGTGGTGGTGGCGGTGGGGGCGTGGTTCCAGTCCGTCGTCTACCTGGCCCTGCGGGCTCCGGCGAAGGCGGGGGATGCTGAGGCGGTGCTGGCGGTGGCGCTGCGGAGGATGCCGCGCCTCTGGCCGCTGGTGCTGGTTTGGCTGGCGGGGCGCGGGCTGGCGCTCTGGCCGGGCGCATCCGGACCGGCGGTGGCGCTGGCCGGGCTGGCGGCGGCGGCGGGGCTGGGTTTTTTTGCTCCGGTGAGGCTCTTCGGCGCGGAAGGTGCGACATTTTGGGCCAGTTTGCGCAGATCTCTTGCACTGGCGGGCCGATGCGCTCTTGGTGTCTGCTGGTTTTTCCCGCCCGCCCTGGTCACGCTGATGCTTTTTTACCTTCCGGATGCCGTGTTTTCCCCCGCCCTGCCCGCTTCCACGCTGGCGGGGGCGCTGTGGCGGGGAGTCCATCACCTGCTGGAGGGCTGCCTGACGGCCTGGCTGGCGGCGGGGTGGGTGGCTCTGTATGAAGAAAGGAGCCGAGCCTGATGCAGACCGAGCCCCTCACAGAGACGGCGACGGAGATCGCCAAACGGAGCAAGTCAAACCTGGCCTTTGCCCTCGGCTGCCTTCCGGCGGAGCGGCGGAAGGACATGGTGTCGTTCTACGCCTTTTGCCGGATCGTGGACGATCTGGCCGACAGCGAGGACATTTCCGAGGCGGACCGCCGCGTCGGGCTGGCAAAATGGCGCGCCGTGGTCAGGGGGGACGCGACGCTGAACACGCCCGTGGCCCATGACATGGGACGGCTGGCGTCGAAGTACAACATCGATCCCGCGCTGCTGGAGCAGATCATCGACGGAATGGAGGCTGACTTGACCGTCAAGCGCTACCAGACTTGGGAGGAGCTGCGCGGCTACTGCTACAAGGTGGCCTCCGTGGTCGGGCTGGTGAGCCTGGAAATCTTTGGCGTGACGGACCCGCGGGGGAAGGAGTATGCCATCAATCTGGGCTACGCCCTCCAGCTGACGAACATTCTGCGGGACGTCCGGGCGGACTGGGAAAACGAGGGCCGCATTTACCTGCCCGCCGAGGACATGGCGGCGCACGGCTACACGGAGGAAATGCTGGCCCGCCGGGAAATGAACGCGGCGTTTTTCAGCCTGATGAAATTTGAGAGCGACCGCGCCCTGGGTTTCTACGCCCGGGCCGTGGCGGCCACCCCGCCGAAGGAAAAACGTCCGTTGCTGGCCGCTGAGGCGATGCGCCGGATCTACCACGGCATCCTGGTGAAGATGCGGGCGGACGGGTTCAAGGTCTTTGACCAGCGCTACCGGCTGAGCCGGTGGAGAAAAGCGGGCATCGTGGCCGCCGCGTGGGTGCGGGGGCTGGTGGGGTGAGCCCGACAGCCGGGGATCAATTCCAGTTGGTGATCCAGGTCGTCGTGTTGTTGTCCTGCTTGCCGCCGGTGGACCAGAGGTCGTAGGACTGGGGGTTGTGCAGCGTCTGGTTTTCCTTCTCTGCGGCCTCCGCAGCGGCGGCATCCTTGCCCTTGGGCTTTTTGGTCTTGTATTGGAAGGGGGCGCCCCATCCATCGATGACGAAGTACTTTCCGCTGTCGGTGGCCACCATGCGGCTGGTCCCGCCGGGACGGAGGTCGCCCTCTCCGAGGATGGGCTTGTAGAGCTGCCCAATTTGGCCGGTGGAGGAGGTCTTGCCCCCTTCGAGGTAGTCGTCACCGTCGCCGCTGAGGGCCTGGTAGATCATGATGGCGCCCGCGCCCTCCATGCTGCCGGTGGAGCCGTTGACGGCCTCGCCTTCCTTGCCCTCGGAGAGGAGGGGGTAGATGCCGTTGTCCTTCCAATACTGATCGAGGCCGGCCTCGATGACCTTGATGACGACCTGGGTTTTCGAGTGCTTGGACCGGGTCTGAACCATCTGAAAGGCCGTGCCTGCGATGGCAACGAGAAGGCCGATGACGGTCATGACGACCAGCAGCTCGAGAACGGTGAACCCGGAGCGCTGGGAGGAGGCGATGGGGCGTGTTTTCATGTCGGGGGATGGATGCCGGCGGGGGTGTCCCCGCCAGCGGTTACTTGTTGAGTTGCTTGATGATTTCGACGAGCGGCAGGAAGAGGGCCATGACGATGACCCCGACCATGAGGGCGAGGAGCACAATCATGATGGGCTCAAGAAGGGAGGTGAGCGCGGCGACGGAATTGTCGACTTCGTCGTCGTACACGTCCGCAATTTTCAGAAGCATTTCCGGGAGCTGGCCGGTTTCCTCGCCGACGTCCACCATGGAGATGACCATGGGAGGGAAGACCTTGGAGGCTTCCAGCGGGTGGACCATCGATTCGCCCTCGCGGACGGCGTCGTGGACCTTGGAAATGGCGTCGGAGACGACGACGTTGCCGGCGGTGTCACGGGTAATGTTAAGTGCCTGAAGGATGGGCACGCCCGAGGTGACGAGGGTGCCGAGGGTGCGGCTGAAACGGGAGATGGCGCTCTTGCGCTGGATGTCGCCGAAGAGCGGGAGGTTGAGCTTCAGGCGGTCGATGGCAAGGCGGCCCTTGGTGGTGCGTGCCATGGCCCCCCAGATGAGGTACATGATGGTGCAGGCTACGATGATCATCAACCAGTGCCAGTCCGCCAGAATCCAGCCGCTGGCTCCCGTGACGATGCGGGTGATGAGAGGCAGCTTGGCCCCGGGATCAAGCATGTCCTTGAAGATCTTCTCGAACTTCGGCACGATGACCGTGAGGAGGAAGACCATGATCGCCAATGCGATGAACATGACGATGACCGGGTAGACCATCGCCGAAACGATCTTGTTTTTCAGCTTTTGGGCCTTTTCCTGGTACTCGGCCAGACGGTTGAGCACGAGTTCGAGCACGCCGCCCAGCTCGCCCGCCTTGACCATGTTGACGTAGAGCTTGTTGAAGACCTTGGGGTGCTGTGCAAGGGATTCGGAAAAGGTGGAGCCGGTCTGGACGGAGTCCGACAGGGTGTTGATGATGCGCTTGAGGACGGGATTGGGTTCCTGTTTTCCCAGCACGGTCAGTCCCCGGAGGAGGGGGAGGCCGGAGTCGATGAGTGTGGCCAGCTGCCGGGTAAAAATCATGAGGGTCTTGCCCTTGACGGAGCCACCAGACCCGGCCTTCGCCTTGCCTCCGGCTTTTGCCTTGGTGGCGGCGACCTTCTTTTTAGCCCCGGAAAGCGTGCCTTTCGGCGCGATTTTGGTCGGGAAAAATCCCTGACTGCGAAGGGACGAGGCCGCTTCGGCCTCGGAATTGGCCGAAACGGATCCGGCGGTTTCCTCGCCTTTCGAGTTGAGCGCGATGTAGTCGAAATCTGGCATGCGGGTGGTCGGTTGAAGGGGAACCTATTTAGCGAAAGAATGGAGGTGCTGTCTACAGCTGAAATGCATCAGGAGCACAATTTTTTAGGTGTATTTCAGAACTTCTTCGATGGTGGTGATGCCGTCGTAGATGTTTCGGAGGCCGTCGTCGCGCAGGGTCTGCATGCCGAGTTCGATGGCTTTCTGCTTGAGTACAACGCTCGGGGCCTTGATGGTGATGAGATCGCGGATGGGGTCGGTGATGTCGAGCAGCTCGTAAATGCCCTTCCGGCCCTTGTAGCCGGATCCGCCGCACTCGTCGCAGCCGGCGCCGGTGTAGAAATGGCGGTCGCCGATTTGCTCGAAGGTGAGGCCGAGCTGGCTGAGGATGGCGTCGGTGGGTTCGTAGCCGATGCGGCATTCCTTGCAGATGGTGCGGAGGAGCCGCTGGCCGAGGACGCCCTCGAGGGAGGCGGAAACGAGGAAGGGCTCCACGCCCATGTCGAGCAGACGGGTGACGGCGCCGGGGGCGTCGTTGGTGTGGAGGGTGGAGACGACGAGGTGCCCGGTGAGAGCCGCCTGAATGGCTATCTGTGCGGTTTCGAGGTCCCGCATTTCTCCGACCATGATGCGGTCCGGGTCCTGACGAAGGAAGGCGCGCAGCACTTTTCCGAAGGTGACTCCGATGGCATCGTTGGTGGGCACCTGGATGATGCCGTCGATGTCGTACTCGACCGGGTCCTCGACGGTGAGGAGCTTGGAGTCGATGGTGTTAATGCGCTTCAACGCGGCGTAAAGGGTGGTCGTCTTGCCTGAGCCGGTGGGGCCGGTGACGATGAAGATGCCGTTGGGCTTGTTGATGGTGGCGTCGATGTAATCGAAGAGCGGCTTGGGCATGCCGAGCTTCTCCATGTCGAGATTGGCCGACGAGCGGTCAAGCACCCGGAGCACGACGGACTCTCCGTGGATGGTGGGCAGGGAGCTGACGCGCATGTCGACGCCGCGTCCGGCGATGGTCTTCATGATGCGGCCGTCCTGGGGCAGCCGGCGCTCGGCGATGTTCAGGTTCGCCATGACCTTGATGCGGGAAATGACCGTGGGCGCAAGGCGGGCGGGCGGCGGGGCCAGCTCCATGAGGGAGCCGTCCACACGGTAGCGGATCTTGAATTCGCTCTCAAAGGGCTCGAAGTGAATGTCAGAGGCGCGCTCCTTGATGGCCTGGTAGAGAACTAGGTCGACGTAGCGGATGATGGGGGCGGAGTTGGCCTCGGCCTCCAGATTTTTGTTGTCGTTCGGGTCGAAATCCCCCAAGCCCTGGAGGAGGGAGTTCATGTCGTCCGTCGGCGCGCCGTAGGTGTCGGAGATCAGCTCTTCGATCTTCTCGGGCTTGGCGATGACGAGGTTGAGTTCACGCCCGACGGCGAAGCGGAGGTCCTCAAGGGTCTGCGGGTTGTAGGGATCGATGAGGGCGATGTGGAGCCCGGCCTCATCAAAGGCGACGGGCAGGGCGCCGTGGAGGCGAGCCAGGTTGGCCGGGAGCATTTCCAGCAGGGCGGGAGCGGGCTTGAAGCCCTTCAGGTCAACCACGGAGGCGCCGAGGTCGTCGGCAATGAGCTGGAAGATGTCGTTCTCATTCTCGAAGAGACCGAAGTTCTTCAGGATGTGAAAGACGCTGTCACCGCTGCGCTTGACTTCATCAATGATGCCGTCTGCCTGGGTGTCATCGATGTAGCCGCGGGTTTTAAGGACTTCGCAGATGTGGTCGGCGGTCATGGGGAAAGATGGATGCGGGTTTTAAAAAAGTGGGCGTCGGTGCCGGGGGTGGGGGATCAATCGAAGTCGCCGACGGTGATTTCGATGACTTCGGCGGCGGTGGTCATGCCGGCGAGTGCCTTCCGGATGCCGTCCTCGCGCAGGGTGCGCATGCCCATTTCGCGGGCTCGCTTGCGCAGCTGGCTGGTGGAGAGGTTTTCGTTGATCATGTTGCGGGCTTCGTCATCGATGCCGAAGATTTCCACAATACAGAGACGGCCACGGAAGCCGGAGTGGCGGCAGACTGGGCAGCCCATGCCGACCATGATGTTGGCGTCGGCGAGCTTTGCGGCGTCGAGGCCGAGTGCGCGCATTTCGATTTCCTCCATCTCGCCGGGGGCCTTGCATTCCTTGCAGAGCTTGCGGACGAGGCGCTGGGCCATGATGGCGCGGACGGCGGATGCGGTGAGGAAGGGCTTGACCCCGATGTCGGTGAGACGGGCCACGGCGCTCGGTGCGTCGTTGGTGTGCAGGGTGGAGAAGACGAGGTGGCCGGTGAGGGAGGCGTTGATGGCGATGGAGGCGGTCTCCAAGTCCCGGATTTCCCCGATCATGATGATGTTCGGCGCCTGACGGAGCATTGAACGGAGGGCGGCGGCAAAGGTCATGCCGATGTCCTCCTTCACGTTGACCTGGTTGATACCGGCGAGGAGGTATTCCACCGGGTCCTCGACGGTGATGATCTTCCGGTCCGGTTTGTTGATGGCGTTGAGGCAGGCGTAAAGCGTGGTCGTCTTGCCGGAACCGGTCGGGCCGGTGACGAGGACGATACCGTCGGGCATGCCGAGCAGCTCGTTCGTGGTGGCTTGGTCGTCAGAGAAAAAGCCAAGGTCGCCCAGGCCGAGGGTGAGGCCGGATTTGTCAAGAATCCGCATGACCACGGACTCGCCGTGGTTGGTGGGGACGGTGCTGACGCGCAGGTCGAGTTCCTTGCCGCCGACTTTCACCTGAATCCGTCCGTCCTGGGGAACGCGGCGTTCGTCGATGGACATCTTGCCGGTCATGATCTTCAAACGGGCGACGACGGGGCCGTGCAGGTGCTTCGGGTGCATGGCGGCCTCGTGGAGGACGCCGTCAATGCGGTAGCGGATGCGGAGGTTTTTTTCCAGCGGCTCGACGTGAATGTCGGACGCGCGACCAGTGTAGGCCTCGTGGAGCATTTTTGCCACGAGCTTGATGATCATGGAGTCCTGATCACCCTTGTTGTTGTTGCTGCCTTCGTCGTTGCTGTCGATCAGCTCGAGGTCGGCTTCGGCCTTCTGGACGCCGTAGAAATTGGTCAGGAAGTCCTGGATCTGGCTGCGGGTGGCGCAGACGTAGTCGATCTGCCAGCCGCTGAGGACGTGGGGCAGGCTGTCCATGGCCTCGAAATCGAGCGGGTCGGAAACGGCGAGGACGAGGCGGCCGTACTCAACGCCGACGGGAACGACGCGGTAGCGTGCGGCGATTTCCCGGGGGACGGCGTCCAGGATTTCCTGGGTGGGCACAAAGGTCGTCAGATCAACAAAATCCATGCCGGAATTCACCGCCATGGTGCGGGCTAGGTCGTCCTCTTTGACGACGAATTCATGCAATAAGTACTCCAGCGGTGTTTGCCGGGGTCCTTTTGCGATGCGCGCATTTTGCAAGTCTGTGGGGGTCAGCAGGCCGGCTTCCTGCAGCAGGTCCAGGAGGTAATCTTCGTTGGAGAACACGGGGTATTTTGAGAGAAAAGGATTTAACTGACGGCATCAGGCTTTTTCCTACGCAGCCGTGCGCAATTAGGGTCGGGGCTTGGAATTGTCAAGGGGAGTCAATCGAATGCGGAAAAAGGGTTTCGAAGGGTCTGGCACGACGCCGGAGAGGAAACGGAGATGGGTTGCGGATTCTTAGGGAAATCTCGTAAGGAATTTTCTTAGGGGAGCGTGTTGGGGTAGGAGCCTAGGACGCGGATGAAGTTGCAGTGTTCTTCCAGCTTCTGCAGGGCGGTGACGATGGAGGGGTCTTCGCAATGGCCCATCAAGTCGACAAAAAAGAAGTGCTCCCAGTCCTTCTTGCGCGAGGGGCGGCTTTCGATTTTTGAAAGATTGAGGTTGAGGGTATTGAAGGGCTCAAGGGCGTGGTAGAGGGAGCCTGGGGCGTTGCGCACCGCAAACATGAGTGAGGTGCGGTCGTTTCCGGTGGGAGGGCAGGTGTTCTCGCTGATGACGAGGAACCGTGTTGTGTTGGTGGCGCTGTCCTGCACGGAGCGTTCTATGATGTCAAGCCCGTGCAGCTCAGCAGCCAAAGGTCCGCCAAGGGCGCACGAACGCGGCGTCTGCGAGGCGAGCTCGGCCGCCTTGGAGGTGCTCGCGACCTCGACCAGATCCGCGTGGGAAAAATGCCGCGCCGTGTAGAGCTGGCACTGGGCGAAGACTTCGGGGTGGGAGTAGACGGTGCGTATTTCCTCCTTCGGGCCGCTGGCCATGAGGCAGTGCTCGATGCGGACGAAAATCTGGGCGCAGATCTTGAGCGAGGAGTCGGCAAAGAGATCGACGATGTGGTCCACGGCGCCCTCGGCCGAGTTTTCAATGGGAACGACGCCGTAGCTGGCGTGGCGGCGGGCCACCTGGTCAAAGACGTCGGCGAAGCTGGCCTGCGGCAGGTAGTCGACACTCTGGCCAAATTTCACCAGGGCGGCCTGGTGTGTCCAGGTGCCGGCGGGACCGAGGTAGGCGATTTTCAGGTGGTCCTCCAGCGCGAGGGCTGCGGACATGATTTCCCGGTAAATGGCCCGGATGCTCAGCTCTGGCAACCGCCCTTGGTTGAGCTTGACAACACGCTGAAAAACAGCCTCCTCCCGCTCCGGGGCGTAGATGGACAGGCCTTCCTTTTTTTTGATCTCGCCCACCTCGTGCACGAGGTCGGCACGGACGCTGAGCAGACGCAGAAGTTCGGCGTCCACGTCGTCGATGCGATTGCGAATGTCATCCAGTGCCATGAGGGTTTCTCCTCTTTAGCCGGTGCCGCGCCGGGTGCAAGCAAAAGGGCGCGCGGTCCTTCAGCCGCAGCTTGACGTCCGGGGGAAAAGGGGGATCAATGGCGCCTCAGCAATTATGCCGACACTTGAACATGAGGGCCGCCTGCGGGCGGTTGGAAAGCGCCTGATCGCCGGAGTGGACGAGGCGGGGCGCGGCTGCCTCGCCGGTCCGGTGGTTGCTGCCGCCGTCATCCTGCCTGTGGACTTCCAGCACGGCACGCTCAATGATTCAAAGCAGCTCAGCGCCCAGAAGCGCGAAATGATTTACGCCGCGCTTCAAGCGGACCCCCGGATCATCCTCGCCCACGGCAGTGCCAGCGTGGAGGAAATCGAAAAGCTGAACATCCTGCGGGCCAGTCATCTGGCCATGGAGCGTGCCCTGCGCGCCCTGCCGGAGCTGCCGGACGGCATCCTCATCGACGGACTGCCGGTGAAGCCTTTTCCCTTCGAGCACACCGGCCTGGTGAAGGGGGATTCGCTCAGCCTCTCCATCGCAGCCGCCAGCATCGTCGCCAAAGTGGAGCGTGACCGCCTGATGAATGCCCTTGCTCTGGAGTGTCCAGGTTACGGCTTTGAAATCCACAAAGCCTATGGCACGAAAATGCACCTCGACGCCCTGCGCCGCCTCGGTCCCTGCGCGCACCACCGTCGCACTTTTGGTCCGGTGGCGCAGTTGATGCTGGAGCTTTGAGGAGGCGCTACATGCGCGGCTGGTGAGCCAGCCTTGAAATTTTTCGATCCGCGCTTATTCGTTGGAATGGCGAATCAATCCCACCGAATCACCCTCGTGGAGAGCCCGGAAGGCTGGGCTGTCTGGTGTGACGACCTGCCCGGCTGTGCCAGCCAGGGAGCCAGTCGTGAGGAGGCGCTGGAAAACATCCGGGCTGCGATCCTCGAATACCAGGAAGCGCAGGCTGACATCCAGGCCCGCTTCCGCACGAGAGTTTTCCACGAAATGGTCGATGCCTGATGCCGGTTCTGCCAGACATCTCTCTCCGCGAAGCAATGCGGGTTTTTGAAAAACTGGGCTACTGCGTCATCAGGCAGGGAAAGCACGTTGTCATGAGTGATGGAATCACAACGCTGGTCATCCCACGTCACAATCCGATCAACGCCTTTACAATGGGTAATATTGCCAAGGCGGCGGGTCTTTCTCCTGCCGAGTTCCGGGCTCTGCTGTGATTTTTTCGGCACGGTCCGGTCACCAGGCCGTGCCGTGGTTTGAAGCATGCCTTCCGTTGTCATATTTTCGGAATTTCGCACCCTTCCGAATTGACCCAGCCCGCATCACGGGTTCCCTGCGGGCGCATGAAAGCCACGGCGAAGAAGACAGCAGCGAAAAAAACGAAACCGAAAGCGGAAGCCGACCTCCCGCCGGCGCATGACTGGCGGACAACGGATGAGCAGGAGGTGACGAAGCGGCAGCTGCGTGCCCGGGAAGAGCCGATGCGCATCCGGAACGAATTCCCGGCGCAGCCCGTGTTTTCAAATTTTGAGGTGAAATCTGACAGCGGCATGACCTACCGCGTGGAGCTGCGGGATGTGGCGGCACGCGCGTTTTCCTGCACCTGTGCGGACTTCAGAAAAAACGGTCTGGGAACGTGCAAGCATGTGGAGGCGGTGCTGCTGCTGGTGGAAAAGAAGACGGGCAAACGGGCGTGGGGGCAGGTGGTGGCGGAGGGCTCGCAGCGGATCGAGGTGATGCAGGATGGCGCACGCGGGCTGCAGGTGTGGCGGGGCCTGGAGAGGCTGCCCAGGGCGGTGAGGGGCCTGTTCGCGCCGGAGGACGGCATCCTCCTGGACGCCGTGGACGTCGGGGAGGCGCTTGACGCTCTGGAAAAGTTGCGCGGGACGGATTTTCCCGACCTCCGGGTTTCCCAGGATGTGCAGCCGTGGCTGGACGAGCGTGCGGCGGCGGCGGAGAGTCTGCGGCTCCGGCATGAATATGAACAAAATGTGCAGAGCGGTGTCTGCCGCCGCATGAAACGCTGGTTCCCCTGTTTCCCTACCAGCGGGAGGGGATGCTGCACCTCGCGTTCAAGGAGCGGGCACTCCTGGCGGACGAGATGGGGCTGGGAAAAACCATCCAGGCCATCGCCGCGTGTGCGCTGCTGCACAGGCTGGGGAAGGCCCGGCGTGTGCTGGTGGTGACGCCTGCCTCGCTCAAGGCGGAGTGGGAGGAGCAGATCCAGAGGTTCACGCTTCTGCCCTGCCGCATGGTCTACGGCGGGCGCATCCAGCGCCTCGGCTGCTACACGGAGGATGCCCCATTTTTCACCATCGTGAACTACGAGCAAATGGTCGCCGACACTCTGGATGTGAATGCCCGCCTGCGCCCGGACGTCGTCGTGCTCGATGAGGCGCAGCGCATTAAAAACTGGAACACCAAAACCGCCCAGGCCATCAAGCGTCTTGAGAGCAGGTATGCCTTCGTCCTCACGGGCACGCCCATCGAGAACCGGATCGACGAGCTGTACTCGCTCATGGATTTTCTGGACCCGCGCGTGCTCGGGCCACTCTTCCGGTTCAACCGTGATTTCTACGACCTGGATGAAAAAGGCCGTCCCAAGGGCTGCCGGAATCTCGTTTCCCTGCACCAGCGGGTGGGCCCGCTCATGCTGCGGCGGCGGAAGGCGCAGGTGGAGACCGAGCTGCCCGACCGCACGGACCGGAACCACTTTGTCGCCCTCTCCCCTCTCCAGCGGGACGCCTACAGCGGGCATGAACTCGAGGTGGCGAAGATAGCCGTGATCGCGAAGCGCCGTCCTCTGCGGCTGGAGGAGTCGAAGAAGCTCCTGCGCGAACTGGCCATGATGCGGATGATCTGCGACACAAACTACATCCTCGACCAGGAGGACCGAACCAGCCCGAAGGTGGACGAGCTGCGGAAGATCCTCGAAGAGGTCCTCGCCAACGATGGGGTGAAGGTGATCATTTTTTCTGAATGGGAAAGAATGCTCGTCCTCGTGCGCGACCTCTGCCGCGAGCTGGGCGCTGGATTTGCCTGGCACACGGGCACCGTGCCGCAGCAGAAGCGCCGGTTGGAGATCAACGCCTTCAAGAACGACCCATTCTGCCGCATTTTTCTCAGCACGGACTCCGGCGCGACCGGGCTCAACCTGCAAACTGCCAGCGTCGTCATCAACTGCGACCTGCCATGGAATCCAGCCAAGCTGGAGCAGCGCATCGCCCGCGCCTGGCGGAAAAATCAGACCCGCTCCGTGACGGTCATCAACCTCGTCGCCGAGAACACACTTGAGCACAAAATGCTGGGCACCCTGGCCGGCAAGACACGGCTGGCCGAGGGCGTGCTCGACCTAGGGGATCTCGACACCATGGATTTACGCAGCGGCCGGGATTCCTTCTTCAAGAGGTTGGAGCAAATGCTGGCCCCGGCGGAGGTCGGCCACACGCCTCCTGCGTCCGTCGCGACCGTGCCAGCCGATCCCTCCCTGGCGCTCGCCCACAATGCGGCCCAGGCCCTCGGGCCGCTCCTCTGGCGGTGTGAGGAGCGGGAGACTGGACCCGGGCAAAAGCCCCTGTGCCTCATAGTCGTCGAGCGCGACCCGGCGGCTGCGCGGGACCGCCTGCGCCAGGTCATCGAGGACGCAGCGGACCGCCGCACGGTGGAGGTCATGGACCGCGCCGCCTTTGAGTGTCTCACCCGGCTGGCCGAAAGCGGGCTCGTCGCCTTCGCCACCGGCCCGGCCCGCTCCCTTTTCCCGGAGGCGGAGCCCCCGCGGACTCCGCCCTTGAGCGACGCGGAGAAGGCACTCATCGAAACCCACTTCGCCACCTTCGACTATGGCCTGCGCCTCGGCTCGGTGCTGCATGGTTCAAACTTCATCGCCGAGGCCCGCTCCCCGCTCCTCTCTGCGGCCCTCGCCCTGGCACAGGCCCACGCCGTCGCCCTCCGGGCCTCCGTCCCCGAGATCCTCGCCGAGGCCGCACCCGATCTCTGGGGCGATGCCGCTGCGCAAGTCCAAGCCCTGGCCGGCGGTGCCCCGTGCGACCTGCACGCTCTCTCCACCGGTATGAGAGCCATCCGCAGGCAGATCGAGTTTATCGTCGACCCGGAGTTGATGGAGATTCCGTTTTAGCATCCTTCAGATTCCAGACAGCCTGCCAGTATCAACCGTGCCTGCACAGAGAAAACGCAGGGCTGCGCGGCATGTGGATTTTTGTGGTATTTTTACTTGGTTTTATACTTTTCACTGGGGATAAAACGAAGGAAATCAGTAAATTAATAATTCTTTACAAATTGGAGTTGAATTGCTTTCATCTCGATGAATTCCGGATTCAACCCCGGCCGCCCGAAAGAAACCGCACCAACACGCAGCCCGCATGAAACGCCTCTTTTTGCTGATTCAGGCTTGCCTAGCTTTGCCATTTGCACTCAAGGCACAGCAGCAGCAGATATTCATCCCTTTCAGCCACCCGTGGAAATACATGCACCCCATGGGAGCGCTGCCTCCAAGGCCGGTGCAGGGTGATGCGGATATTGATTTCAATACTACATGGTTCCTGGCTGAACCCCAGTTCCTGCAAAACTATGACGGACCACGTTTTGGTGCGGACCCCACTCAGGTGGCTTCGCCGCCGGTCCTGAACAGCTACGACTCCGGGTTTGGGCCGGGTTCGATTGGATACGAGACGATGGACTACTGGGTCAATCCGCAGCCGGCTCCGGCGGAATTCACGTCGAACGGGACAACGCTTACGACACCCGCGAGCGGGCAGAGGAGGACGGGGTATTTCCGCACCACATTCGAGGTGCCTGCAGGAGCCAGTCTGGTGCAACCGATCATCCGCTACATCATGGATGACGGTGGCTTTATTTATCTGGACGGCGAGCTGGTGGCCACGGTGAACATGGCGCCGGGCGTCACGGACACCTACACTCAACTGGCCGCCGGCGCGGACAACACGGAGTCCCAAATCAGGGTGCTGGACCTGCTCCTGCCTGCCGGCTCGACGACTGGTGCCGGCCTTGCGGGTTTGGCTGGCAATGCCCGCATCGTGAAACAAATCCCGCTGCTTTCCGCGGGCACCCACACGCTGGCGTTTTCCGTGCACCAGTGGAGCCTGACAAGTTCGGATCTCGGCTTTGCCTTCCAGTTGCGGACCAGAAACAACATTTCCGCCACTGTGTCCGGCGTGGCCCGGAATGAGAACGGCACGCTCGATGAGCCGGAGGATGACACGTTTTCCTTCAGCGTCACGCTGACGCAAGGGGATGGCGTGAACCCCACATGGATGAGTGATGCGATCCCGCCGGTCTCCGGATCCTATGAGCCTGTCGGACTTAGCAAAAAGCTGAAAAAAGGCAGTTGCGCTCTTGGCGCTGGAGGCATTGATGGTGTAATGGTTGGGGCATGACACGCTTCGTTTCCGTTGATCACGACACCCCCATGCTGCTGCCCCCCGA